>NZ_JAUZVL010000026.1:0-66313 GCF_031844545.1 Arthrobacter sp. AB6
AGCCGACCACCTCCTCGCCTGGCACAAAGGCGGCACCACCGGCGTATCGAACCTCGGACAGCCCTGCCCGAAACACCACAGGCTCCGGCACACCAGCGCCTGGAAACCCACCCCGGCAACGAAAACCGAACCACCCGGCTGGACCTCACCCACCGGCCGGACCTACAAAACCGAACACCAGGACTGGGAACCACCCAAGTGGCCGGAAGGGCATGCCGAACTTCGGAATTCTGAACTGCCGAATGCCACTGCCGGGGCCACTGCCGGGGCCGATCCGAAGATCCAAGACTTATATGGGCCTTCGTGCTTCAACCTGCCTGAGTACTTTGAAGTGCCCGCGTACTTTGAGGTGCCTGACTTCTTTGAGGTGCCTGACTTCTTTGAGGTGCCTGAGTACTTTGAGGTTCCTGAGTACTTTGAGGTTCCTGCGTACCTCAGTGTGCCCGAAAGCTTTGAGATACCTGCGTGCTTTGCACTGCCGGAGGACCTGGAGCCGAGGGCAGATGTTGATTTGGCGGCCTTGGAGGTCCCGGAAGATCCCGGCCCCTCCGAAGACGAACTCCCCCAGGACCCGTTTCCGGACTGGCACCTCTGGCTCATGGAATCCCTCGCAGTCCCCTAGCGCCAGGGCTGTGCAGGGACGCACGTTCCCTAAAGCCATGTTCGGCTGTGCTGTGTGTGCTAAGCCGCGTGCTGCCGGCTTCGTGCCGCTAGGACTGCCTGACGCGCAGCAGTTCCGGGGCTTCGTCCACCTTTGAAAGATCCAGCCCGCCGCGCATGGTCACGTCAACTGCGTGCTTTACCACTGCATCGAAGCCAAGGTCTCCGCCTTGCGACACGGACAGGACTTTGTCCCGGACCCTCCGCTGTTCGGCAGCTCCTGTACCGCGCGCAATGATGTCCTCCACCCCTTGCCGGGCCAGGGCAAGTTCGCCCTGTTCCTGCAGTACCGGGGCGACGTAGTCCACCAGCGAGCGCACCACGTCAGCAGCCCTCGCCGGACGGAACGTGCCAAAGTCAAGCAGTTCCCCGCACAGGCCCGCACTGCTCGCCTGCCAGGATGCCATGCGCAAAAGCACCGTGGGCACGGGGGCAGGATCGACGCCGTCCTGCCACTCCCGGCTCGCAGTCTCCACCAAGGCGCGCACCAGGACAGCAATAAGTGCGGCGTCCTCAGCGCGGAGGCACACATCGGCTACGCGGACTTCCACCGTGGGATGGTTGCGGGAGAGCCGGGCGTCAAAATACAACATGCCCTCATCCAGCATGACCCCGCTGTCCAGGAGCCGCGTGACCACCCGTCGGTACGCGGAGTAAGTGCCATAGATACCCGTGGGCCCGGCCGTCGGCCACCGGTTCCAGGCCTGGGTCCGGTAGCTCTCAAAGCCGGTCTGGATGCCGTTCCAGAAAGGTGAATTGGCACTCAAGGCGGTAAGGACGGCGAGCTTGTCACGGATACGGTCCAGGACGGCCACGCCTTCGTCGTGCGACTCAATGTAGGTGTGCACATGGAAGCCGCACGTCAGCTGCTCCTGGGCGGTCAGGCCAAAGCGCTCAAGCATCCGCGCGTAGCGGGGGTCCGGAGTGGTGTGGCTGGCCAAGCCCAGCGGCGAGGTGGCCAGGGCTGCCACCCGGGCATGGTTTTTCTGGGCTGCCTTATCCGCCAGTGCCCGCCCGGCGCGGATCTGTTCCAGGAGTTCACGGTACTCCAGGCAGGGCCGGGTCTGGGTTTCGATCTGTTCCAGCTTGAGCTCGGCGCTCAGGCCCATTTCGTCGTCGTCGTAAACGGTTTTGTCTTCCGTCTCCAGAAGGCGGGGGTCGTCCGGGGCGTCGTCGGCGGCCATTCGGCGGCCGGACAGCAGCGCGTCCGCCAGGGCAAGCGGCTCCCCGCTCTCCGGATCAACGATCAGGAGCTCTTCCTCGACGCCGAAAGTTCGCATACCGACATTCTCCGACAACAGGGACGAAATTGAGGGTCAACAGCACTTCATGACGAAGCGTGAATGGTTAGTCCTGGAAGTATTCCACTTTCGCCCCGATGGTGTTGAGCCGTTCCGCCAGGTCCTCGTAGCCGCGCTCGATGACATAGATGTTCCGCAACTCGGACACTCCCCGCGCGGCAAGCATCGCCAACAGCAGGCACGCTGCCGGGCGGAGCGCTGGCGGACAGCCAACCTCGGCGGCGCGCCACCTGGTGGGGCCGTTGACGTAGATCCGGTGCGGGTCAAGGAGCTGCACCTGGGCGCCCAGCCGGTTCAGCTCGGTCAGGTAGATGGCGCGGTTTTCGTACACCCAGTCGTGGATCATGGTCTGGCCATGGGCGTTCGCCGCGATGACCGCAAAGAAGGGCAGGTTGTCGATGTTTAGCCCGGGGAACGGCATCGGATGGATCTTGTCCTCCGGAGCACGCAACTCGGAAGGCTTGGTGGTGACGTCCACCAGCCGGGTCCGGCCGTTGCGGGCCGTGTATTCGCCCGAGATCTCCAACTGCTGCCCCATTTGCCCCAGGGTTGCCAACTCGATTTCCATGAACTCGATCGGCACGCGCCGGATGGTCACCTCCGAGTTGGTGACAATCCCGGCGGTAATCAGGCTCATGGCCTCGATGGGATCCTCCGACGGGAAGTACTCAATCTCGGCATCGATTGATGGTCGCCCGGTGATCTTCAGGGTGGTGGTCCCCACCCCCTCGATAACCACCCCCAGCATCTCCAGGTAGAAGCAGAGGTCCTGCACCATGTAATTGGGGCTGGCATTCCGGATAACAGTGGTGCCTTCGCGGTGGGCTGCGGCCATGATGGCGTTCTCGGTGACGGTGTCGCCGCGCTCAGTCAGGACAAAGGAGCGGTCCCGGGTGTCCGCGGACGGGGCCTGCACCTCGTAGAAGCCCGCCGTCGCTTCCACCGAGAGTCCGAACTGGCGCAGTGCCTGCATGTGCGGCTCCACCGTCCGGGTACCAAGATCACAGCCGCCCGCATACGGAAGCTTGTACCTGGCTGACTCAGCGAGCAGGGGTCCCAGCAACATGATGACGCTCCGCGTGCGGCGTGCGGCGTCAACGTCCATCGCGCCCAGGTCCAGGACCGCCGGGCGGCGGAGCCGCAGGTCGGTGTCGTTGAGCCAGGTGCATTCCACACCGATGCTGGTCAGGACTTCAACGATCCTGTTCACTTCTTCGATGCGTGCAAGGCGGCGAAGAATGGTGGTTCCCCGGTTGATGAGGCTGGCGCACAGCAAAGCCACTCCGGCGTTCTTGCTGCTGTTGACGTCCACCGAACCCGAAAGGGTGCGCCCGCCTTCAACGCGCAGGTGGGTCATCTGCGGCTTGCCCACGTTCACGATGCTCCTGTCGAAGATCGCTTCAAGGCGCTGGATCATTTTCAGGCTCAGGTTCTGCTTGCCCTGTTCCATGCGGGCAACGGCGCTCTGGCTCGTCCCCAGCTCGGCAGCCAACTGTCCTTGGGTCCAGCCCTTCTCGGCCCGGGCATCCCTCAACATGGCGGCAACGTGTTCAGCGGTTTCCTGCGTCATACTCAAGTTTATATCATAAATGAGTTAAGCGCCCCGGTTATCCGGCCTAATCAGCAGCCACCGAAGAGCGTTTACCCGAACGATGCGATCGAAGGGCGTCGGATTCCTTGACCGAGCCCTTCAAGGGCGGGAGACTGACGCTGGTCCAACGGCAAGGGAGGCAGTATGCGCCGAACACCAGCACCGCCCATGCCAGGTAGCGGGGCATTTCCGGCCCGGAGCACTCGGAGCGTGCCAGGAATGGCGGCACTGTTACTCGCGGCCCAGCTCCTCATCTGCGGCTCGCCAGCGTACGCGGCGCCCTCCCCGGGAGAGGGAGTGCAATCGCTCCTTGGCTGGATGTGGAGACCGAAAACAGCTGGTCGTACACGGACAAGGACGCCAACCGGACAGAACTGTCAGCGGGTCGAGCAACCTTTACTCACTCCCGAGCTGGCCGGCAGGATCCCGGAACGCGTAAGGAGCAGCGATGGCCAGTGCGTCTGCGCCCCTCACCGGCGGCGGCGAGGTGGAGTTGACCCAGTTTGTATCGAGGGGTTCCGACTACGACTCTTCGTGCCCGTAGGCCTGGCCGGCTGTCAGTTCCCCAGCCACACCATGTTCCAGGTGCCCAGGGAGACGGCGGCAAAAACCGCTGTTGCCGCCATCACCACACCGCCGGCAAGAACCCACGCATCCAACACGCTGTAGGTCGATTCGCGGGCCCACGTCCGGCGGCCGCCGCCAAAGCCGCGGGCTTCCATGGTCACCGCGAGCCTCGAGGCCCGGCGGATCGCCTGGACCAGCAGCCCGAAGCTCTGCCCCAGCGTCGCCTTCACGCGCTGCAGGGCACTGCCGCGGGAACCCACCCCCCGCGCGCGGCGGGCCATCCCGATGGTCTGCCATTCTTCGGCCATCAGGCCCACCAGCCGCATGGCGGCGAGGGTTCCCAGCACGAACCGGTGCGGGAGGCGCGCCTTCTGCGCCAGCGCATCAGCGAGGTCTGTGGGGTCGGTGCAGCTCATCAGCAGCACTGCCGGCAGGGCAATCGCCAGCCCCCGCAGCGTGAAGCCCACGCCCAGCTCCAGGGACCCTTCGCTCATGGTCCAGATGCCGACGTCGATCAGCGTCTTTCCGCTGTCCGGCGCCAGGATGGAGGTGCTCCAGCCTCCCACTGCGGCGGCGAGGATCAGCGGCCAGCCGCGCTGCCACAGCAGGGCGGGCGTCAGGCCGGCCAGGGGAAACAGCAGGACTTCAAAGGCCAGCGCCACCGATGCGGACACCCAGTCGATGGAGAGTGCCAGCACGGCCGTGATGAGGAAGACGGCGGCGAACTTGCTGAGGGGGTTGGCCCTGGCCAGCAGCGCATTGTTGCCGCGCAGGTTCAGCTCCTGCCTCATGGTGCCGCCGTTTCCGCCGGAGCCATCCGCAGTTCCGTTCCGCCCAGCGCGGCCGTGAACTCGGCGTCATGGGTCACGGAGACCACGGCGGTGCCGCCGTCCAGCAGCTCGGACAGGAAGGATGCCAGCTCCGCCCACGTGTTGGCATCCTGGCCGAACGTAGGCTCGTCCAGGACCAGCACCTGGGGATGCGCAGCCAGGACCGTCGCCACGGACAGCCGCCGCTTCTCCCCGCCCGAAAGCGTGTAGGGGTTGGCGTCCACAAGGTGGGTGAGCCGCAGGCGCTCCAGCAGCTCGTCCACGCGCTCCCCGCCATGGCCAAGGTGCCGTGGGCCAAACATCAGTTCGTCCAGCACCTTCCCGGTGACGAACTGGTGCTCGGGTTCCTGGAACACGGTGCCGATCCGCTCGATGAGCTGCTCGGCTTTCCACTTGTACGGGTCTATTCCGGCGCCGCGGCTCAGGTCCAGCGTGGCCGAAACCTTCCCGGCCACGGGTTCGAGAAGCCCGGCGAGCGTCAGGGCAAGCGTGGACTTCCCTGCCCCGTTCGGCCCCGTCACCGCCAAGGCCTGCCCGGCACGGACCTGGGCGGAAATATCCGCCTGCACGGGTACCGGCGGCACCTTCCGGAAGCCGCTGCGCCCCGCCCGTTCACGGGACACCGCCAGCTCCTCGGCAGCGAGCAGGAGGCCACCCGTCCCCCGGGCTGGATCCGCCGCACGCAGCCGGGTGTCCGGGACATAGCCGGGCACCCACACCCCGGCAGCAATCAGCATGCTCCGGGCTTCCCTGAGCACTTGGTCCGGCGGGCCGTCCAGCAGCACGGCCTCCTTCGCGTCGGTGCCGGGCTGCAGCACCACAATCCGGTCCACCAGGTCCTTCCACACGGACACCCGGTGCTCCACCACCACCAGCGTGGCGCCGGTTTTGTCCAGGCACCGCGCCACGGCGTCGCGGACCTCCAGCACGCCGGCCGGGTCCAGGTTCGCCGTCGGCTCGTCCAGCAGGATGAGACCGGGACGCATGGCAAGGATGCCCGCGAGCGCCAGCCGCTGCTTCTGCCCGCCGGAGAGTACCGACGTTGGATGGTCCAGCGGGAGGTGGGAAAGTCCGACGTCGTCCAGCGCCTCGTGCACGCGGCTCCAGATGGCGTGGCGGGGCACGGCGAGGTTCTCGGCGCCGAAGGCGGCGTCGTCACCCACGCGGGACAGGACCACCTGCGTTTCGGGGTCCTGCTGCATGAGGCCGGCGCGCCCGCGCTGCTCGCGGGGGGAGGCTCCGTCAACCAGCAGCGAACCCGACTCGTCGGAATCGCCGGCCGCGCCGCCGTCGTCGTCCACATCCCCCAGGACCCCCGCCAAAGCATGGAGGAGGGTGGACTTGCCGGCGCCGGAAGGCCCCAAAAGCAGCACCCGCTCTCCCGGACGGATGTCCAGGTCGAGGGCATGGACCGCCGGCTTGGCGCGCCCGGCATGCCGCCAGCCCCAGCCGCGGGCCGTGACGGCGGCGGGACGCACTGCGGTGGGCGCGCCCTGGCGGGAAGGTGCGGACATCAGGAGAAGACAGGCTCCGTTGCTGCCTTCCGCGACGCGAACGAGCTCAGGACCCCGGTCCTGGCCAGCCCGCGGGTGGCGATCCATGACAGGGCGCCGGCGATAATGGCGCCGGAGATGGCGGTGAAGACGATGTACACCAGCTTGTCCCCGCCGGAGTAGGCGATGTTCCAGCCCCACGGCGCGAAGGAGTCGTTGAGGCCGCAGAAGAAACCGGCGGCGGCACCGGCCAGCAGTGCCACGGGCAGGTTGAACTTCCGGTATACGAAGATCGCGAAAATGATTTCCGCGCCGAGGCCCTGGACGAAGCCGGAGAACAGCACGGAAGCCCCGTACTGGGACCCCATGAGCAGCTCACCGGTGGCGGCTACCGTCTCGCAGAACAGCGCGGCGCCGGGCTTGCGAATGATGAGCATGCCCAGCACGGCCGGGATCATCCAGCCGCCGGCGATCAGGCCGGTCAGTGGCGGGTAGGTGGCGTTCATGGGGCCGGACACTGCGGCCGCGCCCTGGGACCATGCCCAGAAAATGACGCCGCCGGCAATGGCGATGAGGGCCGCCACCACGATGTCCACGACGCGCCAGGACTTGCTGCTGGTCTTCTTGACTGCTGTTGTTGCCATGTGATCCTCCTGAGGAACAGGAGGGGAAAGTGGACGCGGCCGCCGGCTATGCTGCCGCTGCGCGCACTTCGAGAACTCGACTCCCTTGCGCCGGTACTAACCGGATCAGGTTCGAGGGTCTGCGGCTGCCCGCACTCTCAGCGCCCACCTGCGGATCCTGGCATTGCCAGTGATGCCCGACGGCGGCGCTCCCCTGTCGTTGAATGTTGCTTTTGCTTGAAATGATTCGTTGCAGAAATACCCTGTTGGGCGTTGCCAGTTTACACCGCGGCGGGGGTAGATTGTGGGCCATGGCTGCCAATCCCCCGCATGTGACCGACTTCGACCCGGATTCCGATGCCATCCAGCCGGAGGGATCGCTGGCGGCACTGATCGCCCGGATTGAAGGCGAAGTCCGGGAACTGCAGTTTCCAGGCTTCTCCCTCGACGACTCCCTGAACCTGGGACTGCTCCTGGTGGAGCTGGGCAAGGAGCGCGGGCTGCCTATCGCGATTGACATCACCAAGGGCGGGCAGGTGCTGTTCCATGCGGCACTGCCCGGTGCGACGCCGGATAACGATCACTGGATCCGGGCGAAGCAGCGCACTGCTGCACGGTACGAGATCCCCTCACTGCTGGTGGGATTGCGCGGCCGGCTTCGCGGCGGCCGGATCGAGGACCAGGGCTGGTTCGACCAGCGCCGGTACGCCGCGCACGGCGGCTCCTTCCCGCTGTACGTCACCGGAGTGGGCGCCGTGGCCACTGTTACGGTTTCGGGGCTTCCCCAGGTGCAGGATCACGACCTGGTGGTCGAGGCCCTGCGTGAAATCCTCCGCTCCGCGGGAGCGGACTGATGCCAATGCTGGCGGAGTGACCCGCACGCTGGACGCACGTCCACCCGGCAGCAGAAACACAAAGGCTGCTTAGCATTTATTTAGTAATCATGCTTACTATGTTGTCTCCCGGGTTTTGAGGAGAACAGGACATGGCAGCCAGCACCCGCCTGACGGGCCCCCGAACACGCCTGCAAAATGCCGCCCTCGGAATTGGAACGGTCTTCTTCCTGTTGGGCATCTTGGGCTTCATCCCCGGCGTTACCTCCAACTATGGCTCGTTGGGCCTTGCCGGACCTGGTTCAGGGGCGCTGCTGCTGGGCGTCTTCCAGGTGTCCGTGCTCCTTAACGCGGTACACCTGGTCTTCGGGCTTGCAGGGGTCCTGATGGCGCGGACGCATCCCCAAGCCAGGAACTTCCTTATCTACGGCGGCGTGACCTATCTGCTCCTCTGGCTGTACGGCTTCCTGGCGGGTGACACCACGCCTGCCAACTTCCTCCCTGCGAACAACGCGGACGACTGGCTGCACCTGGCCCTCGGCCTGGCCATGATTGCGCTGGCCATCACCCTGGCTGCCCGAGGCCCCGCTGTCCCCGCAGGCGTTGCCAGCAGCGATAGCAGCAACCGGCCCGGAAGCCCCAGCAACGACGTCGCGGAACCGGCACCAACGCCGGACCTGAAGGAGCACTATGAAAATCCCTGAAGCGCGCGGTCCCGCCAGCGCCGCCTTGTTCGCCCTTCTCACGGAGGTACCCTGCTCCATTGGCACCCGCCCCGACGGCCGAACCGCCGACGACGGAACTGCCGATGACCGCGCCGCGGGACTGCACCGGGCGGTCAGCAGCCAGTTGGCCGCCACCCCGGACATCATCGGCGATGACGACCTCCAGCTGACGCTCTTCTGCCTCTACGAGCTCCACTACACCGGGCTCGCAGGCGTCAGCGATGAGTGGGAATGGGCGCCGGGACTGATCCAGGTCCGCCAGCTGCTGGAAAAGCCGTTCGAGGCCGCGCTCAGGCGGGCCGCCCGTGAAGCAGCCGGCGAACTGGAGCTTCCCGCGGCCTCGCGTCCCACCAGCGACGCTGTGGCCGATGTCCTGTTCGGCCTCGCAGCCCGAGATACCGGCCCCAGCCTCTCCCGGTACGTGGCGAAGAAGGCCAGCCTGGATCAGCTCAAGGAATTCCTGATCCATAAGTCCATCTACCAGCTGAAGGAGGCCGATCCCCATACCTTTGCCATTCCCCGGCTCGCCGGGCGCCCCAAGGCCGCGCTGGTGGAAATCCAGGCGGATGAGTACGGCGGCGGACGTCCCGAACGGATGCACAGCGCACTTTTCGCCCGCACCCTGCGGGGCCTGGGGATGGCGGACGAATACGGCGCCTACGTCGATTCCGTCCCGGCCGTCTCCCTCGCCGCAGTGAACCTGATGTCCCTGTTCGGGCTTAACCGCCGGTTGCGGGGTGCCATCACCGGGCACCTGGCCATCTATGAGATGACCTCCTCCCAGCCCAACCGCCTATACGGCAGCGGCTTCCGGCGGCATGGTTTCGATGCCGCCGTCACCCACTATTTCGATGAACACGTGGAAGCAGACGCCGTCCACGAGCAGATCGCCGGCCGCGACCTGGCCGGCGGCCTGGTGGAAGCCGAACCAGGACTTCTTGGAGATGTATTGTTCGGTGCCACGGCAGCCATGGCGCTGGACGGCAGGCTGTCCGCCCATCTCCTGCAGTCTTGGGAGAACGGCGGGACCTCACTAAGGGCGGCAGTGCCGGCAGCAGCATGAGCGGCGCAAGTTCCCCGCCGCCGTCCATCACCCCCGGCAACCTAAAACAGGAGCTCGCATGAACCAGGAACCGGCCGAGAGCTCCATCGTGGTGTGCCCCGACGGTCCGCTGATTGTGCGCGGCGACTTCGAGATCGTCACGCCCTCCGGGGAACCGTTGCCGCGTGAACGGAAAACCGTGGCACTGTGCCGCTGCGGGGCGTCAGCCATCAAGCCCTATTGCGATGGGACGCACAAGATGGTCAAGTTCCGGACGGAACCCCCGGCAACCTGAGCAGCGCCTGCACCGGCCGGCCGCAATCGCCGGTTAGGCTAGGGACAGCCCGTTTTCCGCCCGCAAGGAGTACTAGGAATGAACCTTTTCATCAAGCTGCTCGGCACTGGCGTGAGCCTCGGCGCAGGCTTTGTCGGCACCAAGCTCGTCAACGCCATCTGGGAAAAGACCACCGGCCGGAAGCCCCCCACCGGCAAGCACGAGGACGTCCCCACGAGCCTTCACTCGGCTCTGACGTTCGCCCTGATCTCTGCCTCGGTGAGCACCATCATCCAGGTCCTGGCAAACCGTGGCACCCAGCGCGCCATCACCCGGTTCGCCAAGAGCCAGGACATCGTCTAGCAGCACGCCGAACGGTGTTCAGCCGTCGCCGGAACCCTCCTCACGGGCGGTTTTGGCGGCGGCTTTTTGCACCACGGCCTCAAGCTCATCGGAGGTGAGGAGCTCGCGGTGGAGGTGCTTGGTGCGGTAGCCGGCCCGGCCCACCATGTGTGCTGAAACGGGCACGGTGAGCAGCTGGAAAATCCACGCGACCAGCAGTAAGGGCCACACCCACCAGGTGCGCAACTGGAGTCCGATGGACGCCAGGAGCAGGAACAGCCCCAGCACCTGCGGCTTGGTAGCGGCATGCATGCGGCTGAGCAGGTCGGGAAAGCGAAGCAAGCCGATGGCCGCGCCGAGCGACATGACGGCCCCGACGATCATGAACACAGCGGACAGCACATCCACCCAGGCATCCAGGCCAGTGGAGTCAGGACTCATTGGACTGCTCCCTCCGGTCCGCCACGAACCTTGCCACCGTCACGGACCCGATAAAGCCGATGATGGAAGTGGCCACCACCAGCATCAGGTTGTTCAGGTGCCTGTTGACGGCCATGTCCACGCACAGGGCACCGCCCAGGATGGCCAACAGGACGTCCGTGGCCAGCACCCGGTCCAGCAGTGAAGGTCCCCTGGAGATCCTGATGATGGCACCGGCGGCGGCCACCGAGAAGATTACGGCAGTAACAGCCAGGACGGTCTGCATCATGCGTCCGCCTCCATTCGCACGGTTTCGAGTTCTTCCTTGGTGCCCATGATCCTGATCAGCCCCGCTTCGATGGACCGCACCTCATTTTTAAGGTTTTCGACTTCCTGCGGGGAACTGATGTTGAGGGCATGCAGGTAGAGGGTGGACGTGGAGCGGTCCACCTCCACCACCAGCGAGCCCGGAATCAGGGAAATCACGTGCCCCGTGGCCGTGACCATGAGGTCCTGGCGGCTGCGGAGCGGGACGGCGACGACGGCGTTGGTCACCTTTGGCCCCTTGGCGATGGCAAGGTACAGGAGCTGCGCGCTGGCAGCCACCACCTTGGCCAGGAAGACGAGCGCGAAGGGAACGGCGTACAGGATGTTGAACCGGCCGCTCAGTTCCACCGGTGGAAGGTAGAACAGCCGCGCGACCGCCACGGCCAGCAACGCCCCGAACAGGAGGTTGCCGGGGCTGAAGTCCTGCCACAGGGCACCCCAGACAATGACCAGCCAGACCAGGAGCGGCAGCTCCTGGCGGAGGGAAATCCGGCGGCGGCTCATTTTCCCCCTCCCGGCGTGGCAACCATCGGGACGTCGACGCCTCCGCCCAGGACAGCGTGGATGTAGGAGGTCCGGTCCAGCATGTCGCGCGCAGCCTGGTCAGAGACCGTGAACAGCGGCCCCGCGAAAACCGTCAGGGCAACGCCAAGGACCACCAGCCCCACTGTCGAGCCCACCATGGTGCGCGGCAGCAGTGTGACGGTGTTCCGTTTGGCGCCAGGGCCGTCGGCCCGCCCGGCGGCCGGCGCAAGCAGCACGGGATCCGGGTGTTCGGCGTCCGAGGGCCGGCGCCAGAACGCGCGGTTCCACACCCTCGCCACGGCAAGCAGGGTCAGCAGGCTGGTAAGCACCCCGCCGATCACCAGCACGTACGCCAGCGGCGTCCCCAGTTCAATCCCGGCCTGCATGAGACCCACCTTCCCCAGGAATCCTGAGAAGGGCGGAATCCCGGCCAGGTTCATTGCGGGGATGAAGAACAGCAATGCCAGCAGGGGCGACAGCTTGGCGAGGCCGCCCAGCCGGTCCACCGAGGAGCTCCCGCCGCGGCGTTCGATCAGCCCCGTCACCAGGAAGAGGCTGGTCTGGATGGTGATGTGGTGCGCCACGTAGAAGACCGCCGCCCCCAGCCCTGCCGTCGAGGACATGGCCAGGCCGAACACCATGTACCCGATGTGGCTCACCAGGGTGAAGGAGAGCAGACGTTTGATGTCGCTCTGCGCCAGGGCACCCAGGATCCCCACCACCATGGTCAGCAGCGCGGCCACCATTAACGGAGTGTTAAGGGAGTCCCCGGGAAAGAGCAGCGTCTCGGTCCGGACCATGGCGTAGACGCCCACTTTGGTGAGCAGGCCGGCGAACACTGCGGTGACCGGCGCCGGCGCCGTGGGGTAGGAGTCGGGCAGCCAGAAGGACAGCGGGAACACGGCCGCCTTGATGCCGAACGCCACCAGCAGCATCACGTGCAGGAGGGTTCTGGTGCCTTGGTCCAGCTCGCCGAGCTTCATGGCAAGATCGGCCATGTTGACGGTTCCGGTGGCCCCGTAGACCATGGCGATCGAGATCAGGAACAGCACCGACGACACCACGGACACCACCACGTAGGTGACGCCCGCCCGGATGCGGGGCCCCGTGCCGCCCAGGGTCATCAGCACGTAGCTTGCCGTCAGCAGGATCTCGAAGCCGACATAGAGGTTGAAGAGGTCCCCGGAAAGGAACGCGTTGGACACGCCGGCCACCAGGATCAGGTATGTGGGGTGGAAGATCGAGACGGGCGCGTCCTGGTCGCCGTCGGCCATGCCCTGCCCAGTGGCGTAGACCAGCACGGCCAGGCTCACCGCCGAGGAGACCACCAGCATCAGGGACGAGAACTGATCCACCACCAGCACGATGCCCCACGGCGGCAGCCAGCCGCCGATGCTCACCGCAGCCGTGCCGCCGTCCCACACGGAGGCCAGCAGGAGGCATTCGAGCAGGAGCGTGAGGGACAGCAGGAGGATGCTGACCACCCGCTGGGCCCGTGAGTGGCGGATCAGCAGGAAGGTCAGGGCGGCACCCACGATGGGAAGTATGACGGCGAGCGGCGCGAGGCTTGCGAGGTTCACTTTCCGCCTCCTTCCGGGCCGGCGGTGATGTTTTCCGAGCCCGGCTTTTCTTCCGCTGCTGCCTGCTCCGCGGGTATTTCGCGGCCGCCGGCCAGGACGGTGGCCAGCGGGAACTCGGACGTCTCTGCGGGGACCTCGGCGTCGTCCTCGGCGTCGAAGCTTGGTGTTTCCGCAACCCTGAGGTCCTCGATGTCGGCCTGGATCTCATCCCGGCGGGCCAAAACCCAGGTGCGGTAGATGATGCCGAGCATAAAGGCGGTGACGGCAAAGGAGATGACGATGGACGTGAGGATCAGCGCCTGCGGAAGCGGATCGCTGTAGTCCCCGGCCGCAATGTCCTTTGAGTACAGCGGCGCGGGCCCCGCGTACCCTCCCGTGGCCAGGATCAGGAGGTTGGTTGCATTGGCCAGAAGCATCAGGCCCAGGAGGACGCGCGTCAGGCTGCGTTCCAGGATCAGGTAGATGCCGCAGGCGTACAGGGCTCCCATGATGATCAGGAGGGTCAGGTTCACGCTCATGCTTGGCCCCTTGCGGTGGTCTCGGGAGCCATGCCTTCGGGCTCCTGCTCCCAGTCGGGAGCTGGTGCGGGTGCCTCCAGGGTGGAGTCCTGCCCTTCGGCCGGCATTCCTCCTGCAGCCGCGGACCGCTCTTCGAAGTGTTCGTCGATCTCGGCTCCGAGGCTGCGCAGGACGTCCAGGACCAGGCCCACCACCACGATGTACACACCGATATCGAAGATGGTGGAGGTGACGAACTTGATGTCGCCGAAAACCGGGAGCCACAGTTCGATGATGGCGGTCTGGAAGACCTGGCCGCCCAGCAGCAGCGGCACCGCGCCCGAAGCCGCGGCCACGGCGAGCCCGATGCCCAGCAGTGCACCTGCGCTCACCGGTGTGGCTTCGCGAAGCTCGAACCGTCCCCCGGCCAGGTACCGGATGGTCAGGGCCAGGCCCGCCGTGAGGCCGCCGGCAAATCCGCCGCCGGGCAGGTTGTGGCCGGCCAGCAGGAGGTAGAGCGAGAAGATGATCATCGAGTGGAAGATCAGCCGGGTGACCACCTCGAAGATAATGGACCGGCGCTCCGGTGCCAGGGTCCGGCCGGCAACGATCCACGCATCCCGCGCGGACGCGGCGAACTTCCGGCTGACGGCCAGGGCTGCCGCGTCCCGGGTGCCGGGATCGACGCCGCGGTGGCGGCCCACGGTGCCCTCGGCCACCGTGGCGGACTTCAGGATCCGGTCGCCGCGGCCGCGGACGAAGATCAGGCTCGCCACGCCGGTGGCGGCCAGCGCCAGGACCGTGATTTCACCGAACGTGTCCCAGGCCCGGATGTCCACCAGGGTCACGTTGACGATGTTGAGTCCGCCGCCGCCCTCGTAGGCCAGGCGCGGGAACTCCAGGGAAACGGGGGTGGCGATCCGTGCACCCATGGCGTAGATCGCGGCGAACACCATGGTGGCACCGAAGCCCAGGCCGATGACCACGCGCACCACCCGGTACTTGCCGCCGGTGCGGTCCCGGAGCTCGGCCGGCAGGCTGCGCATCGCCAGGACGAAGGCCACCAGGATGATGGTTTCCACCAGCATCTGCGTCAGGGCAAGGTCCGGGGCACCCTGCAGCGCGAACATCAGGGCAATGCCGTACCCGGTCACGGAAACCATCAGGACCGCCAGGAACCGCTTGTTGGCCTTCACCGCGGCCAGCGCGCCGATCACGATGCCGGCACCCACCACGAGCTGGAGCGGGGACCCGGGATCCACAAGGTAGATTCCGTCCGGCAACGGCTTGCCGGCCATCACGATGGCGGACAGGGGAAGAACGAACGCGACGCTGAGAATGACGGCCAGGTAGTAGTACAGCGAACCGCGCTGGGTGCGGCCGGTAATCCACACCGCCGCGTCATCCAGCGCACCGATGGTGTTCTGGTATGCCTTGTCCCCGTCCACCCAAGGCGGCACCAGGGACTGCGCCCTCGCGACCGCGTTGCGGCCAAGGTACATCGCCAGGCCGAGTGCGAAGGTAAGCGCCGTCAGGCCCAGCGCAGGAGTGAAACCATGCCACAGCGCCAGGTGGCCGGCCTGCCCAGCGGCTGACCCGGCGTCGGACGCGGTGGACGCAAAGAGGGCGGCGTACGGCTGGATCCACGCATCTACGGGCGCCGGCCACAGCCCGTAGGCGGTGGTCATGAGGCTGAGGATGGCCGGCGCGGCCAGGAAGGACGGCCTGATGGCTTTGAAGGGCGTGGGCTCCACCCCTGCCTTGACGGCGAAAGCCCCCCACATGAAGCGCGCACTGTAGGCGAAGGTGAGGACGGAACCCAGCACCAGGCCCGCAAGGACCACCATGCCCCACGGCCCGGCAGCCGGGTCACTGGCGTGGTGGACAAAGGCCTCGAGCACCGATTCCTTGGCCACGAAGCCGGCCAACAGCGGGACTCCCGCCATGGACGCGGCACCAATGGCGGCCACCACCCCAAGCGCACGCGAACTCCGGAACACCCCGGACAGCTTCCGGACATCACGTGTCCCCGACTGATGGTCGATGATGCCCACCACCAGGAAGAGTGTGGCCTTGAACAGGCCGTGCGCAAGGAGCATCGCCAGGCCCGCGAGCGCGGCATCCGGTGTACCAAGGCCCACCACCATGGTGAGGAAGCCCAGCTGGCTGACGGTGCCGTGGGCCAGGATGAGCTTGATGTCGGTCTGCCGCAGCGCCCGGTAGCCGCCCACCAGCATGGTGGCCAGGCCAAGTCCCAGCACCACGGGCTGCCAGTAGGCCGTCTCGGAAAAGCCGGGGGCGAGCCGGGCCACCAGGTAGACGCCGGCTTTGACCATCGCCGCGGCGTGCAGGTAGGCGCTGACGGGGGTCGGCGCCGCCATGGCGCCGGGAAGCCAGAAGTGGAAGGGCACCAGGGCGGACTTGGTGATGGCGCCCACCAGGATGAGCACGACGGCGGCGGTCACCAGGGAGCCGGAGCCTCCGCCGGTGAGGGCGGGCGCCTGGTCCAGGATGCCGGAGATGCGGTACGTTCCTGCCGCGTGACCCAACATAATCAGGCCCACCAGCATGGCAAGCCCGCCGGCCGTGGTGACAATCAGCGCCTGCAATGCGGACCGCCGTGCGGCCAGCCTGGTCCGCGCGAATCCGATCAGGAGGTAGGACAGGATGGTGGTGAGTTCCCAGAAGATGAACAGCAGCAGCAGGTCATCGGCAACCACCAGCCCGAACATGGCGCCGGCAAAGGCCAGGAGCTGCGCACCGAAAGCGCCAAGGTCCTGGTCCTTCTTCTTGAAATACCGGGCGCAATAGACCAGGACAAGGGAACCCACACCCAGCACCAGCAGCGACATGACCCAGGCCAGTGCGTCCATCCGGAAGGCAAGCTCAAGCTTGAGTCCGGGAATCCAGGGGACTGCTTCGCTGACGTGTCCCGTTCCGGAATAGATAGGCCCGTGCTGCAGCAGCAGCCAAACGAAGGAGGCCGCAGGAACGGCGGCCAGTGCGTAGAACGCGTTGCGGCCCCACGCCCTGAACAGGAGAGGTGCGAGGACAGCCACCGAAAAATGCACGGCAAGGACTGTGATCACTGGTATCTCCGCGTTCGTCAGGGATTCGATTGTCAAGAGTTGGAGCAGGCGGTTCATTCGTTAGGTCCGGGAAGGCTCAGTTTATCAAGGCTTCGGTGCCGCTTTCCCCGTCTTTGCCGGCCTGCCGCCCGCCGACACCGGCGCCCGGAGTTCGGTCCGCGTCCTGTACGCCACAGGCGGATACGATGCATCGTATGAACAGCGCCAGCGCTCCCGGGGCCACGCAGCCGTCCTCGGAACTTGAATCCGGGACCCGGGCCACCAGCAAGGGCCGCATCTTGGCATGGGCGTCCTGGGACTGGGGATCGGCGGCCTTCAACGCGGTGATGACGACGTTCGTTTTCACCGTCTACCTCACCTCCAACGCCTTTGGCGGCGAAGACCGGGCCTCGGCGGTCCTCGGAGGTGCGCTGGCAGTCGCAGGCCTGGCCATCGCACTGCTGGCACCGGTCACCGGCCAGCGCTCAGACGCCGGCGGCCGGCGCAAGCTGTGGCTGGGAGTCAACACGGCCGCCGTCGCCATCCTCACGGCGCTGTGTTTCTTCGTGTTCCCGCAGCCGGAATTCCTGCTGCTGGGCGTGACCCTCATTGCGCTGGGCAACGTGTTCTTCGAGTTCGCCGGCGTCAACTACAACGCCATGCTCGCGCAGATCTCCACGCCACGGAACATCGGCAAGGTCAGCGGCTTCGGTTGGGGCGCGGGCTACCTCGGCGGCATCGTGGCCCTGCTGATCGTGCTCCAGCTGTTCGTCCAGCCCCGCTTTGACTGGTTCGGGGCGTCCACGCAGGACAGCTTGAACATCCGCCTGGTGGCAGTCTTTTCAGCGCTCTGGTTCTTCATCTTCGCCCTTCCCGTGCTGTTCGCCGTTCCCGAACTCCCCCGCGCCACCCAGGCACGGCGGCTGGGCTTCCTGGCCAGCTACGGCCTGCTGGTCCGGCGGATCAAGGCCATCTATGCCACCAGCCCGCACACCATCTACTTCCTGCTGGCCAGCGCCGTGTTCCGTGACGGCCTGGCCGCCGTCTTCACCTTCGGCGGGATCATCGCCGCGGGCACCTTCGGCTTTGAGCTGTCCGAGGTGATTTTCTTCGCCATCTTCGGGAACGTGGTGGCGGCCGTGGGCGCGGTCATCGGCGGGTTCCTGGACGACCGGATCGGCCCCAAGCGGGTGATCATTGGATCGCTGGCGGGCCTCCTGGTTGCCGGCACGGTCATCCTTGTGCTCGGAAACGGCGACTACGTGTTCCTGGGCATGGCCTGGGCCGGCAGCACCACCTTCTGGGTATTCGGGCTCTTCCTTTGCCTGTTCGTGGGGCCCGCCCAGTCCTCATCACGGGCCTACCTGGCCCGGCTCGCCCCGCACGGGGAATCCGGCGAGCTCTTCGGCCTCTACGCCACCACAGGCCGCGCCGTCAGCTTCCTGGCGCCGGCGCTCTTCACCTTGAGCATCGCGGCGGCCACTCCGTTCGTGGCGCAGGGCGAGGCGCAGCGCTGGGGCATCCTGGGCATCATGGTGGTTCTCCTGGCCGGGCTGCTGGTCCTGCTGCCGGTCAAGTCCCCGGACAAGGCCCCCATCGCGGTGGTTCCGGCCACCTAGGTGCCAGCGGTTTCACGGCGTGCCGGCTGGTCCTGCGATACCTCCCGGTCCTGTGTCCGCCCCCACACCAACCGGGGCCTGGGGAGACTAGGCTGGGAGCATGAACGTGGACGAAACCGACCTTCCCGGCTTGGGCCGGCGCAAGGATTTCATGACTGCCTCCGGCCGCCGGATCGGCGTGGTGGAGCTGCGTGAGGGCCAGACGGAACTCATTGTTTCCGCCTGGGACGATCCCGATACCTGCCAGGCATCCATACCCCTTACCAGCGAAGAGGCCGCAACCCTCGGCAATCTCCTCGGCGGGCAGCACCTGGCCATGAAGCTGACGGAAGAGCACAAGGACGTTCCGGGAATTGTGACCCGGCAGTTCTCCATCGCTCCAGACTCCCCGTTCCAGAACCAGCCCATGGGCAAGGCCTGCATCCGTACCAGGTGCGGCGTCTCCATCGTGGCCATCATGCGCGAAGGCGAGGTGCTCCCCTCGCCTGGACCCGACGTCGTCCTTCACACAGGCGACCTGCTGGTGGCTGTAGGCACCCAGGAAGGTCTCGACGCAGCAGCCGATATCCTGCGTAACGGATAAACGCCGTGGATCCGCTGGCCCTGACCCTCGTTGAACTGGGGGCCGTTGTGTTCTGCCTCGGCCTTCTGGCCAGGCTGGCCGGCCGGATCGGAATGTCACCCATCCCCCTTTACCTCCTGGGCGGGCTGGCCTTCGGGGCCGGCGGGATCGTCAAGCTGGAGGGGATGCAGGAGTTCGCCCATCTCTCCGGGGAAATCGGCGTGATCCTGCTGCTGCTTATGCTCGGGCTGGAATATACGGCAGCGGAGCTGTTCACTGGCCTGCGGCGCTCCTGGCAGGCCGGCGTCCTGGACCTGGTGCTCAACTTCCTGCCCGGGGCGGCCCTCGCCTACCTGCTCGGCTGGGGCGGAGTCGGCGCCATGGTGATGGGCGGCGTCACCTACATCTCCTCGTCGGGGATCGCTGCCAAGGTCATCACGGACCTGGGCCGGCTGGGCAACCGGGAAACGCCGGTGGTCCTGTCCATCCTGGTGTTCGAGGACCTGGCTATGGCCATCTATCTTCCGGTCCTGACCACCATCCTTGCCGGGGTCAGCTTCATTGGCGGCCTCACCACGGTGGGTATTGCCCTTGCCGTTGTGAGCGTGGTGCTGATGGTGGCATTGCGCCACGGGCATCACGTGTCGAAGGCCGTCCATAGCGAGAACTCGGAGGTGTTCCTCCTGAACGTGCTGGGCGCCGCGCTGCTGGTGGCAGGCCTGGCCTCGGCCATGCAGGTTTCCGCGGCGGTGGGCGCCTTCATGCTCGGCATCGCCATCTCAGGGGCAACGGCCCACAATGCCACCCGCATCCTGGAACCGCTCCGGGACCTCTTCGCAGCCATCTTCTTCGTGGCTTTCGGGCTCAACACCGATCCTTCATCCATTCCGCCGGTGCTCGGCTGGGCCCTGGTGCTGGCTGTCATCACCGCGGTCACCAAGATGGCCACCGGAATCTGGGCAGCCAAGCGTGCAGGCATTGCCAGGCCCGGACGGTTTCGTGCCGGCGCCACGCTCATTGCGCGCGGCGAGTTCTCCATCGTCATCGCCGGGCTGGCAGTGGCGTCAGGAGCGGTTTCGGATGAACTGGCGGCCCTTGCCACTGCGTACGTCCTGCTCATGGCCGTCATTGGTCCGCTGGCTGCCCGGTATGTTGAGCCGCTGGTAAGGCCCCTGCTGCACCCTCGGAGCGTGGCCGCCAAAGCCTAGGTACGCGGGCTTGATGGGAGCCGTGCGCACCTAAATGGACGTGCGGTGGAAGTTCAGGTGGCTGCGGCTCGCCGTGGGGCCGCGCTGGCCCTGGTAGCGGTTGCCGTACTGGCCCGAGCCGTAGGGATGCTCCGCCGAGGAGGACAGCCGGAAGAAGCACAGCTGGCCAATCTTCATGCCGGGCCACAGTTTGATGGGCAGCGTGGCCATGTTGGAAAGCTCCAGGGTGACGTGGCCTGAAAAGCCGGGGTCAATGAAGCCCGCGGTGGAGTGCGTCAGCAGCCCCAGCCGGCCCAGGGAGGACTTGCCCTCCAGCCGGGCGGCGATGTCGTCCGGCAGCGTGACGGTTTCATAGGTGGAACCCAGCACGAACTCGCCCGGATGCAGGATGAACGGCTCGTTCTGCTCCACCTCCACCAGGCGGGTGAGTTCCGGCTGTTCCTCCGCCGGGTCAATGTGTGCGTACTTGTGGTTATCGAACAGGCGGAAGAATTTGTCGATCCTCACGTCCACGGAGGACGGCTGGACCATCGCCGGTTCGTACGGCTCAAGCACGATCCGCTGGGAGTCTATTTCGGCACGAATATCGCGGTCAGAGATCAGCACCGTCCCAAATTACCGCATGGCTTATCAGTACCCGTTATCCACAACTGCATTCTTTCGTTGTTGCTGGCGTCTGCTGGGGCTAATGTTGCCTCAGTGATTCAGGCGCCGGATGGTCTCCCGGATGGCCCAACAGAGCTGGGGTTGTTGTGAATAGATTGGTGGCGCCCGCTTTTATTGGCGCGCTCTGCGCTTTGGCGCTGGTCTCCTCGGGGGCCGGCACGCCGCCCCTGCCGCTTTCGCCTGGTGTGACTACTGGAGCGGCGGGCCCGTCCAGCGTCGTCCTGGGCCCGGCCACCGTGAACGACGACGCCGGGGCCTCCACGGGTGAGGGCCCGGCCGCGTCGGGGCTCACCCCCGCCGTGGAACCCGGCATCCGTCCGGCGTCACCCGCGGGCGCCGACGTCACACTGGCGCCGGAGCCCGCACCCGCCGCACCGTCAGCTGATGCCCTCGCGGTACCCTCCCCGAGTACGGCCACCGCGGAGCCGGCTCCCGAGGTCCCATGGATTCCGCCGCTCTGGGCCCCGGATGAAGAACTGGCCTCACCGGCGCCCTCCCGCTTGGCGGCTCCCGAGTCAGCCACGGCCTTGCCTTCGACGGAGGCCCTGGTTCCGGACAGCAATGCGGCAGCGGTTCTCACAGTCTTCACCAAGATCAATGAGTACCGGGCGTCCAGGGGCCTTAATCCGGTGAAGTACCACCCAACAGTGGCCGGGCTGGCGCAGGAATGGTCGGACAGCATCGCGTCCCGCGAGGTGATTGAGCACCGCGCCAGTTTCTGGACCGACCCGCGTGCCCTCAGCCCGAACAACGGCGCCGGCGAGGTCATCGCCATCCGCACTGACCGCGATGCCGCACTACTCGTGGAATGGTGGAAGAGCTCCGCCGGCCATAACGCCATGCTGCTCGATCCGCGCTTCAACGTCATGGGCGCCGGCATCTCGTACACGGACCGCACGTACAAAATCTGGGGAGTGGTGAACTTCTTCGGCTACACCACTCTTCCAGCCGGCACCCTCGACGCTCCCGGCGGCACCGGGTCGGGCAATGCTTTCCCGCCGGCAGCACCGAGCGTATGCGATGCGCCCGTCAAACATATGCCGCCCACGCTTGACCTCTCCGCCGCCGCGATCAAGGGGCCGGGGGACCTCGTGACCGTGGACTCCGCGGGACAGCTCCTTGCCCGCGCTGCCACCGGCGCGCGCACCTTCGCCGCAGCCAGGGTCATCGGTTCAGGCTTCGCGGGTGCCAAGGACGTTTTTGTTACCGACTGGGACCGGGACGGCACCTATGACCTCCTGACCCAGTGGACCAACGGCACCGTGACCCTGAGCCGGGGCAACGCCACAGGCGGATTCCAGGCCGCTGCCACCCTCGGGAACGGGGGATGGGAGTCCCTCACCCTTGCCGTGGGTGGCTGGTGCGCCAACAACCGGATGCCGCAGCTTCTTGCCCTGGACGGAGCCGGGAGTCTCTTCCTGTATCCGAACAAGGGCCTGGGCGACCTCGCGGAGCGCGCCTTCGTGGGCTCTGTTGGCGCCGCCCGGAAGCTGTCCATGGTGGATTACGACGCCGACGGGTTCCAGGATGTCCTCGCGCTGCGTGCTGACGGATCGGTCCAGCTCCACCGCGGCTGGGGCACCCCCGCGCTGCGCGCCGAAACAAGGCCTACGGTCGCCACCGGCTGGGGAGACGTGACAGGCATCAGGGCACTGAGGGACGTCACCGGGCTGAACTCCACGGGGCTGGCGCTGCGCCGGGCAGCGGACGTTGTCCAGTACTGGGACCTGGCCTCTGGAAGCCTCGCGGCGCCGTCGAACATCCCCGGACCCTGGACCGGACAACGGCTGGCGCAGTAGGTGCTAGATGGCCGGCTGGAGCTCCAGGACACCCTTGAGGCGTTCCAGCTGGGCCACTTCGGAGCGGACGTTCCGTTGAAGCATCCTGTTGAGGAAGCCGAGCCTATTCAGGAAGCCCGGCAGGTTCAGGAATCCGACGGGCCCCTCCGCCCGGGCTTCGAGGGCGAACCGCACCCGCGTCCCCCCGGATTCCGTGCTGAGGTAATACCCGCCCGAGCGGTGCGCGGGTCCGGAGATTACATGGAACTCGATCTCCGCGCCAGGCCTGGCCTTGGTGATTTCCAGTTCCGCCGGAATGCTCAGTCCGGACCGCCCGGCCACCATCATCCGGTAAACCGCGCCCTTGGCGGCAGAAGCGCCCTGCAGCAGCGTGACGCTGCGGACCGAGTCGCACCAT
Organism: Arthrobacter sp. AB6; assembly: GCF_031844545.1. NCBI lineage: Bacteria > Bacillati > Actinomycetota > Actinomycetes > Micrococcales > Micrococcaceae > Arthrobacter > Arthrobacter sp. AB6. Next base: position 22,950 of record NZ_JAUZVL010000026.1, read on the forward strand.
AGCGGAAGATTGGTGGCATCCAGCAGGTACAGATACACGGCCATGGCGTCACGACTGATCAGGACCTCGTGCTCCGCAAATGCCATGGGGATCTTCCTGTGTAAACGTGGGCTGGCCGCAGCAGCTGCGCCCCCCGGCACCGCAGCTACCGGTTCAGGTTAGCCAGCGCTCCGCGCGCCCACCTAGCCAGGGCCGGGGACGTTATTGAAGAGTTACTGGATGACGCGCGGGCCGGCCAGGACACGGGGCTCCGGCGCCCTGAATGGGCGGGGCGGGCAGACATCTGCGCTAAGCTATGTTCTGCCCCTCTTCGGCGGGGCATTGCGGCTGTAGCTCAATGGTAGAGCGCTAGCTTCCCAAGCTTGATACGCGGGTTCGATTCCCGTCAGCCGCTCCATGTTGTCAGCGGGGCCGCCAGCGCCCGCCGGGCCCATTAGGTGCCTGCGTGTATCGTCAGAAGTCAGGAACCTCTTCGGTTCCGCTACAGGAGCAATACATGGCTGACAAGTCCCCGCGTCAAACAGCATCGAAAAAATCCGGCAAGTCCATCAAGGAAAAGCGCGCAGACAAGAAGGCCGCTTCCGCCCCCGCCAGCTCCCTGGACATCACGTCCAACAAGGCCGCCAAAAAGAAGTGATGGGCCCGGAGAAGAAACTGGCCCTGGGCGTACTGGCATCAACGAAAAAGCCGGACGAGCGCAGGCTCCCCATTCACCCGCTCCACTTTGAGCGCATTGCGCCGGAGGTCCGCGAGCACATCATCCTTGAGCACGGCTACGGTGAACGCTTCGGCGTTTCGGATGCGCACCTCGCCACCCTGGTGGGCAGGATGGCCGGCAGGGAGACGCTCCTGGCGGAGGCCGACGTCGTCCTCCTGCCGAAGCCGCAAGCGGAGGATTTGTCCGACCTGCGGGACGGCCAGGTCCTCTGGGGCTGGCCGCACTGTGTCCAGGACCGTGCCATAACGCAGCTGGCCATTGACAAGAAGCTCACGCTGATAGCTTTCGAGGCCATGAACCACTGGGCCAGTGACGGCGGTTTCGGGCTGCACGTCTTCCACAAGAACAACGAGCTCGCAGGGTATTGCTCGGTGCTCCACGCACTGGCACTGACCGGCTCAACCGGCGACTACGGACGCCGGCTCAGTGCCACAGTCATCGGTTTCGGCGCTACGGCACGCGGCGCTGTTACGGCCTTGAACGCCCACGGGATCCACGACGTCCAGGTGCTGACCAACCGGGGAGTGGCCGCCGTCGGCGCCCCCATCCACTCGGTCAACATCGTCCAGTTCGATCACGACGCCGAAGCACCTTTCCTCAGCCAGGTGATCACCGAACGGGGCCGGGTGCCGCTGGCGCCGTTCCTGGCCGAAAGCGACATCGTGGTCAACTGCACCCTGCAGGACCCCAACAACCCGCTGACCTACCTGCGCACGGAGGACCTCGCGGCCTTCAACCCGGGCAGCCTCATTGTGGACGTGTCATGCGACGAGGGAATGGGATTCAGCTGGGCCCGGTCCACCACCTTCGCCGACCCCATGTTCACGGTGGGCGGCCACATCAACTACTACGCAGTCGACCACAGCCCGTCCTACCTCTGGAACTCCGCCAGCTGGGAAATCAGCCAGGCCCTGCTGCCGTTCCTCGAAACTGTCATCAGCGGCCCCGAGGCGTGGGACGGCAACGAAACCATCTCCCGTGCCATCGAGATCCGTGACGGCGTGGTCCGCAACAAGGACGTGCTCGAATTCCAGAAGCGTGAAGAGGCGTACCCGCACCTGGCGCTGTAGCCGCGGGCTACGCCGCCGCCCGCCGGACAATCCTCACAGGCTGCCGGCGGTCCCTGAGGTCCACCCTCAGCAGCAGCGAGCCCTTGCGCGCCAGGATCAGTGCGACGGTCACCGCCGCGAGGGCCGGCACCCCGCCGGAGACCAGCAGCGCCACATGCGGATCGGCATGTTCGGCGATCCAGCCGAGCATGGGGCCGCCAATGGCCTGGCCGCCGATCAGCACCATGATGTACAGGCTCATCACCCTGCCCCTGATGCCCATATTGGAGCTGACCTGGACCAGCTGGTTGGACCCGGTGAGGAACATGAGGCACCAGAACCCGGACAGCACCATCACCGCGCCGAACACCGGCATGGACGGGGCCAGGGCGGCCAGGCAGAGCATGGCGCCGTACATTCCGGCGCAGAACACCACGGACCGGAGCCGGAGCTGGCGCCGCCGCGTGGACGCCACAGCCCCGGCCAGCGCGCCAAGCGCCACGAGGGCGTTGAGGAGGCCGTAGCCGCCGGCACCAACGTTGAAGACGTGGTCCGCGTAGGCCGCGAGCACCACCGGCAGCCCCATGGCGAAGACCGCGATAAAGCCGGCCATCAGCCAGGGCCAGTAGATGGTGGGCTTTCCCAGCGCGTACCGCAGCCCCTCGCGCAGCATTCCCTTGCTCTTCGGTGCGGGCGCGCTGAGGAACAACTGGTCCTTGCGCAGGATGAGCAGCATGGCCACGGTGGTGCAACAGGCGAAGGCGTTGCCGGCAAAGGCCCATCCCGCCCCCACGGCCGTCAGCAGCCATCCGGCCAGGGCGGGGCCGATCAGGCCGCCCAGCTGGAAGGTGGTGGAGTTGACGCTGATGGCGTTGCGCAGGTACTTCGGCCCTACGAGTTCGTTGACGAAGACCTGGCGTGCCGGCTGGTCGAGCACGGTCACCAGGCCAAGCACCAGTGCAATCACGTAAACGTGCCACACCTCAATGGCGCCGCTGAGGGCAAGGACTGCCAGCGCGGCGGCCAGGACCGCGGCCATGCCCTGGCACAGGATCAGGATCTTCCGCTTGGCGAACCGGTCCGCGATCATCCCTCCCCACGGCCCGAGGAGCAGGGACGGCAGGAACTGCAGCGCCACGGTGATGCCAACCGCGGTCACGGAGCCGGAGAGCTCCAGCACCAGCCAGTCCTGGGCGATCCGCTGCATCCAGACGGCGACGACGGCGATGAAGTGGCCGATCGCGAAGATGCGGAAGTTGGGAACGCTCAGGGAAATGAACGTGTGCTTCCATGGCAGGCGTTCACTGACGACGGCGACGGGCTGGGTCTGATTGGCATGGGTTTGGCTGTCCGGCGGGGCGGAGTATGCGGTGTCGATGACGGGCTGGGTGACGGTTGCCGATGAAGGCGGTGGGGGTGCCACAGGTGTGTCCTCACAGTGCGTGCGGTCCGGGATGTCCTTAACGCTAGGCTGGAGGCACGGATTATGGAGACGCATTGTCCCTATAAGTCCTATTGCAGAGCGCAATACGTCCCCGCCCGCACCGACGCCACCGGAGTCCATCGTGTTCGACCCAGCCCAGCTGCGCTCTTTCCTGGCCGTGGCGGAAACACTCAGTTTCACCAAGGCCGCCGAGCGGCTCGGCCTGGCGCAGCCCACGGTCAGCCAGCACGTCCGCAAGCTGGAGGCGGCCGCCAAAAGGGTCCTGGTCAGCAGGGATACGCGGGACGTCCGGCTCACTGACAACGGGGACGCCATGGCGGGGTTCGCGCGGAACATCCTGGCTGCGCATGACTCCGCTTCACGGTACTTTTCCGGGTCTGCAATGCGGGGACGGCTGCGGTTCGGCACTGCTGACGACCTTGCCATTACGGGCCTGCCGCGGATCCTGCGGGAGTTCCGCCAGATCTACCCGCAGATCAACCTGGAACTCGCGGTGGGCCAAAGCGACCAGCTGTACCGGAAGCTCAACGCGGGGCAACTGGACCTTGTGTTCGTGAAATGGGTGGCCGGAGCCAAGGACGGAACGGTGGTGCAGCACGATTCCTTTTCCTGGGTGGGCCTGGAGCAGACCACGCTGGACCCGGCAGCGCCTGTCCCGCTCATCGCCTACCCCTCCCCCAGCCTGAGCCGGAAACTGGCAATCGACGCCCTCGAATCCCACGGCAGGACCTGGCGGATCACCTGCACAACCCGGCAAATCAGCGGCGTGCTGGCGGCGGTCCGGGCGGGGATCGGCGTCGCTGTCATGCCGTCGTCGCTCGTCCCGGAGGACTTGAAGATCATCACCCGGCGCTTCGACTTGCCCGCGGTGGGCGACGTGGACTTCACCCTGATCCGCAACCCCCTGGCCAATGCCGAGGTCATTGACGCCCTGACGCAGTCAATTGTGGGCCGGACCATTAACCGACCAGCATAACGCTCCAAGATGTCCCCCCTGGCGAAGCCATGCCGCTGTTTCCATTGATTGCGGAAGGCTGCATCCCTTATGCTGAATTTTCCAGGGTCAAGCAGCCGGCCGTCATACAAACACGAGGCCGCTCCTGCATGCCAGGATTCCGGCTCGGGACAGGCAGCCAATGACGACAGCCAAGAACCCCCATTACAGTCCGGCCCAAGCCCACTCACACGCCCCTGCGCGCCAGCTTGGAACCCGCAATTCCAGGCTCGGTGCAGGCATTGCCACCACCGACACCGGTTACGTCGGCAAACCTAACTGTGACAGGTGCCGCACTGACGAGTTTGTCTACCTTGAGTCTTACATTCCGCCCACCTACCGGCGCGACGGTTCGGTAGGCACCCTGGGCGAAGTCGCCTACACCTGCACCCGCTGCGAGGATTTCTCCGCCCACAGTGTTCCAGTCACGTGGACGCCGCCCGGGTGGTACCTGGGCTAGCTTCCGCAGGGCAAAGAGGGCCGGACGGCCACCGCAAAGGTGAACGTCCGGCCCTCTTTGTGCCGAAAGGTTACGCCGGCAGACTCCTCGAGCGGGGCGTCTGGAAAAGGGCGCCTAGATCAGGGCGTCGGAGAGGTGGTTGGGAGTTCCGAACCGGTGGGCGGTGATGCTGACGGCCTGCTCGTGCAGGAAGGGCAGCAGTTCCACGCGGCCGGCTTCGGTGACCGGGTGCGCGTAAATTGCCAGGTCCGGACGGCCGCCCGTGGCCTTGGCAAGGCCTGCCGCGTCGCCGCCGATCAGGCGGACGCGTGCGCCGGAAAGCTTCCCCGCCGCGGCGAGCCGGCCCGCGGAAGCCAGCCATTCGGCGTCGGACTCCACTGCTACTTCGATGTCCAGCGCGGTGAGCACCGGGCGCAGCTGGGCGGGAAGTTCGACGGCGGAGGAAACCGTGAGTGCCGAACCCGCCAGCACACCCGCTGCCACTGTCCGGACCAGATGGCCCAGCGGCGCGCCTTCAGACAGCCGGACCGTCACGGGCAGGCTGCGGTAGCGGAAGATGTTGCGCTCCGCGCTGAGTCCGGAGACATCCTTAGCTGTGCCGAACTCCTCGGTCCACGCCTGGGCGTCGGACGCCAGGGCCCGCTGCACGGACTCGAGCTCGGCGGGCTGCAGGACAGCGCCGGCAGCGTTGAGGATCCGCCGCACGCCGGGGTGGGTGGCAGCGGCATTCGCCGAGGCCGTGGCGGGCGCCCAATCACCGAGCCCTGCCAGGTAGTTGGGCCCGCCGGCCTTGGTACCTGCGCCAACGGCGGACTTCTTCCAGCCGCCGAACGGCTGGCGCTGCACGATGGCGCCGGTGATGCCGCGGTTCACATACAGGTTTCCGGCCTGGATGCTGTCCAGCCAGACGCCCAGTTCCTCGGAGTTCAGGGAGTGCAGGCCTGCGGTGAGGCCGTACTCGATCTGGTTCTGGATGGCGATGGCTTCTTCAAGGGTGTCGGCGGTCATCACGCCCAGGACGGGTCCGAAGAATTCGGTCAGGTGGAAGTAGGAGCCGCGCTTGACGCCGTAGCGCACGCCCGGGCTCCAGAGCCGGCCGGTGTTGTCCAGCTTTTTCGGTTCCACGGCCCAGTTCTCGCCCTCGCCCAGGGTGGTGAGGGCGTTGAGGAGCTTGCCCTTGGCCGGTTCGATGATCGGGCCCATCTGGCTGGTGGGGTCCTCGGGGTAGCCCACCTTGAGGGAGGTCACGGCGTCGATGAGCTGGTTGTGGAACCGCTTGGACTTGGCGACCGAACCCACCAGGATCACCAGCGACGCGGCCGAGCACTTCTGGCCGGCGTGGCCGAACGCCGAGTAGGCAACGTCCTTTGCGGCCAGGTCCAGGTCCGCGCTGGGGGTGACGATGATGGCGTTCTTGCCGCTGGTCTCGGCCAGCAGCGGCAGAGCCTGGCGGAAGGACCGGAACAGTTCGGCGGTCTCGTAGCCGCCGGTGAGGATCACGCGGTCAACGGCCGGGTGGCTGATGAGCTGCTTGCCCAGTTCCCGCTCGCCCAGCTGCACCATGGTCAGGACGTCCTTGGGGACGCCCGCCTCCCAGAGCGCTTCGATCATGACGGCGCCGCTGCGGGCGGCCTGCTTGGCGGGCTTGATCACGACGGCGGAGCCGGCGGCGAGTGCCGCGAGGGTGGACCCGGCGGGGATGGCCACCGGGAAGTTCCAGGGCGGGGTTACGACGGTGAGCTTTGCCGGGACGAACGTGGCGCCGTCGACCTCGTCCAGCTTGCGTGCGGACTCGGCGTAGTAGTGGGCAAAGTCCACGGCTTCGCTGACCTCGGGGTCGCCCTGGTCGATGGTCTTGCCGGTTTCGCTGGCCATGACCTCAAGCAGGTCGGCGCGGCGCGCCTCCAGGACGTCGCCGGCGCGGTGCAGGATTTCTGCACGCTCGGCACCGGAGAGTGCGCCCCAGGCCTTGCCTTTCTCCACGGCGGCCTGGATGGCGCCGTTCAAGGTTGCCTCGTCATTGATGAAGGCTGCTTTCACGGAGGCGTTGCCCAGGGTGGAGGACGGGACGCGGTCCAGGATGGCCCGGCCCCAGTCGCGGTTGGCGGGCAGGGACGGGTCAGTGTCCGGGGTGTTCTCGAAGTGGTCGTGCGGCCTGGGGACGGGCGGCAGGCTCCGGTTCTGCTTTCGGTTGGGCGCCGGGACACGGTTGTCCAGTTCGGCGAGCGAGGCGAGGAAGCGCTGCTTCTCGCGCTCGAACAGGGCTTCGTTCTTGTCCAGCTCGAACACGGCGGACATGAAGTTGTCCTGGCTGGCGCCCTCTTCGAGGCGGCGGATCAGGTAGGCAATGGCGACGTCGAACTCGGCCGGGTGCACCACCGGCGTGTAGAGCAGCAGGGAGCCGACGTCCTTCTTGACGGCTTCGGCCTGGCCCTGGGCCATACCCAGGAGCATCTCGAACTCGATGCTCTGCCGTGCGGTATCCGCGATGCCGCGCTGCTTGGCAAGGAGCCAGGCGAAGGCGATGTCGAACAGGTTGTGGCCGGCTACGCCGATCCGGATGTTCTTGATCCGCTCGGGGTGCAGGGAGTAGTTGATGACGCTCTTGTAGCTGGTGTCCGAGTCCTGCTTGCTGCCCCAGGTTGCCAGCGGCCAGTCGTGCAGGGAGGATTCCACCTGCTCCATTGGCAGGTTTGCGCCCTTGACCACGCGCACCTTGATGGCGGCGCCGCCGTGGGCACGCCTTTCAGCCGCCCAGTCCTGCAGCCGGATCATCGCGGACAGGGCATCCGGGAGGTAGGCCTGGAGCACAATGCCCGCTTCCAGGTCCTTGAACTCGGGCTTGTCCAGGATCCTGGTGAAGACCGCGATGGTCATGTCCAGGTCCTTGTACTCCTCCATGTCCAGGTTGATGAACTTGGCCTTGGGAAATGACGCTGCGCGCTCGAATAGCGGGGTGAGCTTCTCGACGACGTGTGCAACGGCCTCGTCGAAGGCCCACGGCGAGTGCGGGGCCACCGTGGAGGAGACCTTGATGGAGACGTAGTCGACGTCGGGGCGTGCCAGCAGGGTGTGCGTGCCCTCGAGCCGGCGGGAGGCCTCGTGCTCGCCCAGTACGGCTTCGCCGAGGAGGTTGACGTTGAGCTTGATGCCGTCCTTGCGGATCTTGGCGATCGCGGGGCCGAGCTTGGCGTCGGTGGCGTCAACGATCAGGTGGCCCACCATTTCGCGCAGGACCTTGCGGGCAATGGGGATGACCACCTGCGGCATGACCGGAGCCATGGTTCCGCCCAATGCTACGGCGCTGCGCATATACCAGGGCAGGAACGCGGGGACCTTGGGCGCCAGTGCGGCGAGGTTGCGGGCGGCAACGTTCAGGTCCTCGGGGCGGACCACGCCGTCCACGAAGCCAACGGTGAATTCCAGGCCGTTGGGGTCCTTCAGGACGCCGGCGAGCTGCTGGGCGGAAGCGTCCACGGGCACCTTCGATGCCTCGGTCAGCCAGTGGCGGACCAGCGCCACGGCGTCGGTTGCCAGGGCCTTGGCCTGCGGCACATCGACGTCGACGGTCTGCGGCGCAGTTCCGGCGGCGGCTGCGGGTTCCATTGCAACGTGGGTCATTGTTTTCCCGATCTTTCTGGGGTTCAAGGAGGTCTTAGCAACCAGTATGAGCTTCCAATCACATAAGATAAAGCGATCTTTTCTAAGCAATACAGGTTAGAAAAACCAACTCTTCTTCCCGCCGCCGGACCGGTCGGAAACTCCACGCACCCTCTCTCACTTCCTGCGCGTTTCGGGGCAACCCTCTCTCACTTAATGCGGGAAAAACGGCGACGCTCTATCACCCTCCACAGGAAGGTGATAGAGCGTCCGTGTTTGGGCGACGTTAAGTGAGAGAGCGTCCCGGTTCGGGCGACGTTAAGTGAGAGAGCGTCCCGGTTCGGGCGACGTTAAGTGAGAGAGCGTCCCGGTTCGGGCGACGTTAAGTGAGAGAGCGTCCCGGTTCGGGCGACGTTAAGTGAGAGAGCGTCAGCCGACGGGCCGGTGCATCTCCACAATCTCCTCATGCCGGGGGCTGTTGGGGTTCATCAGGGAGTTCTTCTTGCCATAGAAGAAGTAGATGGCCAGGCCGATGACCAGCCAGACGCCGAACCGCACCCAGGTCTCCCAGTGCAGCTGGAACATCAGGAACGCGGAGGCCAGGACGCCGAATGCGGGGATGACCGGCATCAGCGGCAAGCGGAAGGTGCGCGGAGCGTCCGGCTTCTTGTAGCGGAAGATGATCACGGAGAAGCAGACGACGACGAACGCGGCAAGGATGCCGATGTTGGTGAGGTCCGCGACTTCCTTGATGGGGAATACCCCGGCCAGGAACGCTGAGGCAACGCCGGCGATCCATGTGACCCGCTGGGGCGTTCCGTGGCGGTCCGTCTTGGCGAACCAGCCGGGAAGCAGCCCGTCGCGGCTCATGGCGAACCATACGCGGGTGACGCCCAGGAGGAATGTCAGCATCACGGTGAGGATGGACAGCACAGCAAACACCGAGATGATCGTGGCGATGACCGGAAGGCCCACGCCGGTGAAGGCTGACGCGAAGCCGGCTTTGGGATCGATGTCCTTGTAATTCTGCATGCCGGTCAGCACCAGGGTGGCGGCCACGTAGAGCAGCATGGCGATGATGAGGGACAGGATGATGGCCTTGGGCATGTGCTTTTTGCCGTCGGTGGCTTCCTCGGCCGCGGTGCTCATGGCGTCGTAGCCGAAAACTGCGAAGAAGACCGTGGCTGCGCCGGCCAGCACGGGACCGAAGCCGCTCGGCATGAACGGGTTGTAGTTGTTGGTGTCGATGTAGAAGACGCCAAGGCCGATGATGAAGAGGATCAGGATGACCTTGACGGCCACAGCCACCAGTTCGAACCGGCCGAACGCCTTGGTGCCTCGGGAGAGGATCCAGGTGACCAGCAGGCAGACCAGGATGGCAGGGAGGTTGACGATGCCGCCCTTGCCTTCATCCGCCGTCGAGGTCATCCAAACAGGCATATGGATGCCGATGCCGGAGAGGAAGGCGTCAAAGTAGCCGGAGATGCCGATGGCCACCACAGCCACGATGGCGATGTACTCCAGCAGCAGGTCCCAGCCGATGAACCAGCCGATGATCTCGCCCAAGGCCACGTACCCGTAGGTGTAGGCGGAACCGGCGCGCGGAATCATGCCCGCAAACTCGGCGTAGGAGAGCGCCGCCGCCGCCGAGGCGAGGCCTGCCACCAGGAAGGAAATCAGCACCGCGGGCCCCACCCCGGGTGCGGTTTCGCTACCGGCGGCCACCAGCCCCGCGAGGGAGAAGATGCCGACGCCGATAATGCCGCCAACGCCGATTGCCGTCAGCTGCCAAAGCCCGAGTGACTTAAAGAGGCCACTGTGTTTGTTCTCTTCTTCAATGTCGTCAATGGGCTTGCGCCGCATGATCGACTGGGTCATGTCTCTACTGCTCATCAGGAACTCCTGCTTGGGGTGCTTCCCCGTCACGGCGCGCGAAAAATCGCTTGTGACGGGGGTAACTCGGTCTCAACAGTATGCAAGCGGGGTTGCGTTAGATAAAGTGACTACTTCTAACCTATATTCATTAGTTTCGGTAAGGATTTCCTTATGCTTGATGTTCGCCGGCTTCGCCTGCTCCGGGAACTGAGCATCCGGGGGACGCTGGCGGAGGTGGCAGACGCACTCCAGTACAGCCCGTCGTCGGTGTCCCAGCAGCTCGCGCTGCTGGAGAAGGAAGTGGGGGTTGAGCTGCTGCGGAAGACCGGGCGGCGGGTGCAGCTCACCCCGCAGGCGGAGGTCCTGGTGGCCCACACCGCGCAGCTGCTCGAAACCATGGAACAGGCCGAGGCGGACCTTGCGGCTTCCCTGACCACCGTGACCGGGACAGTGCGGATCGCCGTGTTCCAGTCGGCCGCGCTGGCGCTCATGCCCGAGACCCTCACCCGCATGGCCGGCGCGTATCCCGAAGTGCGCATCGAGATGATCCAGCGTGAGCCGGAAACGGCGCTGCACGAGACGTGGGCACGCGACTTCGACCTGGTCATCGCCGAGCAGTACCCCGGCCACGCCGCCCCGCGCTATCCCGAACTGGACCGCGTCAAGCTCACTACCGACGCCATCCGGCTCGCCGTTCCCCCCGCGTCCGACGGCGGCCCCGCCATCTCCTCGATCGAGGACACCGCGGAACTCGCCTGGGTCATGGAACCACGGGGGGCGGCGTCCCGCCACTGGGCCGAGCAGGCCTGCCGGAGCGCGGGGTTCGAGCCCGACGTGCGTTTTGAAACCGCCGACCTCCAGGCCCAGATCCGCCTCATCGAGTCCGGGAACGCGGTGGCGCTGATGCCGGACCTGGTGTGGACGGGGCGCGGCACCACCGCCCGGCTCCTTGACCTGCCGGGCAAGCCGCACCGCACGGTGTTCACCTCCGTCCGCCGTTCCAGCGCCCAGCGGCCCGCGATCCTCGCAGCCCGGGAGACCCTGGCGGCCACTGCAGCGGCCGTGGCACAGCAGGACGCCGGGTGACCAGCCGCCGTCGTGCTGTGTCCTTCCAAAATTGGCGCCGCCCAGCGTAGCGACGGGGCTCGGGCACTGCGCAGGAGCCGTCCCTGCGTCACTGTTCCCTGCATCACTGCGCCGACGGGCCCCCAACGCTAGACTGATGCCGTTATGAATCGCACAATGTTCAAGTCCAAAATCCACCGGGCCACCGTCACGCACGCCGACCTGCACTACGTAGGTTCGGTCACCGTTGACCTGGACCTGCTCGAGGCCGCCGACATCCTTCCCGGCGAGCTCGTCTCCATCGTGGACGTGACCAACGGCTCGCGGCTTGAGACTTACACCATCGCCGGCGAGCGCGGCTCCGGCGTGATCGGCATCAATGGTGCAGCGGCGCACCTCATGCACGAGAACGACGTCGTCATCCTGATTACCTACGCCCAGATGACCACCGAAGAGGCCAAGGCCTATGAACCGCGGGTGGTCCACGTGGATGAAAACAACCGGGTGATCCAGCTGGGCAATGACCCGGCCGAGGGCCTCACTCCGGGGATGATGCGGCCCCCTTTCGCGCTTAACAACGCCACCCTGTAACCGGAGGGTGCTTTCCGGCAGACGGCTCCCCCGCACGGCCCGGGCTGATTCCCTGCGGATTGTCTCTTGCTAGGGGTACTCGCCGGGTTTTTTGTGGTCTGGTGCATCATCCTGGTGGGCTGGTTCGTGGGCCGGCAGAAGATCCTGGGTGACAACGCCCGGCAGGTCCTCAGCTCCCTCACCTTTTTCGTGGCCAGCCCCGCCCTGCTCTTCGAAACGCTGAGCAAGGCCCGCCTCGCAGAGGTTTTCGCGGCGCCGCTGCTGGTTGCTGCGGTCTCGGCAGTGGCCACCGCGGCCATTTTCTTTGCCATCGCCCGGTTCTGGCTCAAACGCCCGCTGCCCGAGTCCCTGATGTCCTCCATGGCGGCCTCACTGGTGAACTCCGCCAACCTGGGCATCCCCATCGCGGTGTACGTCCTGGGCGACGCAAGCTACGTGGCACCGCTGCTCATCTTCCAGCTCGCCTTCTTCACGCCGCTGTTCCTGATGCTCCTGGATTCAAGCACCAGCTCCCACCGCACCACGCCGCTGAACTTCATCGTAATGATCCTCCGGAATCCCATGATCGTGGGTTCCGCGCTGGGCCTGGCCGTGGCCGGGACAGGCTGGCAGGTCCCGCAACTGGTGATGGAGCCCATCCACCTGATCGGTGGCGCGGCGATTCCGGCCATGCTGATCGCGTTTGGCATGAGCCTGAACGGCACCCGGCCGCTCCAAGCCTCGGAAGGCCGGCGCCTGGACACGCTGCTGGCCAGCGGCTTCAAACTGGCCGTCCAGCCCGCGCTGGCATATCTTTTTGCACGGTTCGGGCTGGGGCTTGAAGGCCACGTCCTGTTCGCCGTGGTGGTCACCGCTGCCCTGCCTACAGCGCAGAATGTCTTTGTGGCTGCCAGCCGGTACAAGACCGGCCTCACCGTGGCGAAAGACACCGTGCTGATTACCACCGTTGTGGCCGTGCCGGCGATGATCGGCGTGGCATTGCTGCTGACCTGACCCGAGTCGTGGAGGGCTGATGAATACTGTTCTGGACACCGTGGTGATCGGCGGCGGCGCCATGGGCTCGGCCGCCGCGTGGGCGCTGTCCCGCCGGGGCCGGCATGTGACTTTGGTGGAGCAGTTCGGGCCGGGGCACAGGATCGGGGCCTCGCACGGCACCACCCGCAACCTGAACCCCGGTTACCACCGTCCCGAATACGTGGCCATGCTGGCAGAGGGGCTGGCGCTGTGGGATGAGCTTGAGCAGGAAAGCGGCGAGACGCTGCTGGCGCGGACGGGGGTTGTGAACCACGGACCGGACCCCCGGCTTCCGGACACCGCCGAGGCATTGACGCAGGCGGGCATCCGGGCGGAGCTCCTGTCCCCGGCCGCGGCCCGGGAGCGCTGGCGCGGCATCCGTTTCGACCAGCAGGCACTGCACATGCCCGACGGCGGCCAGCTCAACCCTGAAGCAGCGCTTCCTGCATTACAGCGCCTCGCCGCAGCCCGCGGTGCCGAGATCCGGCACCACACCAAGGTGGTGGACCTGCAGGTGATGGACGACGGCGTCCGGCTGGGCTTGGAGTCCGCCGCCGGCATCGAGGAGGTCACCGCCGCGCAGGTGGTGGTCACGGCCGGCGGCTGGACGGAGAAGCTCCTGGGCCGGGTGTTCAGCAACAGCCCCGGTACCGGGCTGCGGATTCCCAGGCTGCGGGTCACGCAGGAGCAGCCGGCACACTTCCGGGTGGCGGACGCGGGCGCAGTGTGGCCCGGCTTCAACCACTACCCCGGCACCGGGGCGGACTACCGGGGCTGGTATTCCCCCGTGTACGGCATGGAGACGCCCGGCGAGGGGATCAAGGCGGGCTGGCACGGAGTGGGACCGCCCGTTGATCCTGACCAGCGCTCCTTCCAGCCCGAACCCCGGCAGCTCGCCGCCCTGCAGGACTACGCGCGGACGTGGCTGCCCGGGGTAGACGCCGATTCCTTCGAGGCCATCAGCTGCACCTACACCACCACCCCGGACGAGGACTTTATCCTGGACCGGATCGGCCCCGTGGTGATCGGCGCCGGGTTCTCCGGGCACGGGTTCAAGTTCACCCCCGTGATTGGCCGCATCCTCGCCGACCTCGCCACAGGCACCCGTCCCGCGCCGGAGATCTTCCGTGCTTCCCGCTAAATGCGCCTACCGCGTCTTGTCCTCTGCTTCGGCGAGGGCCGGCTCCCCGTCCGTGCCGCCGTCGTCGTCCTTTCCGGAGGCGCCCGCCCCCACCGCCGGCATGGCCAGCACGGCCGCCACCGTGAGGATGCCGCCCACCAGCGCGGCCAGGAACACGGCACCGGACGCAGCCACGACTGCGGGTGCCGCGCCTTCCCCGGCCGTGGTGGCGTAGACCGCGTTGGCCACCGCACCGAAGACGGCCACACCCAGCGCGCTCCCAATGGACCGCGCGAACATGTTGGTGCTGGTGACCACGCCGCGCTCATTCCACTCAACGCTGGACTGGGCAGAGATCAGGGTGGGAGTGGCAACCAGCCCCAGGCCGAGCCCCACGACGAAACAGCTGGCGGCCACTAGAGCCACGCTGGGTGTGGCGGCCGTAAGGGCCAGGACCAGGAGTCCCGCCACGGTCACGGAGATCCCGATCAACGCCGTGGCCTTGAAGCCGATTCGCAGGTAGAACCGGCCCGCCTGTGAAGCACTGAGGGGCCAGCCGAGGGTCAGGGCCGCGAGCGCCAGGCCTGCGATAAGGGGTGAGGTTCCCAGCGCACCTTCCAGGAACGTGGGCACATAGGAGGTCAGCCCGATCATCACCGCCCCGACGCCGAAGGACACCAGCGTGGTGGTGCCCAAAAGCCTGCGCGAAACCACCCAGGACGGCAGGACCGGCTCCGCCGCCCGCCGTTCCACCGCCAGGAACACCGCCAACAGCGCTGCGCCCGCAACAAAGAGGCCGATGCTGACCGGGGAATTCCATGCCCAGCCCTGGCCGCCCTGGAGGGCACCAAGGATCAGCAGGCCCAGCGAAACCGCCAGCAGGGCCGCCCCGGCGTAGTCCACCCGGTGCTTGGCGCGTTCAACATTTTCGTGCAGGGTCCTGAGCAGCATCCACCCGGCAAGGAGGCACAGCGGAATGTTGACCAGGAAGATTCCGCGCCAGATCCCCAGCGAGGAGAAGATCCCGCCGAGGCTCGGGCCCACCACGGAGGAGACAGCCCAGACGCTGGCCAGGTAGCCCTGGACCTTGGCCCGCTCCTCCAGCGAGTAGATGTCCCCGGCGATGGTGATGGAGACCGGCAGGACGGCGCCCGCACCGAGGCCCTGCAGGGCGCGGAACGCTATGAGTGCGGGCATGCTCCAGGCGATGCCGCAGAGGACGGACCCAAGCAGGAAAAGCCCAATTCCCGCCAGGATGATGGGCTTGCGGCCCAGCATGTCGGACAGTTTGCCGTAGATGGGCACCGAGACGGCCTGGGCCAGCAGGTACGCGGAAAACAGCCAGGGGAAGGACTCAAACCCGCCCACGTCCCGGACGATCGACGGGACGGCGGTGGCCACGATGGTGGAATCGATGGCCACCAGGCCGGTGGACAGCATCAGGGCAATGAGAATGGGGCCCCGTTCAGAGCGGAACCCCACCCCCTGGGCGCGCGCGGTCTTCATGAGTCTCGTTTCAGTCTTGGGTCCCTGCTACCACTCTAGGTACCCACGACCGGGGCCCGCTATCGCCTGCCCTGGTGTGCGTCCAGGAGCCGCGCGCAGCGGATGAAGCCCAGGTGCGAGTACGCCTGCGGATGGTTCCCCAGGTGTGTCTCCGTGCCGGGATCGTACTCCTCCGGCAGCAGCCCGGTGGGACCGAAAAGGTTCACCAGCTGGTCGAACAGGTCCCAGGCCTCATCGATGCGGCCCACGGCCACATACGCTTCGATCAGCCAGGTGGTGCAGATGTGGAACCCGCCCTCCAGGCCCGGCAGGCCGTCGTCGTACCTGTACCTGAAGACGGTGGGACCCACGCGCAGTTCCCGCTCCACGGCGGTGACGGTGTCCAGGAAGCGCTGGTCCGAAACGTCCAGCAGGCCGGAGAGCCCGATGTGCAGGACGGCGGCGTCGAGGTCCGGGCTGTCGTAGGCCACGGTGTAGGACCTCGCCGACTCGTCCCAGCCCTCGCGCAGCACCTCCGCGCGGATGGTGCCCGCCAGGGGAGCCCAGGCCGGGTCCGGCTCCCGGCCGTGGCGGGCGGCCGTCCGCAGCGCCCGGTCCAGCGTCACCCAGCACATCACCTTGGAATAGACGTGGTGGCGCGCTGCGCGCCTGGCCTCCCAGATGCCGTGGTCCGGTTCGTGCCAGCGGGCCTGGACGGCCGAGGCCATCTGGACCATCAGGTCCCAGTGGCCCTCAGCGAGCGCACCCTCCCGCTCGCTCAGGGCGTGGATCAGTTCGGCAACCGGGCCAAAAACGTCCAGCTGGACCTGGTGGTCCGCGGCGTTGCCGATCCTGACCGGACGGGAGCCCGCGTACCCCGGGAGGCTGTCGACGACGGCCTCCGTGGAGAGCGGCGCGCCGGTCACCGAGTACAGGGGGTGCAGCCACTCGGGGCCGGGTGCATGTTCGAGGATCCGGCCCAGCCATGCCAGGAAGCCCGCGGCCTCCGCCGTGGAGCCGAGGTCCACCAGCGCGTTAACCGTCATGGACCCGTCCCGCAGCCAGCAGTACCGGTAGTCCCAGTTCCTTGTGCCGCCGATCCCCTCCGGCAGTGACGTGGTGGGGGCTGCGAGGACGGCGCCGGTGGGTTCATGGACCAGGGCGCGGAGCACCAGGGCCGACCGCCGCACCAGGGAGGGTTTGACGGACGGCAGGACAAGTCTCTGCACCCACTGGCGTGCGTGCAGGGCCACTCCGGCCCGCCTCTCCGTCTCCCCGCCGGGGTCCGCGGGCTGCGGTTCGGTATCGCCGCAGCGCAGGTTGAGCACCACCGGGCCGTCCTGCAGGTTCACCGCCGCCGTGGCCGTGGCATGGCGCCCGTCCGAGGTGATGCTGAAGGTGATGCCAGGCGCGAACAGGATGATGGGCTCCGAGGTCCCCACCACATGCAGTTCCCCGCCGCGGGCCTCCATGCTGAACGGGGCATTGGCGTAGTCCGGCCGGGGAGCGAAAGTAATCCGGGCGGCTCCATGGCCGGTCAGCACCCGGACCAGACTGGTGATGCCGTCCGGCGCAGGCTCAAGGTAGTCCGTGACCGTGACGTCCGCCCACCGGGTCTCAACAATCATGGTGCTGTCCACGTACCGCTGCCCCAGCACCTGGGAGGCCTTGACCGGCTCCACGGAAAAGTGGCCGGCCGCGTCTCCGCCGAGGATGTGGGCGAAAAGTGATCCGGAATCCGGCAGCGGATGGCTCATCCAGCAGACCTTCGCGTCCGGCGTCAGCAGCGCGGTGGAGGATCCGTTGCCGATCATCGTGTGCCGCTCAAGGCCCACCGCGTCCTCGCCGAACAGCCAGGCCCGCCGCAGCTCGAAGAGGAGGGCCAGGACCCGGGCGAAGGCTTCCGGATCGCGGACGCGGTGGGCCGCAGCGGTCTGCCCCTGACCGACCTTAAGTCCGAGGTCCGGCCCGCGCAGGGTGGCGATGGCCAGCTCGTCACTGTAGGCGTCCCCGGCGAACATGGCGGCGCTTGCCCCGAGCCGTGACCGGAGGTTTTCCAGTGCCTCGGCCTTGGACGGTTCCACGACGGACAGGTCCAGCACGGAACCGTCCACAATGAAGAACAGCCCGTGGGCGCGGGCAATCTCCCGGGCGGTTTCCGTCACGGACTCCACCACGTCCGGCGGCGCCGGGCGGGTGTGGACGGAAACGGCCACGGGTTTGCGTTCAATCCAAATGCCTTTCTGGAATCCCACGGCCTCGTTGAGCGCCGCGTTGACCTTCTGCAGGACCGACTCGGTGGCCAGGGTCTGCGCGTGTGCGAAGCCCATGTCCGACTCCGCGCCATGCGAACCAATCAGGTGAACCTCAACGGGCAGCCGCGACACCGCCGCAAGGTCGCGGAGCGAGCGCCCCGAAATGATGGCGGCGTGGGTATTCGGCAGGGCAGCCAAGGCGCGCAAAGCTATCGCCGCATTGCCCAGGGGCAGGATCTCGGTGGAGATCCCTTCGGCGTCGCACAGGGTCCCGCCGTAGTTGCAGGCCACCAGCAATCCCGGAACACGCGCCAGCACTTTCAGCTCGGCCAGCAGCGCAGGCGTCAGGCCGTTGTCCGCCGCATCCGACTGGATGAAGGCGCGGAGCATGTCCAGCGGAAGGGACCGGGTGAGCAGTGCGGAATCCGCCACGCTTTGGTTCAACGGCGTAGGCATGCGGGTACCCCTTTGAGGCCGGACCAGGCCGGGACTACAGCCGCTGGATCGCCCGCGGACTACCGGTTGGTGCCCCTCCCGGGAATCCCAGTAATTCCCGAGGGGGCAGTTCCCATGGTCAGCCCCGGCAGTTTCCCCCGAAAGTCCTCTTTATTGCGTATGTGTAAAAGTCCGACGGACCGCGCCGCGCTCACGCAGGGCAGCGTCACGCAGGGCAGCTTCTTGGACCACGACGCCGGTGCCTGCCCCGCGGAACCGGGGAACCCGCCGTCGTGCCTCCCCAAAAGGGTGCTGGGCGTGACGCGCAGGACCCCGCCCGCTACACCCGGACCAGCCCGGCAGCCTCGGCCAGGAGTTCCACGGAGCGCAGCCGCGCCTCGGTGCCAGTGCTCTGGTGGGCCACGATGAGTTCGTCGGCGTCGGCGTGCCGGCCGAAACCGTCCAGGTAATCGAGGACGACGTCGGGAGTGCCCACCGCGGAGTAGATCATCATCTGGCTGACGTGCTGGCCCTGCGGGGAGTCGAGGATCATGTCCGCTTCGTCGTCGGTGAACTCGCGGCCGCCGCCGAAGAACAGGGACACGCGGGCACGCTTGGTGGCCTGCAGCATGGCCTGCGCCTCGGAGGCGGAATCCGCGGCGATGACGTTGACGCCGGCAATGACGTGCGGGGCATCCAGCTGGGCGGAGGGCTTGAACTCGCGGCGGTACAGGGCCACGGCATCCTGCAGGGCGTTCGGCGCAAAGTGGGAGGCAAAGGCGTACGGCAGTCCCAGCTGGGCGGCGAGGCGCGCGCCGAAGAGGGAGGATCCCAGGATGTACAGCGGCACGTTGGTGCCCTTGCCGGGCGTTGCTTCAACGCCCTGGATGCGGGTGGGGCCGGTGAGGTAGCCCTGGAGTTCCAGCACGTCCTGCGGGAAGCTGTCCGCGGACATGGGGTCACGCCGCAGTGCGCGCATGGTGTTCTGGTCGCTGCCGGGGGCGCGGCCCAGTCCGAGGTCGATGCGGCCGGGGTGCAGGGTTTCCAGGGTGCCGAACTGTTCCGCGATGGTCAGCGGCGAGTGGTTGGGCAGCATGACGCCGCCGGCACCCAGCCGGATGCTTTCGGTGTGGGCGGCCACGTGGGCAATGAGCACGCTGGTGGCGGAGGACGCGATGGAGGACATGTTGTGGTGCTCGGCGTACCAGACGCGCCGGTACCCGAGCTTTTCAGCGCTTTGCGCCATGGCCACGCTGCCCGCGAAGCTCTCCGCCGCCGTCTGGCCCTTGCCGATGGTTGCCAGGTCAAGGATGGAGAGGGGAAGAGTCACGGTAAGTGCCGGCCTTTCGGGAATGTTTCGCAGGAATGTGCCCGCCGGGTCGCGGGCGGGCACGAAAGGCATAACGGCGGCGGCGCCCGGCTTATTTCTGGAACCTGCGGAATACTCAGCAAACTTAGGATGTTGCCGCCCCTATGAGCCTAGAGACAACGAACCAGTTGGAACTGTCCGAAACGATCGATTTGAAGGACCTGGGAACCGTGCACCGGCTCGGCTTCGGTGCCATGCGCATCGTGGGTGACGGCGTCTGGGGCGAACCCGCGGACCGCCGGGCCGCCGTGGAGGTGGTGCGCCGCGCCGTCGAACTCGGCGTTGACTTCATCGATACCGCAGATTCCTACGGCCCCAACATCAGCGAGGAAATCCTGGCCGAGGCGCTGTACCCGTACAACGACGGACTGAAGATCGCCACGAAGGTGGGCTTCACCCGCACCGGGCCCGGCAAGTGGATCCCCGTGGGCCGCCCCGAATACCTGCGCCAGCAGGCAGAACTGAGCCTGCGGAAGCTGAAGGTGGACACCCTGGACCTGCTCCAGCTGCACCGGATCGATCCCAAGGTGGACGCCGATGAGCAGTTCGGTGTGCTCCGCGAGCTCCAGGATGAGGGGAAGGTCCGGGCGCTGGGCCTCTCGCAGGTCAGCGTGGCGGAGCTTGAGGCGGCCGGCAAGCACTTCACCGTCTCCACTGTCCAGAACCGGTACAACCTGACGGACCGGAGCTCCGAGGACGTCCTGCGCTACTCGGAGGAGAACGGCATCGGCTTCATTCCGTGGGCTCCCATTTCCGCAGGTGAGCTTGCGCAGCCGGGAGGGCCGCTGGACGAGGCCGCCACGCGTTTGGGTGCCACCACATCACAGGTGGCACTGGCCTGGCTGCTGCGCCGCTCCCCCGTGATGATGCCGATCCCGGGCACCGGGTCCGTGAAGCACCTGGAGGAAAACCTGGCCGCGGCCGGTGTCACGCTGGACGAGGACACCTACGCTGAACTTGAAGCGGCGGGCGAGTAGGGAAGCGCGGACAGGAGCAGCATTATGGCAAGCATTCTGATGGTTGTATCGGCCGCCGATTCCCTCACCATGAAGGACGGCAGCGAACACCCCACCGGGTTCTGGGCGGAGGAACTGGTGGTGGCACACCAGGCCCTGGTGGACGCCGGCCACAGCGTCCCCATCGCCACCCCCGGGGGCGCCAGGCCCACGGTGGACCAGGTGAGCCTCGCCGCGGAGTCCGCGGGCGGCGAAAGGCGCGCAGAGGGCTTCCGCGACTACCTGGCCAAGATCGACGGCGAGCTCTCGCGCCCGCTGGTGCTTGCCGACGTCGACCTCTCCTCCTACGACGCCGTGGTCTTGCCGGGCGGGCACGGGCCCATGGCCGACCTGTACAAGGACGCCGACCTCGGCCGGCTGCTGGCCGCCGCGGACAGGGAGGGCAAGGTCATCGCGCCCTTCTGCCACGGTCCCGCCGGGCTGCTCAGCGCAACGGACGACGGCGGCGCTTTCGTTTTCGCGGGGCGTCGCCTCACGGTGTTCAGCAATGAGGAGGAACTGGGCGGCGGCACCGGTGAGAACACGCCGTGGCTGGTGGAGGACGCGCTAAGGGACAAGGGTGCGGTCATCGAAAACGCTGCCGCCTGGACGTCCAATGTTGTGCGGGACGGCAACCTGATCACGGGCCAGAACCCGCAGTCCAGCGAGGACGTGGCCAAGGAAGTTATCAAGGCGCTGGGCTAGCCCACACCGCAGACAGAGAAGGGGCCCGGTCTGGTGACCGGGCCCCTTCTGTGCGGCGCACGTCCTTGGGCGCCGGTGCTGCTGGCGCTGCTTCAACTTGAAGTTGGCGCTGATCGAGGAGCCGTCTGCCGCCTTCATCGTGAGCTGGTAGCTGCGGCCGGGGTACGTCCCACCAACCCATCGGCACCGGCGATGAGATCGCGGAACAGCTGTAACGCACACGCCGGATTCCAGGAAGGACCCAGGCCCTGCCCCGCGGCTTGAACCCGAAAGTGCACTCGTGACGGGTTTGGCAATAGTCTGGCCAGATGGGGACAACCACAGTGAACAATGGCGAACAGACTGACAGGCAGTCCCGCATCCTCGAAGCAGCGCTTGACCTGCTGTCCCGCCACGGCATTTCCGGGGTGAGCATGCGTGCGGTGGCGCGCGAAGCCGGGGTGGCCCTGGGCCTGGTGAACTACTACTACGACGACAAGACAAGCCTGATCCGCGCGGCCCTGCGCCGGGTGGACGAGCACGACCTCCTGCTGGTTGCGCAGGATCCCTCGTCTCCCCCGGACGAGCAGCTGCGCAAGTCCCTGCGGCGGGTAGCAGGGGCCGACCTGCTGACCACACGCTACCTGTCCCTGCGCCTGCACCTTTGGGCCCTCGCGCAGGCAGACGAGGACTATGCGCAGATCAATGCTGCCGCCTTCGACCGCTATATCGACGGCCTGGCGGCATTGGTGTCCAACGCCCTGCCAGGGCTCTCCTGGGAGGAATGCCGCGCGCGGTCATCCGACATTGTGGTCATACAAAACGGCATGTGGTTGACGTCGCTTCTTGGCGTGGACAAGGAATCCATCCAGCGGAGCATCGCACGCACGGAGCAGATCGCCTTCGCACCGCCGGGCGATGCGAGCAGCCAGGACGCGCGTCAGGGGCAGTAAAGAACATCCCGTCCCGGCGGCTTCCCCCTTCTCCGTAATCTTGAACGTTTGTTCAAGATAGGTATTGAACAGTCGTTCAACCTCCGCTACTGTCCTCCGTATGACTTACGCCACACCGTCCAACGACGAGACAGCATCCACCCTCTTCATCAACGGCGTGTGGGAACCGGCAGCGTCCGGCGCAGTGCGCCAAATCCACAACCCCGCCGACGGTGAACTGGCCGCCACAGCCTCCGAGGCCGGCCGGGAAGACACTGAACGGGCCATCGCTGCGGCCCGGGCGGCCTTCGACTCCGGAGTCTGGTCAAGTGTTCCGGCGCCCGAGCGCGGCTCCTTCCTGCTCAAGGTTGCCGAGGAACTCCGTGAGCGGCGGGAAAAGTTCGCCCGCGCCGAGTCACTGGACACCGGGAAGCGGATCGCCGAAAGCCGCATCGACATGGACGACGTCGCCGCCTGCTTCGAATACTTCGGCCGGCTCGCCGGGCAGCAGTCCGGCCGCGTGGTGGACGCCGGGGACCCGGCCGTCGCCAGCAGAATCGTCTACGAGCCCGTAGGCGTCTGCGGCCTCATCACTCCCTGGAACTACCCGCTGCTCCAGGCCGCGTGGAAGATTGCACCAGCCCTGGCCGCCGGCTGCACCTTTGTCCTCAAGCCCTCCGAGCTGACCCCGTCCACCGCCATCCTGGCCATGCAGCTGCTGCAGGACCTCGGCCTGCCGGACGGCGTCGCCAACCTTGTCACCGGACCCGGCGCGGAGGCGGGCGCACCGCTCTCGGAACATCCCGCCGTCGACCTCGTTTCCTTTACCGGCGGCCTGGAAACCGGCAAGCGCATCGCCGCGGCCGCCGCCGGCACTGTCAAAAAGGCGGCACTGGAGCTGGGCGGCAAGAACCCCAACGTCGTGTTCGCGGACGCGGATTTCGACGCCGCCGTCGACAACGCCCTGAATGGCGCCTTCGTCCACTCCGGGCAGGTCTGCTCGGCGGGGGCGAGGCTGGTGGTGGAGGAATCCATCGCGGAGCGCTTCGTGGACGAGCTGGTCCGGCGGGCACAGGACATCAGGCTGGGCGGCCCGTTCGACGAGGCTGCAGAAACCGGGCCGCTGATCTCCGCGGCCCACCGGGACAAGGTCCACGCCTACGTCCAGCGCGGCATCCAGGAAGGAGCGCGGTTGCGGTGCGGCGGCGCGGCGCCGGCCGGGGAAAAGTACGACGGCGGCTTCTACTACCAGCCCACCGTCCTGGACCGCGTGGCAAGGGGCATGTCCGTGGTCATCGATGAGGCGTTCGGCCCGGTGGTGACCGTGGAGACTTTCGGCACGGAGGACGAAGCCGTGGCCACCGCCAACGACACCATCTACGGGCTTGCCGGCGCCGTCTGGACCCAGGACGCCGGAAAGGCACAGCGCGTTGCATCCCGGCTGCGGCACGGAACGGTCTGGATCAACGACTACCACCCCTACCTTCCGCAGGCGGAGTGGGGCGGCTTCGGCCAGTCCGGCGTCGGCCGCGAGCTGGGCCCCACCGGCCTCGCAGAGTACCAGGAAGCCAAGCACATCTACCAGAACACCAGCCCCCAGGTGACCGGCTGGTTCGCGGACCACGGCAAGGAGAACTAGATGCACTACGACAACATCGAGGACCTCAGCGAGCGCGGGTTCGACTACGTCGTGATCGGCGGCGGATCCGCCGGAGCCGCTGTTGCCGCCCGGCTGAGCGAGGATCCGGACGTGACCGTGGCCCTCGTGGAGGCCGGACCGGATGACCGCAACCTGCCCGAAATCCTGCAGCTGGACCGCTGGATGGAGCTGCTCGAATCCGGCTACGACTGGGACTACCCGGTGGAACCGCAGGAGAACGGCAACTCCTTTATGCGCCACGCCCGCGCCAAAGTCATGGGCGGCTGCTCCAGCCACAACTCCTGCATCGCCTTCTGGGCCCCGCGTGAAGACCTGGACGAGTGGGAGTCCAAGTACGGCGCCGCCGGCTGGAACGCCCACACCGCCTGGCCGCTGTACAAGCGGCTGGAG
Source organism: Arthrobacter sp. AB6 (assembly GCF_031844545.1). Classification (NCBI taxonomy): domain Bacteria; kingdom Bacillati; phylum Actinomycetota; class Actinomycetes; order Micrococcales; family Micrococcaceae; genus Arthrobacter; species Arthrobacter sp. AB6. The sequence goes on from NZ_JAUZVL010000026.1 coordinate 47,085, forward strand.
ACCAATGAGGACGCCGGGCCGGACGCGCCCCACCACGGGGACTCCGGCCCCGTGCACCTGATGAACGTGCCCCCGGTGGATCCTGCCGGCGTCGCTCTCCTCGATGCCTGTGAACAGGCCGGCATTCCCCGCGCCAAATTCAACACCGGGACCACCGTGGTCAACGGCGCCAACTTCTTCCAGATCAACCGCCGCGCGGACGGCACCCGGTCCTCCAGCTCGGTCTCCTACATCCACCCCATCATGGAGCGCGAAAACTTCACCCTGCTGACCGGCCTCCGCGCCCGCCAGCTGGTCTTCGACGCGGACAAGCGCTGCACCGGGGTGGACGTGGTGGATTCTGCCTTCGGCCGGACGCACCGGCTCGCCGCACACCGCGAGGTCATCGTGTCCACCGGCGCCATCGATTCGCCCAAGCTGCTGATGCTCTCGGGCATCGGCCCGGCAGCACACCTCGCGCAGCACGGGATCGAGGTCCTGGTGGACTCCCCCGGTGTGGGCGAGCATCTGCAGGACCACCCCGAAGGCGTGGTGCAGTTCGAGGCGAAGCAGTCGATGGTGCAGACCTCCACCCAGTGGTGGGAGATCGGCATCTTCACCCCCACCGAGGACGGCCTGGACCGCCCGGACCTGATGATGCACTACGGCTCTGTCCCGTTCGACATGAACACCCTGCGGCACGGCTACCCCACCACGGAGAACGGCTTCAGCCTCACCCCGAACGTCACGCACGCCCGTTCGCGCGGCACCGTCCGGCTGCGCAGCCGGGATTTCCGCGACAAGCCCATGGTGGACCCGCGCTACTTCACGGACCCCGACGGCCACGACATGCGCGTCATGGTGGCCGGCATCCGCAAGGCCCGTGAAATTGCCGCCCAGCCCGCCATGGCGGAATGGACCGGCAGGGAACTCTCGCCCGGCATCGAGGCGCAGACGGATGAAGAACTGCAGGATTACATCCGCAAGACCCACAACACGGTGTACCACCCGGTGGGCACCGTCCGGATGGGCCCGGCCGACGACGACATGTCACCGCTCGATCCCGAGCTACGGGTCAAGGGCGTCACCGGCTTGCGCGTGGCCGATGCGTCGGTCATGCCGGAACACGTCACCGTCAACCCCAACATCACCGTCATGATGATCGGCGAACGCTGTGCGGACCTCATCCGCGCCGGCCGGGCCGGCGACACCATGACCATGGAAGAAATGGAGCTCACCGCGTCCCTCGCCTAAGCGGCAAGGTTCCGGCGGCAGGGCATCAACCTTCCATGCGCCACAGCCGGCCGGTCATCACTATCGTGCTTTTCTGATTTAGGAGTCCACATGGCGGAACCCAGCAAGAGTATTGATTCAAGCGGCATGGACGAGTTTGGCTACACGCAGACCCTGGACCGGAGCATCGGCAAGTTTGCCAGCTTCGCGGCAGGGGTCAGCTACATCTCCATCCTCACCGGCGTATTTCAACTGTTCTACTTTGGCTTTTCCATGGCCGGCCCGGCATACGCGTGGTCCTGGCCCCTAGTCTTCGCCGGCCAGCTGATGGTGGCACTGTGCTTCGCCGAACTGGCTGGCCGGTACCCGGTGGCGGGGTCGGTGTACAACTGGGCCAAGCGGCTGGCCTCCGGGACCTGGTCCTGGCTGGCCGGCTGGCTGCTGCTCATCTCGTCCATCGTGGCGCTCGGCGCCGTGGCCCTGGCGCTGCAGCTCACCCTGCCGCAACTTTGGTCCGGCTTCCAGCTCATCGGAGACGGAACCGGCACCTACGACTTCGCCCTCAACGGCGTGCTGCTGGCGAGCATCATGATCGGCATTTCCACCATGATCAACGCTTTCGGCGTGAAGCTGATGACCAGGATCAACAGCATCGGCGTCTTCGTGGAGCTGATCGCGGCCGTGCTGCTGATCCTCGCCCTGGGGTGGCACGTGGTGCGGGGGCCTGAGGTCTTCTTCGACACCGCAGGCTTCGGGGAAGGCCACGACCTCGGCTTCTTCGGCGTGTTCCTGATCGGCGCCATGGCCTCCGGCTACGTGATGTACGGCTTCGACACCGCCAGCTCCCTGGGCGAGGAAACCAAGGACCCCAAACGCACGGCACCCAAGGCCATCCTGCGCGCCATCACGGCGTCCTTCGTGCTGGGCGGGCTGATCCTGCTCTTTGGCATCCTCGCCGCTCCGGACCTGGCCGACCCCAAGCTCGGGGCCGCCGACGGCGGGCTGCAGTACCTGGTGCTCTCCGTCCTCGGGGGCCCCTTCGGCAAGGCCTTCCTCGCCTGCATCGTGGTGGCCGTGGTGGTCTGCACCCTGGCCGTCCACGCCGCCGCGATCCGGATGATGTTCGCCATGGCGCGGGACAACAACCTGCCGTTCAGCCGGCAGCTCGGCAAGGTGTGTCCGGTCCGCCGGACCCCCACTGTCGCTGCCATCGTGATCGGCATTATGGCCGTCATCCCGCTGCTGGTCAACGTGATGCAGCCGGCAATCTTCACCATCATGTCCAGCATCAGCATCGTCCTGATCTACCTGTCCTACCTGCTGGTCACCGTTCCCCTGCTGCGCAACCGGTTCCTGAAGAAATGGCCGTTGGCTAGCGACGGCTCCGAGCCCGGCTTCAGCCTGGGCAAGTGGGGACTGCCCGTGAACATCCTGGCGGTCCTCTGGGGCGGTGCCATGACGGTAAACCTGGTGTGGCCGCGCCAGGAGATCTACAACTCGGTGCCGCCGTTCGAGTGGTACCTGCAGTGGGGCGGGGTGCTCTTTGTGGCAGCGGTCGCCGGCGGCGGGGCCCTGCTGTACCGGCTGAAAATCCGGCACCAGACGGGGGTGCTGGCGGAGCATGCCGCCGCGGTTGCGGCGCACCCGTCGTCAGGTCCGGCTGTTCCAGCGGCTCCGGCGGCTCCGGCGGAACTGGACTCGGTCGACGCCAAAGTGCATTAGGGCCAGTGTCCTACACCGTCAGCTGACGGTCTTCAAGGAAGGGGCGACGACGGCACTCACCTCAGTGCCGCCGTCGTCCCTTCTTTTAGTGTTCCTCCAGGGCCTCCGTTGATAAAGGGCCAAGGTCCCCTCCCGCCGTCGGCCTACCGGTTTCAACGGAGTTTGCCCCGCAGCTCTTCAGGAACGGGCGGCCGCGGGAGGAACGCGCCAGGTTCGTGCTTGATCCGTGTCAAAGCGGACTCGATGGCGCCTTTGACCACCACCTCTGCTCCCAATGTGCTCGCAACGAGTTCCGGCAGCGGCAGGTCCGAATCCGTGGGCAGCAGGCTGCGTGCGTGTTCGAGGACAGGTTCGATAGCCCGTGAAATCCCTCCTGCGATGATGACGCGTTCAACGTCCAGGAGGCTGGAGAGCACAACCGCAATCCGCGCCAGTCGGTCGCCGAGCCGGGCGATGATGTCCGCTGCGAACGGATCTCCCTCGCGGGCTGCCTGGAATACGTCCTCCGCGGTGATTTCCCCCTCGGGGATATGCCGCAGCATGGTTTTGCCCTCGTATGAGTGAACGCGCGAACGTGCCCATTTCCGCGCAAGTGCGCCAAACCCGTCCGTGCCCCCTTCATCGGGCACGAACTTGCCGGCGGTAAGAGTGTCGAGGAATCGCATCTCGCCTGCGCCGCCCCGCGGTCCTCGCAGCAAGTGCCCATCGACGATCAGGCCGGCGCCGAATCGCTCGCCTGTCAGCAACGTTGCTTGATTAGCTGAGGGGTCGTGGGCGCGTTCGGCAATAGCGGCGAGGTTGGCGTCATTCTCGACGATGACCATGCCCGTCAGATGGGAGGCGAAGCCGGAATTCATCAGATGCCAGAAGTCGCCTTCAGGGGACATGCCATAAGCGTCGATCGGCGCGGGAACGCCGACGACGGTGAGTAAAACGTCGTCGAGGGTGCGTCCGATGTCGTGGAGGGTCAGACGGATCATCTCTCGTGCACTCGCACCGCGGCCGGCACGCCCCAGCGCATGCGAGTCCATACTTTGCCGACGCGTGTTCAGCTCGCGGCCGCGCAGGTCGGCGACGATGGCTGTGAAGTAGGACTCCCCCGCGTCCAGCCCAACAACGACGCCGGCAGCCTCACGCACTTGGTAGCGGCGGGCCGGCCGGCCTTTATGAGTACGGCCATCGGACTGCCCGTCCTCCACTTCCTCAAGCCAGCCAATGTCGACCAGACCGTCACAGACGCCGAGTACCGTGGCGCGTGTCAACCCGGTCGCGGCCATGGCCTCCCCGGCTGTGAACACCTGTTCCTCGAGGGCGAAGCGAAGCAGTGCATCGGAGTTGATTTGCCGCAACAGCTGCGTTGAGCTCGCCGACGTCGTATTCATCCCTTGACGATATCGCCCGCATCCCTCATCCTCATATAGGACCTAAATATAAGATCCAAATAAATTCGACTTAGGAGCCGATGTTGCCACCTTTGACGTCCGCCGGGACGCGAGTCTCCCGTCGCACCTTCCTTGCCGCCTCCGGGGGCGCGTTGGCCGCTTTCGCCCTGGCCGGTTGTGCACCGGGAGGCACACGCCCCACCGTCACGTTCCACCAGTCCAAACCTGAAGCTGTCCCATACTTCCGCGATCTGGCGGCAAAGTTTTCTTCGTCGCAGGACCAGGTCCGCGTCCTGCATGACATGGCGACAAATCTTTCTGCCAGCTTTGTGCGCAGCAGTCCGCCGGATCTCGGTTGCCTCAACTACAACCTTGAGATGGCCAGGTTCATGGAGCGCGGGGCACTCTCGGACCTTTCGGATCTTCCGGCAGCAGCTTCCATCCGGGACGACGTCCTCGACCTTACGAACTGGTATCCCACCTACCCGGGCCGTACGAGCGTCATCCCCTACTCGGTCATGGCTGCCTCAGTCATCTACAACCGCCGCATCTTCGAGCAGAACGGGCTGTCCGTCCCGACAACCTGGGATGAACTGATCGAGGTATGCGAGGTGCTCAAGGCAGCCGGCATCACACCGATCTACGGCACTTTCCGCGACCCCTGGACGATTGCCCAGGGCCTGTTCGACTACACGGTCGGCGGCATGGTCGACGTGCGCGACTTCTACAAGGCAATGCACCGGATCGGCGAGAAGGTCGGACCGGATTCCGAGGTGTCGTTCCAGAAAACGCTGCTTGAGCCAGTGAAGCGCATGGTCCAGCTGACGTCGTACGTCAACCCCGATGCGTCCAGCCGCGGCTACGGGGACGGCAACACTGCCATGGCGCAGGGGCAGGCAGCGATGTACTTCCAGGGGCCCTGGGCCTTCGGAGAGATTGAAAAGGCCGGCACAGATGTGGATCTCGGCACCTTTCCGCTGCCGATGACCGGCGACCCCGCCGACCTGAAGGTCCGCGTTAACATCGACCTTTCGCTCTGGGTTCCCGAAGTCGCCAACGCCCAGGAGGGTGCCCGCGACTTCCTTCAATACCTCATGGAGCCGGAGATCCAGAACTCCTACAACGCCGAATTCCTGGGCTTCGGCACCACCAAGGACGCGCCAGCGGTGACTGATCCCCGGATCGTTGAGATGCAGAAGTACTACGACGACGGCCGCTTCTACATGGGAGCCTCACAGTTCATTCCGAACTCCATTCCCGCCGCGAACTATCTTCAGTCGATCATCGGCGGCGCCGACGTCGAGAGCACGCTGCGCCGGCTTGACGCCGACTGGGCGCGCCTGGCTTTCCGCGCGTGACCACCACTTCCGTTCTAATGCACGAAACGAGGACCATTCATGTCATCGACGACTAAGCCTTCCACTAGAGCGGTGGTGACGGCCCCGGCAGCGACCAGAGCGACGGTTGCGCGAAAGCGCCGCCCCGATCCGATCTACTACTTCTTCCTGTTCCCGGCGCTGGCGATTTTCACCCTCGCCGTCACGCTGCCTGCTGTACTCGGATTCGTCTACAGCTTCACGAACTCCGTCGGCTTCGGCGACTTCGACTTCATCGGCATCCGGAACTTCATAGCGGTTTTCCAGGATGAAGGGGTCCTCAGCGCCTACGGCTTCACGCTCGCCTTTGCGCTCGTGACCGTCATCGCCGTCAACGCCGTGGCCTTCCTCCTGGCGCTGGGACTCACGTCCCGTGTCCGCTTCCGCGCTGCACTGCGCACAATATTCGTTATCCCCATGGTGATCTCGGGCATCGTCATCGCGTTCGTCTTCCAGTACCTCTTCTCGAACTCGCTGCCGCTTGTGGGCCAAAGCATGGGAATCGAACCGCTGGCGACGAGCATCCTCGCCAACCCCGATCTGGCGTGGCTGGCGATCGTCTTCGTCGCGGCGTGGCAGTCCATTCCGAGTGCGATGCTGATTTACATCGCAGGGCTTCTCACGGTTCCTGCCGAGGTCTACGAGGCAAGCTCCATCGACGGAGCTTCGCCCTGGCACAACCTGCGGCACATCACCCTGCCGCTCGTCGCCGGGTATGCGGTGATCAATATGGTCCTTGGCTTCAAGAACTACCTCAACGCCTACGACATCATCGTTGGCCTTACCGACGGCGGCCCCGGAGTCGCCACACGCAGCGTCGCGATGTCGATCTTCCGCGGCTTCGAAGGCGGCGACTACGCGTACCAGATGGCCAATGCCGTGATCTTCTTCCTCATCAGCATCGTCATCGCACTCATCCAGCTTCGCTTCACTCGTGGCAAAGGAGGGGTCGCAGCATGAGCAGCGCACCCAGCACCATCACAGCAGGACCCGCGGCCGCCGGGAAGAAACATCCGATCCGCGCCGTCAAAGAACGCAGCAACTGGCCTGCGACCATCGTCCTTATCGTCTGCACGCTCAGCGTGCTCGTCCCGTTGTACGTCACCATCAGCATGGCGTTCAAAACCACCGGCCAGGCGGTGGACGGCAACGCCTTCTCGCTGCCGAGCCCCCTGACCTTCGACAGTTTCGTCCAGGCATGGACGCTCACGAACTTCCCGCGCGGCTTCGGAATCTCGGTGTTCGTGTCCGTGACCGCCGTTGCGGGGGAAATCATCGTGTCGGCGCTGGCAGCCTACGCGATCGTCCGCAACTGGGACCGCCGGCTCTTCCGCTGGTCCTTCTTCTACCTGCTCGCGGCGATGTTCATCCCGTTCCCCGTGGTGGCGCTGCCGCAGATCCAGCTCACGGGCCTTATCGGACTGGACAATCCACTCGGCGTTGCGATCCTGCACATCGTCTTTGCCCTGGCGTTCAACACGATGCTTTTTACGGCCTTCCTGCGCTCCATCCCGCTGGAGCTGGAGGAAAGCATGCGCATTGACGGCGCCGGCACGTGGCAGGTGTTCTGGAAGCTCATCTTCCCCCTACTCGGGCCGATGAGCGCAACGGTGGGCATCTTCGCCTTCATCGCGTCATGGAACGACTTCATGATGCCGTCACTCATCATTTCCGACCCGGAACTGCAGACAATCCCGGTGCTGCAGAAGATCTTCCAGACGCAGTTCAGCAACAGCTACAACGTCGCCTTCGCGTCGTACCTGATGGCGATGGCGCCGGCGATCGTCGTCTACCTCTTTACCCAGCGCTGGGTAATGTCCGGCCTGACCCAGGGCGCAGTCAAGTGACCCCAGCGGCCCAACCGACCACAGACACAAAAGTAAAGGACCAAGTCTTGCCCTCTATCGCCACCAAGGCAACCAGCACCGGGCCCAAACAGATGACCGACCCCGACTGGTGGCGCCAGGCCTCGGTCTACCAGGTCTACCCCCGCAGCTTCGCCGACTCCAACGGCGACGGTATCGGTGACATCAACGGCATCACCGCCAAGGTCCCTTACCTGAAGGCCCTGGGAATCGATGCGGTCTGGCTGAGCCCGTTCTACCCTTCAGCCCTCGCCGACGGCGGCTATGACGTGGACGACTACCGTGACGTTGACCCGCGGCTCGGCACTCTCGAGGACTTCAACGACATGGCCTCCGCCCTGCACTCCGCCGGCATCAAGCTGATCGTGGACATCGTGCCCAACCACTCCTCGAACCGCCACGAGTGGTTCCAGGAAGCCCTCGCCTCCCCGAAGGGATCCCCCGCCCGCGACCGCTACATCTTCCGCGACGGACTCGGCGACAACGGTGAACTTCCGCCGTCAGACTGGGACTCCGTGTTCGGCGGTCCCGCCTGGGACCGCATCACAGAACCCGACGGAACTCCAGGGCAGTGGTACATGCACATCTTCGCCAAGGAACAGCCGGACTTCAACTGGGACAACCGCGAGGTTCGCGAAGACTTCCTGAAGACCTTGCGCTTCTGGTCCGACCGGGGAGTGGACGGTTTCCGCATTGACGTCGCCCATGCCCTGACCAAGAACCTCGAAGAGTCCCTGCCCACCAAGGCAGACCTCGAAACCCAGGGCGAAGCGCTGTACCTTGCGGGTGCGCATCCGTACTGGGACCGCGACGAAGTCCACGAGATCTATGCCGAGTGGCGCAAGCTCTTCAACGAGTACAACCCGCCGCGCACCGCTGTTGCCGAAGCCTGGGTCCACGCAGACCGCCGGGCACGCTACGCCAGCCCGGAGGGCCTCGGCCAGGCCTTCAATTTCGACCTGCTGCAGGCAGACTTTGACGGCGCCCAGTACCGGAAGATCATCACCAAGAACCTCGCCGAGGCCCAGGCTTCCGGCGCTTCCTCCACGTGGGTGTTCTCCAACCACGACGTCGTCCGGCACGCCACACGCTACGGGCTGCCGGTCTCCGGACCTTCGGCCGAGGGCGGGATCATGGCCGGCGAGGCAGGCAAGCAGTGGCTGCTGGCCGGCGGCAGGCAGGAAGACGTCGACGTGGAACTCGGCCTGCGCCGCGCCCGAGCCGCCTCATTGCTGATGTTCGCCCTTCCAGGCTCCGCGTACCTCTACCAGGGCGAGGAACTGGGCCTGCAGGAAGTCGGCAGCGAAATCCCCGACGCAGAACGCCAGGACCCGGCCTTCTTCCGCAACAAAGGCGTGGAAATCGGCCGCGACGGCTGCCGCGTGCCGCTGCCCTGGACAGGCTCGGGCACCTCGTTCGGTTTCGGGAGCGGCGGTGCCCACCTGCCGCAACCGGAATGGTTCGCAGGCTACTCAGTGGAAGCCCAGGAGGCCCGGGAAGAGTCGACCCTGTCCCTCTACCGCAGGGCGCTGGCCCTGCGGTCACGGCTGCGGACCACCGAAGCGCTGGAATGGCTGGAAACCGGCCGGCCTGACGTCCTGGCCTTCCGGCGCCCCAACGGCTGGACCTCCGTAACGAACTTCGGCACGGAAGCCTTCGAACTGCCCGCCGGCAAGGTACTGGTCTCCAGTTCGCCGCTCACGGCAGGTTCCCTGCCGGGAGCAGCCACGGCCTGGCTCCAGGAAGCGTGATGACAGGACCCTCGAGCGATGCCACGGACGTGCCGTCCGGACTGGATTTCGGGATCGGCATCGATGTCGGCGGGACGTGGATCAAGGGCGCAATCATCAACATGGGCAGCGGCACCCCGGTTGGCGGCGTCCGTCGCCTCCGGACACCTGCCTGCGGCACGGTTGATGCAGTCGCAAACACGCTGGACCAGCTCATCGACGAGCTCGAATCCGAAAGCCTCGGCCATAGCGCCCCTGCTGTCGGCGTCGCCATCCCCTCGATAGTCCAACACGGAGTGGCCAGGTCGGCAGCAAACATGGACGCCGGCTGGATCGGACTGGATGTTCAGGCCTACTTGCGGGAACGGCTTGGCCGGCCTGTTTGCGTGGTGAATGACGCCGACGCCGCTGGTATGGCAGAAGCCCATTACGGCGTCGGGAAGGACAAACACGGCGTTGTCCTGGTCCTCACGTTGGGAACGGGCATCGGATCAGCACTCATCGTTGATGGAAAGCTGATACCCAATTTCGAGCTGGGGCACCTGGAAGTCGGCGGGCACAAGGCAGAATCCCGGGCATCGGCCGTCGCCCGCGAAAATGCAGGGCTCAACTGGATTGAGTACGCGGACCGGCTCCAACAGTACCTGTCACATGTGGAGTTCCTCTTCTCGCCCGACCTGATCATCATCGGTGGGGGAATTTCGGAATGCAGCAACGAATACCTGCCTCGCCTGTCACTGCGCGCCCCGGTCATCCCGGCCAGCCTGGAAAACTCTGCGGGCGTCGTGGGTGCTGCCTTGCAGGCAGCTGCAGCCTGAGGGCACCCGACGAAACCGTCCCCAAAAAGGGCCGACGGCGGCACTCACCACGCCGCCGTCGGCCCTTCCAACGAAGCTGCCACCCGCCCAAGCGGACCTTAGTCACGAGCACGGACCGGTGCGGGGTTGCGGCCGCCGCTAAGCTAACGCCATGGCCAACAAAACCACAGCAGAGAAGCTTGCCACCCTCCGGAAGGGCTACACACTGGAAGGCGCCACCATAGAGCTGGGAGCCGCGATCGTGGACGGCGAGCTCCACAAGGACGCGCCGGTGCGGCTGCCGCTTTCCATGATGAACCGGCACGGCCTCGTGGCAGGTGCCACCGGCACGGGCAAGACTGTCACGCTGCACATGATGGCCGAGCAGCTCTCCACCGCCGGCGTGCCGGTATTCCTGGCTGACATCAAAGGTGACCTCTCCGGGCTGGCCACCGCCGCCGTCGGCAGTGAAAAACTCACTGCGCGCACGGAGGGCATCGGGCAGCCATGGCAGGGCAAAACGTTCCCGGTGGAGTTCCTGGCCCTGGGCGGCGACGGCAACGGCGTCCCGGTGCGGGCTACGGTGTCCTCCTTTGGGCCCATCCTGCTCTCGCGGATCATGGAACTGAACGACACGCAGGAATCGAGCCTGCAGCTTGTCTTCTATTTCGCGGACAAGAACGGCTTGGAACTCATTGACCTGAAGGACCTCCGGGCGGTGATCCAGTTCCTGACGTCGGCTGAGGGCAAGGACCAGCTCGAGGAACTCGGCGGGCTGTCCAAAGCCACCGCCGGGGTTATCCTGCGCGAGCTTGTAAGCCTTGAGGCGCAGGGGCTGGAAAGGTTCTTCGGGGAACCCGAGTTCGATACCGCGGAGCTGCTGCGGACCGCCCCGGACGGCCGCGGCGTCATCACCTGCCTGGAGCTGCCCACCCTGCAGACCAAGCCCATGCTGTTTTCCACCTTCCTGATGTGGCTGCTCGCCGATCTGTTCGAGGACCTCCCCGAGGCCGGCGACCTGGACAAACCCAAGCTGGTGTTCTTTCTCGATGAAGCCCACCTCCTCTTCAACGACGCCTCCAAGGCCTTCCTGGAGGCCATCACCACCACGGTCCGGCTCATCCGCTCCAAGGGCGTGGGAATCTTCTTCGTCACCCAGACCCCCAAGGACGTCCCCGCCGAGGTCCTGGGCCAGCTCGCCAACCGGGTGCAGCACGCCCTCCGCGCGTTCACCCCGGAGGATGCCAAGGCGCTGAAGGCCACGGTGTCCACTTTTCCGCTCAGCGACTACGACCTCGAGGAAACCCTGACGTCCGCCGGCATCGGCGAAGCCGTCATCACCGTCATGAATGAGAAGGGTGCCCCCACCCCCGTTGCGCTGACCCGCCTGCGGGCGCCTGAGTCCGTGATGGGTCCGAGCGACGAGGCTTTGGTCCGCAGCACCGTGGCGGCTTCAGCCCTGCTGGCCAAGTACGGAACGGCGGTGGACAATCCATCGGCCTTCGAAAAGCTTTCCGGGAAGGCTGCCGCTCCCACTGGGCCGGCTGCCGATGGCCGGGCGGGAGTTCCGGGCGCGGCCGACATCGATGCCGAGGCACGCCGGATCGAAGAAGAGATCCTCGGCCGGCCCAGCAGCCGGCCGGCAGCTTCCGGCGATGGCACGCGCCGCACCCGTGCGGAAGAGCCACGGGAACCACGGCCCGAAGCGCGCGACTCGATGATGGGAGATTTGGGTGATGCGCTGGGCGGTGCACTGGGCGGCGGCCTGAAGAGCATGGCCAGATCCATTGGCACGCAGCTTGGCCGCGAGCTGCTGCGCGGGGTGTTCGGCACGTCGTCCCGGCGGCGCCGCCGCTGACCAGGTACCGCATCCGCCATGCCCGACTGCCGCCGTCGGCCGCATGGCAGGTAACGTAATGACAGTGCAGATGAGTCAAGCGTTGGTGAGGATCGCGGCCGGATGGCTGCTGGGACTCATGCTTGCCGTCGCCGGAGCCGTCGTTGCGGTGAACCTGGTCAACAATACGGTGGCCGGCCCGCAACAGCCGGTCCGCGAGTATCTGGAGGCACTGCAAAGCGGCGACGGCGGCAAAGCCCTGGGGTTGCTTAAGGCCACTGTGCCGCCCAGCAACGCCGCCATGCTGGATGGCACCGCCCTGCAGACTGCGACGTCCCGGTTCACCAACGTGGATATTGGTGACGCGGAGGAACGTCCGGACAACCAGGTCATGGTGCCCATGCAATACACCATTGACGGCAGCCGGCTCCGCACCGAGTTCCTGCTGGAGAAAACCGGAACCGAGTGGATCTTTTTCAACACGTGGGCCTTTGTGCCGTCGAGGCTTCCCACCATAGATATCACCGTGGTCAATGCCAGCGAGGCCACCGTCAACGGGGTGCCCGTGAACATGCCGAACGGCCGGAACTCCTTTGCGGTGTTCTACCCGGGCGAGTACGAGGCCACCGTGAACGGCCAGTACTTTTCGGCGTCACCCACCAGGGCCACCGTGACGGCGCAGGACGCCCCGGTAGCACCGCTCAACCTCCTTACCCAGGCCACGGACACGCTGAAGAAGGACGTGTCGGCGAAGGTGAAGGAATTCCTGGACAGCTGCGCAGCCGTTGCCGCCAAGGAGCAGAAGCTCCAGCCGGACTGCCCGTTCTATTACGCCAGCAACAACCGGGTGCAGGACGGCAGCATCAAGTGGACCGTGACCGAGTACCCCAACGTCTCCATCGAGCCCTTCGACGGCCGCTGGGTGGTGGCTCCGCTCGACGGCAAAGCCAGGGTTGAGGCCCTCCAGCAAAACCTGTTCACCGGCGCCTGGTACCCCCTCAGCGAAGAGGTGGACTTCAGCTTCACCACCCGGCTGGACGTTTCAGGAGACTCGGTCAAGGTCACGCCGGTGCTGAGCTTCTAGGCCCCGCCACAACGGCCGGTGGCCTGCCTCCGTCAAGCAGGGCACGTTTTTGGCCTCAGCCTTCGGACATTTCCCCGGACTGCCGCGTTTCCCGTCTCCGCAAGCCTCCAAAACCGGGCTCCGCGTGATGCGCGGCCTGCTAGCGCCGGCGACCCAGAACCGCCAGAACCTGGGCCACCATGGCTTCCGGGCGGTACACCACGTCCGAGTAGTAGTACCGGAGGGCTGTGTATCCCTGGAGCACGGACTCGTTATTACGCCGGTGGTCCTTCTTGACCTGGTTCCACTCGGCGTGGTGCCTCCCGTCCAGTTCCACCACCAGCCATCCGTCCAGCAGCAGGTCAACGTACCCCACCCGTTCCAGGTAGGCCTGAGGCTGAACGGAGATGCCCGCCTGGCGGAAGTAGGTCCGCGCCAGCGTCTCAAGGAGTGAATCCGCGCCCCGGTCCACCCACTGCAGGACCGCCCGCGCTTTGCCGTTGCGCTTGCCGGGAAGGCGCTGCTGGAGGAACCCGACCGTCATGTCGCCCCTGGACACAGCGCTCTCCACCATGACCAGTGATTCAGCGAACGGAAGGCATCGCAACGCGTGAATGAGGACATCAGCGAGGGCTGCAACCGGCCGGTTCGCGCACGGCGGCAGCAGCAATCCCGCGTGGTGGACCGCGTCGGCCCGGACGGCGGCTGCCCTCCGGTGGTAAACGTGGCGGGGTCCGGCCGATGGCAGGGACCAGAGGCTGTGGTAGCCGGCGGCGCTGGAACAGGTCAGCAGCTCCCGGTTCCGCAGCAGGGCAACGAGTCCGGCAGGCGCCGTCGGAAGCGCATAAAGTCCTCGTTCCGGCTGCAGAACCCCGCCGCGGACGGCGCGGCGAAGGGCGGCATCGTCCACGCCGAGCCGGGCAAGCGCGGGCCGGCGGGCAGCACGGCCGCAACGTTCCAAGGCTTTTGACACTTCCATGGGGCCATGGTGGCCACTTTGAGGAGCGTTTGGCAGCGGCACCCTGCGGTATGTGGACAGTCGAGCCGGCAGTGCCGTCACTGCAAGCACCCTTTTGCGACCCTCACGGCCACACACCCCTGCAAAATCAAGGCCGAAGTAAGGCCCCAATGCCAAAAGGCTGCCGTCCGTGACGTGTCAGTCCCGGACGGCAGCCTTCAGCTAAATTACGACGACGGCGCGTCAGTCCATCCCGCGGAGGTCCAGTACCAGCTCGCGGTCGCCGTCTTCCTGCAACATCACAGGGATGCCCCAGTCCTGCTGGTAGAGGTGGCAGGCGGCGTGGTCCGGGATTTCGCCGTCCTCGGTCTCGGGGCCGTCACAGGCAGCAGCCCGGGCGGTGATGTGCAGGACGCCCTCGGCCACATCAGGCGAAAGCTCCAGCGTCCGCAGCAGCCCCACGGAGGTTCCGCCGCCGGACACCAGGAGCTCCGGCGGGGTGGAGGAGATCTTCAGCTGCGTGGGATCGCCCCAGCGGTCGTCGAGCTTCTGCCCGGTGGGGGCAGTGAAGCGGACGGTCAGCTCAAGGGGCCCAGGCGCCACGGGGCTCTTGGGCCGGTGGGTCTGGACCGCTCCCTCGTCCACCTGCTGGGCTTCCTTGGGGATGGGAACGAACACCACTTGGTGCTTGTTGGCCTCAACCACCACCAGCAGGGGCTCGGAACCGGCCGAGTGCGTGTGGTCAACAATCACGTCTGACGGCTCCAGGAGGCCGCGCGCGAGCGTTGACACCGAGCCCGAGGCGGGGTCGTAGCGGCGGACGGCACCGTTGTAGGTGTCCGCGATCGCCACCGACCCGTCCGGCAGGACAGTCACGCCCAGGGGGTGCTGCAGCCGGGCTTCCGCGGCCGGTCCGTCCCGGAAGCCGAAGTCGAACAGCCCCTTGCCGATGGCGGACTCCACCTTGACGCTGCCGTCGTCCTCAATCACCAGCTTGCGGAGGGCGGACGTCTCGGAATCGGCCACCCAAATGTTGCCGTCGGCGTCCTCGGCCAGGCCGGACGGCTGGGCGAACCAGGCCTCGTGCGGGGCACCGTCCAGCAGGCCCTCCAGCCCGTTGCCGGCCACGATGGCAACAGAGCCGCTGACGGGATCGAAGCTGAAGATCTGGTGCGTCCCGGCCATGGCGATCACCACGGCGTTGAGCTTGCGCGACCAGACAACATCCCACGGCGAACTCAGGGCAACATCCAGCGGGTGCCCGCCTAGCTCGCCGGTGAATCCCGCCGCATCCTCATCAACGCGCGCGGGTCCCGCCTCCAGCAGCCGCTGGACGCCGCTGCCGGCCAGGGTTGAGGCCTTGCCGTCCGCGAGGGACAGTCCGCGGAGCCGGTGGTTGACGGAGTCGGCAATAACGACGTCGTAACCCGCCTTGGCTGCCACGTCTTCCGGCAGCAGGACCAGGCCCTGGGGTTCGTTGAACTGGGCCACGGCAGTGTCGCCGGCGGCCGGGCCGTCGGAATAGCCCTTGACACCGGAGCCAAAGGTGCCCAGGACGGTGTGGAAGTCGGTGCCGAGCTCCACCAGGCGGTGGTGGCCGGTATCGGTGACCAGCCACGAGCCCTTCCTTGCCGCGGAACCGGCGGCCGCGGCACCCGCCGCAGTACCGCCGTCGGACGTTCCCGCCAAGGCGCCTGAACCGCGGCCCGGCGGGAGGAAGAGCGCCTTGCCGGGAAAGCGCAGGGTGCCGGACGTGGGTTCGGGGGCCACGTAGGGGCCGGAACCGCGGTGCAGGGTCCCCTTGGCTTCGTGCTGGGCGATGAGTTCGGGAATCAGCACGGCCAGGCCGTCCGCGTGCCCTTCGCCGGAGAGGTGCGCCACGATGTAGCCCTCGGGATCGATGACCACCAGGGTGGGCCAGGCCCGCGCGGTGTAGGCCTTCCAGGTCTCCAGCTCCGGGTCATCCAGGACGGGGTGGTGGATCTCGTAGCGTTCCACGGCGGCGGCCAGGGCCACGGGATCAGCCTCGTGCTCGAACTTGGGCGAGTGGACGCCCACTGTCACCAGGACATCGGAGTACTGTTCCTCCAGCGGCCGCAGCTCGTCCAGGACGTGCAGGCAGTTGATGCAGCAGAAGGTCCAGAAGTCCAGCAGCACGATCTTGCCGCGGAGGGATTCAAGGTCCAGTGATTTGCCGCCGGTGTTCAACCAGTTACGGCCCACCAGTTCGGAAGCCCGGACCCGGGCATGGGTGCGTACGGTTTCGCTCATCAGCGTCCTTCCAGCTTGTTTCGTTCAGCCAGCTTGGCATCGCGTTCAGCCAACTTGGCAAACATATCGTTGTAAGCGGTGAGATCGGCGTCGTTATTCCTGTCCGCCGCCCGGTCCACCCGTTTGGTCTCCCGCGCGTCCGACCGGGACCACATGATGGCGACGCCGATCGCCACCAGGAGCGTGGGCACCTCGCCGATGCCCCAGGCCACGGCGCCGCCGGTCTGCTGGTCTGCGAGGGCCGACTGGCCCCAGGCCCTGCCCAGGTTCCCAAAGTAGTCCGCGGCCAGCAGGTTGGTCCCGCCCATGATGGCCACGCCGAAGAACGCGTGGAAGCCCATGGTGGCCAGGAGCAGGACGAGCCGCATGGGGTACGGCGCCCTGAGCGGAAGGGGGTCGGTGCCAATCATGCTCAGGATGAAGATGTACCCGGTCAGCAGGAAGTGCACAATCATCAGCTCGTGGCCCACATGCTCGCGCATGGCGAAGCCGAAAAGGTCCGAGTAGTAGAACAGCACAATGGAGCCGGCGAAGTTCGCAGCGGCAAAGAGCGGGTGGGTGACCAGCTGCGAGAACTTCGAGTGGACGAACACCAGCAGCCACTCACGCGCCCCGCGGGAACCGTCTCCCCGGGCAGGCAGGGCCCGCAGTGCGAGGGTCACGGGCGCCCCCAGCACCAGGAAGATCGGCGCCACCATGGTCAGCGCCATGTGGTCCACCATGTGCGCGGAGAACAGCACCCGGCCATAGACCGACGGCGGCCCGGAGGTGATGTAGGTGAGCACCAGCAGGCCAATGACCCAGTTCACGGTGCGGAACCACTGCCACTTGTCACCGCGCCGGTGGATCTTGGCCACGCCGAGGAGGTAGGACACGAGCCCGAACAGCGCGGCGGCTATCCAGAGCCAGTCCAGGCGCCACTCTGTCAGCCAGCGCTCGGGCGTTAGTTCCGGGGGAAGCTCGTACCCGGTGAGGATGAAGGCCGGCGTGGCATCGGGCGCGAAGGTTGTGGGCTCCGGAGGGGCCGACCGGCCCAACGCGACGGCGACACCGGACGTTGCGCCCATCACCAGGAATTCCGCCAGGACCAGCTGCCAAAGGACACGCCGTGAGGACATCGTGGAGCCCTTCCGGCCCAGCTGGGGGATCACCCACTGCCGGTGCATGAGCCCGATTCCGCCCAGGACCAGGGTGGCCGTCGCCTTGGCCAGGATGAGCTGGCCGTAGGGCGAACCGAAGAGGTCGGCCCAGTTCGTGACCCGGATGCTTGCGTTGATGATGCCGGACGCGAGCACAAGTATGAAGGCGAAGCCCGCGAGCGACGAGAACCGGCGGAGCGTGGGTTCCGTGATGTCGACGGAAGCTGCGGCTTTGGGGCCGGTCAGGATTCCGGACAGCAGGGCCAGCATGATGATGCCGCCCACCCAGGTGCTGACCCCCACGAGGTGCAGGCCCAGGGAGTTGATGGCGCCTTCGTGGTCAGACGAGCTGGAAGAGTGGCCGATCAGGGCCGTGGGTACCAGGCCAGCCAGGGCGAGGATCAGGGTCAGTGCCAGGCCGCCGAGGGACCGCACTCCGAACAGGGCTGTTGTCACGACTGCGGCGATGATGGTGACGGCCAGCCAGGCCCGCCCCGTCTCGATATCCGTCATGAAGTAGACCAAGGCCTGGGTGAACTCGGCGTCGCCGGAGAGACCTTGTCCGGCAACATCAGAGTAAGTGAGGACCAGCACCGCGATGGCGGACAACGTCCACGCTGCACCTGCGGCGGAAGCTACCGTCAGGGCGCGGCTGAAGGCTGGGTGTTCGGGTGCCTCACTGCCCTCTTTGCTCCGGCTGCGGGGCCCCGCGTTCCTGGGAAGGATTCCGACGGCGAAGACCAGGCCGCCGATGACGGTGGCCAGCGAAACATTGTGGATTGCCTTGCTGACGGGGAGTCCCCAACGGACAAGCGCTCCAGGATCAGAGACTGCCCTGGCGCCGGCAGCCCCGGAGAAGACGAGCGCCGCTGCCAGGCCCAGGAAGAGGGCGGCCAGCCCGGCCAGTTGCCATGTCCGGGAGATCCCCAAGGCACCGCTGTCCCCTGCCGGCGCACCGTTTCCCCGTGCTCCCTTGCCGGGAGCGGACGGGGGCCGGGTGGAACGTGGTTTTGCGGCAGAAGACACCATTCCATTGTCCGCTACGCCTGCCCGGGCCGCGAATCGGCTTAAAGGCAAAAGGAGCGGCAACCTGGTGGTTGCCGCTCCTTGTCCGCTCCGGCTGCGTGCCGGGGAGGAAGAAGCCTACTTCTTGTTGGAGACTGCAGCCTTCAGCTTGGAGCCGGCGGTCAGCTTGACGCTGTGGCCTGCTGCGATCTGGATGGTCTCACCCGTCTGCGGGTTGCGGCCGGTGCGTGCAGCGCGGTCGGTACGCTCGACGGCGAGCCAGCCCGGGATGGTGATCTTCTCGCCCGCTGCGACAGAAGTCTCGAAAACCTCGAACAGTGCGTCGAGGACGGAGTTGACGGCTGCCTGGCTGGTGCCGGCCTTGCCAGCTACCTCTGCAACAAGTTCACTACGGTTCTTAGCCATTTATGTCCTCCTGGACGGTCATGATTCTGGAGCCTATACGCGGCATGCGTACAAGCCACTGTTCGAAAACTTACCAGCTTGGGCCTCCGCGTTCCGCAAATTCCGCGTGTTTCCGCGAGTTTTTGAGGTTAATCACCGGATTTTCAGGGTTTTTCGCCCCGGATTCAGCCGCCAGCGGACGCTCTCGCAGTTGATGTGGGTTTTTCTGTGACGCTGTCGCAGTTGATGGGGAGTTTTTGGGGGTGCTCTCGCGGTTTGGTCCTGGTGGCCGACGGCGGGCGGGCCGGGTAAGTGCGAGAGGGTCCCTTGGGAGGGGGCGTTAAGTGCGAGAGGGTCCCGGCGGGAGGGGACGTTAAGTGCGAGAGGGTCCCGGCGGGGGCGTTAAGTGCGAGAGGGTCCCGGCGGGGGCCGGGGGTTTGGTGTTGTCTGTTTGGTGCGGGGGGGTT
>NZ_JAUZVL010000027.1:0-61961 GCF_031844545.1 Arthrobacter sp. AB6
TAAGCTCGAGGGCCTGAGCCCGGTGCAATACCGAGCCCAGGCCCTCGCGGCTTAGGATCTTACTTGGCCAGTCCAACTATCGGGGACCACTTCACAGGCGGGGCCCTTCTCCTGTCTCCCATGGTTTCCGCCATCCTGGAGCGGCTGCGGTTGGATGCTAGATTTGAAGTGATGCCAGCCCAACAACCCTCTGGGGATGCCTTGAACGACGCCGCAAACCTGCCCCGCGTATCCATAGTCATCCCGGCCTACAACGAGGAGAGCGTTATCAGGCAGTGCCTGATAGCTGCCATCTACCAATCCGTCCCCGCCCACGAGATCGTGGTGGTGGACAACCTGTCCAAGGACCGGACCGCTGACATTGTGCGCCAAATGCAGCTCGAATACCCGGAAAGTCCGCTGATCCTGTTGAGCCAGGACCAGGAGCAAGGCCTTATCCCCACCCGGAACTTCGGGCTGGACCACGCAACAGGGGACGTCCTGGGCCGGATCGACGCCGACTCGGTAGTGGAGCCGGACTGGGTGGAGCAGGTGCAAAGGGCATTTCAGGACCAGTCGGTCCAGGCGGCCACGGGTCCGGTGGTCTATTACGACATGCCGATGCGCCGGTTTGGGCTCAAAGCCGATGACAAGATGCGCCAGCTGATGCTCAAGCTGGCCAAACACCAGTACCACTTCCTGTTCGGCTCCAACATGGCCCTCCGGTCCTCCGCCTGGGACGCCATCCGGGCAGAGACCTGCCGTGATGAAAAGGACGAGATGCACGAGGACATCGATCTGTCCCTGCACCTCGCCGAACACGACCTGAAAATCCAGTACTGGCCACAGATGGTCTCCGGCATGTCCGCCCGGCGGCTGGAGGACTCACCGCGGGACTACCGCTATTACGTCACGCGGTTCGACCGTACCTACAAAGCCCACAACGTCAAGAAGATGGCGCTGAAGGCTCCCATGGTGGTGTTCTTTTCGGTGTACTTCCCCGCAAAGCTCCTCCGGGCCATCCACACGGTCAACACAGCCCAGCCTGTGCGCCGCGGCGGCCAGTAGGCGCCCGGGCAAAGCGTCCTCAGTCCGTTCCCAACTCTGCAAGCGGCCGGTCCGACGGCGGTTCTTCCTGCCCGTTCCGCGCTGGCCTTCCCCGGCGCCATGGCCTGCCTGACCTTTGGCCCAGCACGACGACGGCGAGTCCTGCCAAAATCAGGCCCAGTCCGGCATAGGTTCCGGCCGGGAGCGTCTCCTCCAGGAAAACCGCGGCAAGCAGTGCAGCCCCCGGAATTTCCAGAAGGATAATCATGGAGACCACCAGCGGGCTCATGGAGGCCAGGAGGTGGTTGAACGCTGTGTGGCCCACAAGCTGCGCGCAGACTGTAATCGCCAGGATCCCCAGCCAGCCCGCCGCTTCAAAGCCCGCCAGCGGTTGCCCGGCCAGCAGAGCCATGACGGCCACGAAGGCTGCACACATCCCGTAGCAGAGGGTGGTGTACGTACCCGTCGTCATACTTTGCCGGGCCTTTCCGCCTGCCAGCGTGTAAAGGCCGGCCAGCGCGCCGCCGGCCACGGCCAGGAGGTCGCCCAGCAGGGCCTGCGGGGACGAGCCCATGTCAAACCCGGTAATGGCAACAACACCGCCAAAAGCGACGCCCAGCCCGGCCAGCACCTGCCACCGGTGGCGGGTCCCGCGGAAGAGTTGGAAGACCGCGATCCACGCCGACTGCAGGCACACCAGCGCCGTAGCAGCCGCGACAGAGGTGAGCTGCAACGAGGTGATGAAGCAGGCAAAGTGGAATGCCAGGGCGACGGCGGCCAGCAGGCACCAGCGAAACTCACGCCTGGTGATCCTGCCGAATTGCCGGGGCTCCCGCACCAGCGTGGGAGAGGCCATCACGGCTGCGCCGATCGCGTTGCGCCAGAAGGCAATGGCGAGGGCACTCACAGTGGTGGCGCCCAGGGTGGCAGCAATCAGCGGACCGGATGACGCGACCCCCAGGACGCCGAGGGCTGCAATAAAGAAGTTCACTGACCAACCCTAATGCGCA
Source organism: Arthrobacter sp. AB6 (assembly GCF_031844545.1). Classification (NCBI taxonomy): domain Bacteria; kingdom Bacillati; phylum Actinomycetota; class Actinomycetes; order Micrococcales; family Micrococcaceae; genus Arthrobacter; species Arthrobacter sp. AB6. The sequence continues at coordinate 2,037 of NZ_JAUZVL010000027.1, forward strand.
GTTCCATTTGCTGTTTGAGCTCATGCCGGCGGACAAAGCAAAAGTCCCGGCCGGCGTTTCCGCTGACCGGGACTTTCCTATGGTGGAGGCACGGGGACTCGAACCCCGAACCCCCTGCTTGCAAAGCAGGTGCGCTACCAATTGCGCCATGCCCCCATAAGAAGCAACCCGTCAATCATACCCTAGAACCAGGAGCCGTTTGACCAGCTCCAGTCCGGGCCCCGGCGCTAGTCCACCGAGTCGGTTGACTTGCTCCAGGCATCTTTCCGGGCTTCGGATTCCTGTGCTTTCCGGTAGAGCAGGACGCCTGCGATCGCTGCTGCCAGTACAAGCAACTTCTTCACATGCTCCCCGTTCCGGCCGGGCTGCGGGTTACGCGAACCAGACCTGCTTGAACCTGCACAGGTTCCGTGGGCGTACCAGGACTTGAACCTGGGACCTCTTCGTTATCAGCGAAGCGCTCTAACCGCCTGAGCTATACGCCCCGATGCCTCATCGGGCCGAGACATGACTTTACAGCACATCCCGGCCCGATCTCAAATCGGGCATTTTCGCCGGTATCCGGCCGGCGAAAGCGGGGACCCTAGTCGTCCGTAAGGGTGACGCCGATGCCGCCCACAAGGGTGGCAGAGATGTTGTAGAGCACTGCCGAGAGCATGGAGAGAGCGGTCAGCAGGACCACGTTCACCACCGCGATGATGGTGGCGAAGGATGCCACCTGTCCGAGCGAAGCCACCTTCTTCAGCTCAAAGCCGCCGCCCTCGGAGCCGGCCAGGGTGCCCAGCAGGCTGTCCACCTGGTCGAAGATACCGGTGAGGTCGAGAACGGTCCACAGCACAATGGCGGCCACCACCGTGACAATTCCCAGTGCGACGGACAGCAGGAACGCCATCTTCAGGACGGACCACGGGTCCACCTTGCTGATCAGCAGCCGGGCACGCCGGACCTTGGCTTTCGGAGCAGGCTTGACCAGGCCCGGGGTGCCCTGCCCGGGAACGCCCGACGGCGGGCGCTGGCCGGGTGCCGGGCGCTGGCCGGGCTGTCCCACGGGACGCTGTGCAGGCGGTCCCGCAGGCCGGTCGCCCTGGGCCGGCCGCTGGCCTGGCACCACCGGGCGCTGCCCCTGGGCGGAGGCTGGTGCGGCAGGGCGCTGTTGGGGACGAACGGGGGCGTTGACCCGGGGAGCGGCTGAGGGCCGGCTGCCGTCGGGAACGGTATTGTTCGACTTGGGAAATGAGTCGGGATTACTCACTCGTTACCTCCGTTTGGTCTTCGTTCGGCTCAGCGTTGCCCGAGGCGTCCTCTGACTCAACGGCCGGTGATTCTTCTGCCAATGCTGGGCTGGCTGATTCCTCGAGGGATCCGCCGTCTTCAGCCAACGTTACGTCATCCTCCGGTGATTCCTCGCCCTCAAGGCCGCGTTCGCTGTTGCGTGCCACCTCGATAATCCGGTCGTTTTTGTCCGGCTTGGCAAAGATCACGCCCATGGTGTCACGGCCCTTGGCAGGGACGCCGGCAACGGAGGACCGGACCACTTTGCCGCCCTCCATCACCACCAGCACCTCGTCCTCTTCCTGGACGATCAGCGCGCCCACGAGGTCGCCGCGTTCTTCCGCGAGCTTGGCTACCTTGATGCCCAGCCCGCCGCGTCCCTGAAGCCGGTATTCCTCTACCGCTGTCCGCTTGGCATACCCGCCCTCGGTCACGATGAAGACGTAGGAGCCGTCGGTCACCACGTTGGCAGCCAGCAGTTCATCCTCCTCGCGGAACTTCATACCGGTGACTCCGGAGGTTGCCCGGCCCATGGGCCGGAGGGCATCCTCGGTGGCGGTGAAGCGGATGGACTGGCCCTTGCGGGACACCAGCAAGAGGTCGTCAGTTTCCGAAACCAGCTGTGCGGACACCAACTCGTCGCCGTCGCGCAGGTTGATGGCAATCACGCCGGCAGAACGGTTGGTGTCGTAATCCTCAAGCCGGGTCTTCTTGACCAGCCCGCGTTTGGTGGCCAGGACCAAATACGGCGCCTGTTGGTAGTCCTTCAGGTCCAGGACCTGGGCGATGTGTTCGTCCGGCTGGAACGCCATGAGGTTGGCCACGTGCTGGCCCTTGGCGTCGCGGCCTGCTTCCATCAGCTCATAGGCCTTGGCCCGGTACACGCGGCCCAGGTTGGTGAAGAACAGCAGCCAGTGGTGGGTGGTGGTGACGAAGAAGTGCTCCACGACGTCGTCCCCGCGGAGCTGGGCACCCTTGATCCCCTTGCCGCCGCGCTGCTGCGAACGGTAGTTGTCGCTGCGGGTTCGCTTGACGTAGCCGCCGCGCGTAATGGTGACCACCATCTCCTCTTCGGGAATCAGGTCTTCCATGGACATGTCGCCGTCGAAGCCCATGAGGATCCGGGTACGGCGGTCGTCCCCGTGCTTGTCCACGATTTCGCCGAGCTCGGTGCTGATGATCTCGCGCTGGCGCTGCTCCGAACCAAGGATTTCGTTGTACTCGGCGATCAGCGCTTCAAGTTCGGCGTGCCGGTCCTGGATCTTCTGGCGCTCCAGGGCGGCGAGGCGGCGCAGCTGCATGTCCAGGATGGCCCTGGCCTGCAGTTCGTCGATGTCCAGCAGTTCCATCAGTCCGTCACGTGCCGCTTCGGTGGTGTTGGAAGCGCGGATGAGGGCAATTACCTCGTCCAGCATGTCCAGTGCTTTCAGCAGCGCCCGCAGGATGTGGGCTTCTTCCTCCGCCTTGCGCAGCCGGTACCGCGTGCGGCGGGCAATGACATCCATCTGGTGGGTCACCCAGTGCCGGATGAAGGCGTCCAGGCTCAGGGTCCGGGGCACGCCGTCAACAATCGCAAGCATATTCGCCGAAAAATTGGTCTGCAGGTCGGTGTGCTTGTAAAGGTTGTTCAGCACCACCTTGGCCACGGCATCGCGTTTCAGCACGATGACCAGCCGCTGGCCGGTGCGGCCGGAAGTCTCATCGCGGAGGTCCGCAATGCCCTGGATCTTGCCGTCCTTGACCAGTTCGGCGATCTTGATGGCCAGGTTGTCCGGATTTGCCTGGTACGGCAGCTCGGTGACCACCAGGCAGGTGCGTCCCTGCAGCTCTTCGACGTTTACCACCGCACGCATGGTGACGGAGCCGCGGCCGGTCCGGTAGGCATCCTCGATGCCCTTGTGGCCCAGGATGGTGGCTCCGGTGGGGAAATCGGGACCCTTGACCCGCAGCAGGAGTTCTTCCAGCAGTTCTTCGCGGCTGGCGCCGGGGTTGGCCAGGTACCACTGCACCCCGTCCGCCACCTCGCGGAGGTTGTGCGGCGGAATGTTGGTGGCCATGCCGACGGCGATGCCGGAGGATCCGTTCACCAGCAGGTTGGGGAACCTGGCGGGGAGGATGGTTGGTTCCTGGTTCTTGCCGTCGTAGTTGTCCTGGAAATCGACGGTTTCCTCGTCGATGTCCCGGACCATTTCCATTGCAAGCGGAGCCATCTTCGTTTCGGTGTACCGGGGCGCCGCCGCGCCATCATTGCCCGGGGAGCCGAAGTTGCCCTGGCCGAGGGCCAGGGGGTAGCGCATGGTCCAGTCCTGGATGAGGCGGACCAAAGCGTCGTAGATCGCCGTGTCGCCGTGCGGGTGGTACTGGCCCATGACCTCGCCCACCACACGGGCACACTTGTTGAAGGAACGGTCCGGGCGGTAACCGCCGTCGAACATCGCATAAAGGACCCGCCGGTGGACCGGCTTCAGGCCGTCCCGGACGTCCGGAAGGGCACGGCCCACAATGACAGCCATTGCGTAGTCCAGGTAGGACCGCTGCATTTCTGTCTGGAGGTCCACCTGCTCCACGCGGTCGATCAGCACGTCGCCTTCAAGAACGGTGTCCGGAGTGCCGGCGTCGGACGCCGGGTTCTCGGGTGTTTCGTCGCTCATTAATTATTTTCCGTTTCAGGTATATGTGAGATTCCGAATATTAGGACGGCGTGCTTCCTAGATATCGAGGAACCTGACGTCCTTGGCGTTCTGCTGAATGAAGTTGCGGCGTGATTCAACGTCCTCGCCCATCAGGACCGAGAAGATCTGGTCCGCCGCGAGGGCGTCGTCCATCGTCACCTGCAGCAGGGTGCGGTGGTCCGGATCCATGGTGGTGTCCCACAGTTCGGTGTAGTCCATTTCGCCGAGGCCCTTGTAGCGCTGAATGCCGTTGTCCTTGGGAATCCGGCGTCCGGCCGCCTGGCCGGCCACGAGTTTCGCGTCGCGTTCGCGGTCGCTGTAAACGTAATCGTGGGCTGCGTTGGACCACTTGATGCGGTACAGCGGCGGCTGGGCGAGGTAGACATAGCCGTTCTCAATCAGGGGACGCATGTAGCGGAACAGCAGGGTCATCAGCAGGGTGGTGATGTGCTGTCCGTCCACGTCGGCATCCGCCATCAGGACGATCTTGTGGTACCGGAGCTTGGAGAGGTCGAAATCCTCGCCGATACCGGTCCCGAAGGCGGTGATCATGGACTGGACTTCGGCGTTGCCCAACGCTTTGTCCAGGCGCGCGCGCTCCACGTTCAGGATCTTTCCGCGCAGGGGCAGGATGGCCTGGGTCTCCGGATTGCGGCCGCGTTTGGCAGAGCCGCCGGCGGAGTCGCCCTCCACGATGTAGACCTCGCACTTCTCCGGATTCTTCGAGGAGCAGTCGGAGAGCTTGCCCGGCATGCCGAAGGATTCCAGCGGGCTCTTCCGGCGGGCGTTGTCCCGTGCCTTGCGCGCGGCCATTCGGGCCTGCGCTGCGGAGATCGCCTTCCGAATGACGTCCCGGGCGGGTCCGGGGTTGCGCTCCAGCCAGTCACCCAGTCCGTCGGTGACCACGCGCTGCACGAAGCCTTTGACCTCGGAGTTGCCGAGTTTGGTCTTGGTCTGGCCCTCGAACTGGGGCTCGGCAAGCTTGACGGAAATGACGGCGGTGAGGCCTTCGCGGATGTCGTCACCGGTGAGGTTGTCGTCTTTTTCCTTGATGATTCCCTTCTCACGCGCGTAGCGGTTGATCAGGGACGTCATGGCAGCGCGGAAGCCTTCTTCGTGGGTTCCGCCCTCATGGGTGTTGATGGTGTTGGCGTACGTGTGCACGCTCTCGGAGTAGGCGTTGGTCCACTGCATCGCCATCTCGAGGGCTATCTTGCGCTCTTTGTCCTCAGTTTCGAAGGCGATGACGTCCTCATGGACCACATCCACCTTCTTGCCGGAGTTCAGGTGCTTGACGTAGTCCAGCAGGCCTTCGTCGTACTGGTACACCACGGTGCGGTGCTCTGCGCTGACTTCGCCCTCGGTAACCACGGCGTCCAGGTCCAGGTCGGCGTCGGCATCCGCCTCAGCAGCGGTGCGCTCGTCCGTCAGCGTGATGCGAAGCCCCTTGTTGAGGAAGGCCATCTGCTGGAAGCGGGCACGCAGCGTCTCAAAGTCGAAGTCGGTGCTTTCGAAGATCGCAGGATCCGGGTAGAAGGTCTGGGTGGTACCCGTAAGGTCCGTTTCCTCACCCTTGACCAGGCTGCCCTGCGGCTTGCCGCCGTCCGCAAAGGACATCCGCCAGACATGGCCTTGGCGCCGCACTTCAGTGTCCACGCGGCTTGAAAGCGCGTTGACCACGGAGATGCCGACACCGTGGAGGCCGCCGGAAACCGCATAACCGCCGCCGCCGAATTTTCCGCCGGCGTGCAGGATGGTCATGACCACTTCAACCGTGGGCTTGTGCTCCGTGGGGTGCATGTCGACGGGAATGCCGCGGCCGTCGTCCACAACTTTCACGCCGCCGTCGGCCTGCAGGACAACCTCAATGTGGGTGCAGTAGCCGGCAAGGGCCTCATCCACCGAGTTGTCAACAACTTCGTAAACAAGGTGGTGGAGCCCGCGGGGTCCGGTTGAACCGATGTACATGCCCGGGCGTTTCCGTACCGCTTCCAGGCCTTCAAGGACAGTGATGTCGCTGGCACCGTATTCACGCGGCGTCGCCGATGCAGCCGGGGTGTCAGGCGTACGGGCATCCTCGACTGCGGGTTCAGCTGCCAGAATATCTGTATTGTCGTTAGCCACAGGCGCTGTCGACTCCTCTGTTCTCGATGATGGCCGGCCGAGTCCCCTCCTAGATCAGGAAAGTCATCCGCCAACAGGCACAAACTTATAGCGCCGGTGGCCTGCTGATGGTGGGGATCCGCACTCCGCGTGCTGTGAGCGCGCGAAAACGGACTCAGTCAACGTTTCACCCGCGCCCAGTTATCTACACAGATTCTACCGCGCGCCAGCCCATTTCCCCGCATTCCGGGGCCGTCGGTGGGCAGTGGTGTGCCCATGCGAGGGCGTTGGCCGCGCCTAGGGCGCGTTGGAGGTACGGCCTCCGGGTGCCTATACGCCCGGCATCCCTTACAGGCCTCTACACGCCGTTGGGCGGATTATCAAGAGGACGGTGCCGGGCACTACCCGTAAGTGTCCCGGGGGCCCCGGCCGTTTACCGAGCGGCCACCCTTGCGCCAGCTCGGAGCCGCAGGGCCAAGCACCTGGATGCTGGTCACCACCCCGTCGCCCAGCTCCACCCGGAACTTTTCCAGGAGGCTGGTGCTAAGGAGCCGCAGCTGGGTGGCCCAGGCAGTTGAGTCGCAGCGGACGTGCAGGGTGGTGTCGGTGAAACTTTCCGGGATGCAGTGGGCCGAGATTTCAGGCCCGACCAGGGTTGCCCATTCAGCCATCACGGACCCCACCGCCACCGGGGAGGTCCATCCTCGTTCCGCCACCAGGCGCCCCACCACCTTGCCCAGGCCAAGGGGGTCGCGGCCCGTCGCGTGGAACTGGCTGAAGCCGCGGGTGTCGCGGGTGCCCTTTTTCGCCTTGGGGGTGCCCGGGCGGTGCGCTGCCCTGCGGATTTCGCCCCGCGCTGCGGCGGCCTCGCGCATCCGGTTCAGGGCAACCTGCGGGGCATCGATGTTGTCGGGATCGCGGCCGGGCTGGAGCCCGCCGCCCTTCTCATTGTCCCTGCTCATCAATACCTCCCGGGATGACTTTCACCCGCCGTCCGGACAGCTCTTCCGGGATGTCGGCGTCGACGGCGGCGGTCACCAGGACCTGCTCCGCGCCGGAGACTATTGCGGCCAGTTTACGCCGCCGCTGGACGTCCAGCTCGGCAAAAACGTCGTCGAGGATCAGGACGGGAGCCGACCCTCCGGTACGGGCGTCGTCCAGCATCACATAGTAGGAGGCGAGCCGCAGCGAGAGGCACATGGACCATGTTTCCCCATGCGAGGCATAACCCTTGGCCGGCGCCTGGCCGAGGATGAGTTCCAGCTCGTCGCGGTGCGGTCCCACGAGCGAAATGCCCCGTTCGAGTTCCTTACGGCGGGATTCGGCGAAGGCGCGGACGTACCGCTCCGCCAACTGGTCCACGGAGAACTGGCGCAGGTCCTCCACGTCCGCCGAAGTACCTCCAGCCGCGCTGCCCGCAGCGGGAGGCAGCGCTGCGCCGTCGTCGTCCACCTGGTTCTGGAGGGTGGAGCGGTAGACGGCATCTGCCGGTTTTGACCCGTCGGTCAGGTCAGCATACGCCCGCGCCAGGTGCGGGCGGATCCGCTCCACCAGTTCAAGCCTTGCGTAAAGGAGTTCCGCGCCGGCCTTCGCCATGTGCTGGTCCCACACATCCAGCGTTGCCTCATGGGCGGGAGTGAATTTGCCTGCGCGGGCAGACTTCAGCAACGCATTGCGCTGCTTCAACACGCGGTCGTAATCGCTCCGCGTTGCGGCATGATGCGGAATGAGGCTCGCGAGCAACTCGTCCAGGAACCGGCGCCGGTTAGAAGGATCCCCCTTGACCAAGGCCAGGTCCTCCGGAGCGAAGAGGACCGTCTGGCAGATGCCGAGCAAGTCACGGGCGCGAACCGGATTACTGCGGTTGATTCGGCCGCGGTTTGCCCGCCCTGCGTTGATCTCAAGTTCCAGGACCGTAGTCTGTCCGCCCCGGACCAGGCGAGCCCTCACCAAAGCCCTGTCCGTTCCAAACCGCAAGAGGGGTGCATCCGAGCTGACACGGTGGGAGCTGAGGGTAGCCAGGTAGCCGATGGCCTCCATCAGGTTGGTCTTGCCGATGCCGTTGTATCCAACCAGGACAGTGACGCCCGGACCCAGGGCAAGGTCAACGTGGGCGTAACTGCGGAAGTCAGTCAGGGAAAGGTGTTCGAGGTACACGCGGATTTCGGCAATTCTGGGAACCTCGCGGGTTCCCGGGTGGATGCTACTTGGCTGGACGGGTGGCGTGCCCGCCGAACTGGTGGCGCAGGGCGGACACCATCTTCATGGCCGGGGAGCTGTCCTCGCGAGATTCGAAGCGGGCGAACAGTGCCGCGGTGATGGCCGGGGCAGGAATTGCGTTGGCAATGGCCTCTTCCACCGTCCATCTGCCCTCACCCGAATCCTCGACGTAGTCGTCGATGTTCTGCAGCCCCGGATCCTCATCCAGCGCCTTGACCAGCAGGTCCAGCAGCCAGGACCGGACCACCGTGCCTTTTTGCCAGGCGCGGAAGGTGCCGGGGAGGTCGTTGATGATGTCCTTGGAAGCCAGCAGCTGGTATCCCTCGGCATACGCCTGCATCAGGCCGTATTCGATTCCGTTGTGGACCATTTTGGCGTAGTGGCCTGCGCCGATCCCGCCCACATGCACAAAGCTGTCTTCGCGTTCGCCCTCCGGGCGCAGGGCATCAAACACTGGAAGTGCGCGTTCAATATCCGCAGCATCTCCGCCCGCCATCAGGCCGTAGCCGTTCTGCAGCCCCCAGACTCCGCCGGACACGCCGCAGTCTGCGAAGCGGATGCCCTTGGCGCCGAGAAGTTCGCCATGCTTTTGGTCCTCGGTGAAGCGGGAATTGCCGCCGTCGATCACCAGGTCGCCTTGGTCCAGCTTTTCGCCGAGCTCGGTGATGACGGCGTCCGTGATTGCGCCGGCGGGAACCATGACCCAGATCAGCCGCGGAACCGGGACTGCGGCAAGAAGCTCATCAAGGGTCGCGACGTCGGTGATGTCCGGGTTCCGGTCGAAACCGGTGACCTCCACGCCGCCCTTGCGCAGCCGTTCGCGCATGTTGAATCCCATTTTGCCAAGGCCGATCAGTCCAATGTGCATTCTGGAACTCGTTTCTGCGCTAGAGGTGTGGCTGCGGGACCGTGTTCCCAACTAGGTAGCGCTAAGTGTCGTTTTGAACCTCCAAAACGACACTTGGCGCTACCTAGTTGGAGGGTGCTAGTTGGGGAGGCGGACGGGCATCACGAGGTAGCGGTAATCATCCTGGTCCTCGCCGTCGGCGTCCGCCTGGGCTGTGATCATGGCCGGTTTGGGCGCAGTGGTGAACGAGAACCGGACGAACTTGGTCTCGATCACGCTGAGGCCTTCCACCAGGTAGTGGGGGTTGAAGGCCACCGTGATGTCGTCACCGGAAAGCTGGGCCTCGAGTTCCTCGGATGCCTGGGCGTCCTCTCCGGTGCCGGCGTCTAGGTTCAGGAGCCCCTGGGTGAATGCGAGACGGACGGGGGTGTTACGTTCAGCCACCAGGGAGACGCGGCGTACCGCTTCAACAAGCTCCTGGGTCTGCACTGTCGCGTGGATGGGAGTCGAGTCCGGGAACAGCGAGCGGATCTTGGGGTAGTCCCCGTCCACCAGCAACGAGGTGGTGGTTCGTCCGCCGCTCTCGAAACCGATAAGCCTGCTGTCGTCGTCGGCGAGTGCAAGGTTGATGTCCCCGCTGTTACCGAGGGTCTTGGCGACTTCGTTCAGGGTTTTTGCCTTGACCAGGGCGCTGGTGGAGATGCCCGGGGTGACCGGCTTCCACGGCACTTCGCGCATGGCAAGGCGGTATCGGTCAGTGGCGAGCAGCGTGATGAGGTCGTCCTCGATCTCCATCCGCACACCGGTGAGGATGGGGAGGGTGTCATCCTTGCTGGCGGCAATGATGACCTGTGACACCGCTTGGGCGAAGGAATCACCGGGGACAGTTCCGCTGATTGCCGGGAGCGCAGGAAGCGGGGGGTACTCGGCCTCGGGCATTGTGGCGAGGTGGAAGCTGCTTCGACGGCAGGTCAGGGTGACCTTGTTGCCGTCCGTTTCGACGTCCACCGGTGCCGAAGGGAGGCTGCGGCAGATGTCCGCCAGGAGCCGGCCGGATACCAGGATGGTGCCTTCGTCCCTGACGTCAGCTGCGATTTCCAGGCGGGCAGAGGTCTCGTAGTCAAAGCTGGAGAGGCTGACCGTGCCGGCTTCAGCCTTCACCAGCAGGCCGGACAGGACTGGCACAGGCGGCCGCGGAGACAACGACCGGGCTGTCCAGGTGACGGCTTCTGCCAGGACGTCCCGATCGACTCTGAACTTCACGGAAGGGTGCCGCCTTTCATTGCTGCTGCCATAAGACCTGGAACTACCCGCAGGCAGTTCCAAAAAGTGGGGTGCCCCACCACCTGAACCTGCATGGTCCGTGCTGCAGGAACCACACGAAAACCCAAGGATGGGAGCGCTGCTGACAGCTTAGCCGGAAGATCGGGGATTAACCCATCCCCGATGCTCTCCGCTGCCCGAAGGGCCGCCCGGCCCGGTGTGGTCTGGACGAGCGCGGAGGTCTTGTTGTTTGAGGGATTTCAATTTCTTGGGATTAGTAGTGTTAATAACTACTGTGGAAACTGTGGATAACCTTCCCCTGCCGCGGGATTCAGGGGTTAAGCCCTGTTCATCCAGTGTGGGTGGCGCAGGTTTTAAACAGGGTGTGGATGGGGACAAGATTTTTCGCGATTTCTCGAATCCACAGGCGCCTTAAGGGTTTTAAGCCCATTAACCGCGGTTGTCCCCTTAAGTATCCACAGGCTTATCCACATGCACCTGTTAATAAGGTATGGGTGCGCCGGCTAGGAGTCGCGCTGCTGCTGCTTGATCCGGTTGGTCAGCTCTGTCACCTGGTTGTAGATCACACGCCGTTCCGCCATCAGCTCGCGGATCTTCCGGTCGGCGTGGATCACGGTGGTGTGGTCGCGGCCGCCAAGTTCCTGGCCGATCTTGGGCAGCGACATATCGGTGAGCTCGCGGCACAGGTACATGGCAATCTGGCGTGCTGTCACCAGGGTCCGGGTCCTCGACTTGCTGCACAGCTCTTCCATGCTCAGCTTGAAGTACTCGGCGGTCTGCTGGAGGATCTGGCTGGACGTGATCTCCTGGGCGCCGTCGTCGGTAATGAGGTCCTTGAGGACCATTTCCGCAAGTGCCACGTCCACAGGCTGGCGGTTGAGGCTTGCAAAGGCAGTGACCCGGATCAGGGCACCTTCAAGTTCGCGGATGTTGCTGGAGATCTTGGACGCGATGTACTCCAGCGCGTCATCCGGAGCAGAAAGCCCTTCGCTCAGGGCCTTCTTGCGGAGGATGGCGATGCGGGTTTCGAGTTCGGGCGGCTGGATGTCCGTGAGGAGGCCCCACTCAAAGCGGGACTTCATGCGGTCCTCGAATCCTGCCAGCAGCTTGGGCGGCTGGTCCGAGGTGATGACCACCTGCTTGTTGTTGTTGTGCAGGGAATTGAACGTGTGGAAGAACTCCTCCAGCGTCCGGTCCTTGCCCGCGAGGAACTGGATGTCATCGATGAGCAGTACGTCCACGTTGCGGTACGTGGTCTTGAAGCTGGCGCCTTCATCGTCACGGATGGAGTTGATGAAGTCGTTGGTGAACTCTTCGGAGTTGACGTAGCGGACGCGGATGCCGCTGTAGAGCCGGCGGGCGTAGTGGCCGATGGCGTGCAGCAGGTGCGTCTTGCCCAGCCCGGAATCACCGTAGATGAACAGCGGGTTGTAGGCCTTCGCCGGTGCTTCAGCGACGGCGACGGCCGCTGCGTGCGCGAAGCGGTTGGAGGAGCCGATGACGAACGTGTCGAAGACGTACTTAGGGTTCAGGCGGCCGAACTCGTGGGAAGTGCTGGGCAGCATGGGCTGCGGCTTCTGCTCGATGAGCTGGTCCGGGGAGAAGGACGGCTCGACGACGACGGGCTCGGGTTCTTTGTGGATAGGCACCAGGTCCGTGTCCACGTCGATCGCGCACCGGATGTCCTCGGAGAAAACGTTGTGCAGTGCGTCATCCAGGGCGTCCTTGACCTGGGTCTGGAGCACTTCGCGGGTGAGTTCGTTGGGAACTGCCACCAGGAGGGTGGACCCGATCAGGCCCTGCGCCTGGGCGAGGATGACAAAGCCGCGCTGCCGCGGTGAAACGCGGTGGTCCTGTTCCAGCAGGCTGACAACGCGCCGCCAGGAACTTCCGACAGTATTGGCGTGGTTGGCTTCGTCTACTGTCATCAATCGGTTCCCTCAAAACTTGCTTTGCCTGCATTGCCTGCAGCCGCGAGTCTTGAACCAGGATGGGTTCAGCTTCATCCACAGGGTTATGCACAGCACGTGGATAATCGGCTACTGGGCCACTCTAGGGGATGAAAAGCCTAGAAGATAGCTGGCAAGGAGCTTGTGGATAATTACATGGATGTGGTTCCGAAATCAGCCTTGTGAGCCACTTCATCCACAGGTCTGGACGGCGGGTTAGGCACAGCTGGGGATAGCCGGCAGGGGGTGCGTCGGTTTGACTCAGGGGTTCCGATTGCCCTAACGTTGTGAAGTCCTTTGTGTCCGCTTTTTGGCCCCATCTGAATCTCTTAGGCGCAGTGCGCTTGAGCAGCCGGGGGAAGCGTGCATATACAAAACTTAGCGTCGGCCAGTTCTTCCCCATACTGATCGGGTGGGCGCACCTTTGATCCACTGGAGTAACTAACGTGAGCAAGCGGACTTTTCAGCCGAATAACCGCCGTCGAGCCAAGAAGCACGGCTTCCGCCTTCGTATGCGTACCCGTGCCGGCCGCGCCATCCTGGCAGCCCGTCGTGGCAAGGGCCGTACCGAGCTGTCGGCGTAAATAACTGACTTGTCGGTAGACATTTCTTTGCGAGTTTAAAGGTGCTGGCCACCCGTAACCGTTTGAGGACTGCGACCGATTTTTCAACAACCGTACGTTCCGGTGTCCGCAATGGACGCCGGAACGTAGTGTTATATACGGCAGCTATTGCTGCCGACGAACCCAGCCGGATCGGGTTCATCGTTTCCAAGAGTGTAGGGAACGCTGTGGCCAGGAACCTCGTTAAGAGGAGACTGAGAGAAGCAGGTGCTGCCTCGCTGCGCGAGTACGGCACCGGGTTTGCCATAGTGGTCCGGGCGCTTCCCGCGTCCGCAACTGCCAGCTGGGACCAGCTGCTGTCGGATTACAATGCCGCATTGGAATCAACGATCACCCGGCTGGCCGGCCGTCCTGCAGGGGCTGCCGCAAACAGTTCGGCCGGTACTACACAGGAGGGGACACTGCGTGCGTAACGCCACCGCCGTCGTCGTTACCTGTCTCCGACGTAGTGCCGCAGCAGTTGCGCTGTTCCTCTGGAACCTGCCCCGCAACATCCTCATTCTTTTGTTAATGGCCTACCGCAAGGTGATTTCACCCTTGTACGGCCAGGTATGCCGTTTCTTTCCTTCGTGCTCGGCCTATGCCCTCGAAGCGATTACGGTGCACGGCGCCGTCAGGGGAAGTTGGCTGGCAGCCCTGCGCCTGGCGCGCTGCCATCCCTGGAACGCCGGCGGTGTGGACCACGTCCCCGCCGGCCACCGACACTGGCCTGAAAACCAGACCCCCACAATTGTTGTACTGAACAACCCGGACAAGTACCTGGCTGCGCAGTCTGATGGAGAAGGCCGCACTGCGGCCTGACGAATAGGGATATCGTATGGACTTCTTTGAAACAATCATGTTTCCGTTCAAGTGGCTTGTTTCCATCATCATGGTGGGCTTCCACGAGGGCCTGACCGCCATTGGCCTGCCGGAGGCTTCGGGCTGGACTTGGACGCTGTCCATCATCGGGTTGGTGCTGGTCATCCGTGCCGCCTTGATTCCCGTATTCGTCAAGCAGATCAAGGCCCAGCGCGGCATGCAGCTGCTGCAGCCGGACCTGAAGAAACTCCAGGACAAGTACAAGGGCAAAACCGACCAGCTGTCCCGCCAGGCCATGGCGCAGGAACAGATGGCCATGTACAAGAAGCACGGGACCAACCCGTTCTCCGCCTGCCTGCCCATGCTGATCCAGATGCCGTTCTTCTTTGCACTGTTCACCGTACTGTCCGGTATTTCGACGGCTAGCCGTGAGGGCAAAAGCATTGGTGCGATGAACCACGAACAGGTGGTCCAGTTTGACCAGTCCACCATTTTCGGGGCCCCGCTGTCTGCGACGCTGCTGCACGGAACGCCGCCGGGTGGCAACGTCGTTGCGGTCTGGATTCTCTCCATCCTGATGATCCTGGCCATGACGGCCTCGCAGTTCATCACGCAGAAGCAGATCATGGCCAAGAACATGTCCGAAGAGGCCATGGCTAGCCCGTTCATGCGCCAGCAGAAGATGATGCTCTACATCCTGCCTATCGTGTTCGGCGTGGGCGGCATCAACTTCCCCATCGGTGTCCTCATCTACTGGACCACCACCAACCTTTGGACCATGGGCCAGCAGTTCTTCGTCATCCGCCGCATGCCGACGCCGGGATCCCCCGCCGCCAAGGCCCTCGCCGAGCGCCGTGCCGCCAAGGGCCTTCCGGCCTTGCCCATCTTGGGCGGCAAGAAGGACGAAGCGGCCGAGGCCGCCGCCGCGGCGGCCGTCGCTCAGGCCAAAGCACAGCGCATCCAGCCACAACGCAAGAACAGGAAGAAGAAGTAATGTCTGCCGAGAGCACCGAACACGCCCTTTCCGAGGACATCATCGCGAGCCAGGCTGCGTCCGCGCATGGCGAATCCTTGGGGACTGACGTAGCCAAGGGATCGTCAGCCAGCCGCCTGGAGGAAGAGGGCGACGTGGCAGCGGACTACCTGGAGGAGCTGCTGGACATTGCCGACATCGACGGCGATATCGACATTGAAGTCCGCAACGGCCGCACTTACATTTCCATCGTGACCGAGGAAGAGTCCGATGCCCTGGATAGCCTGGTGGGTGAGGACGGAGAAGTCCTTGAGGCACTTCAGGAGCTCACCAGGCTCTCTGTTCTCTCGGCGACTGACAACCGGTCCAGGCTGGTCCTGGACATCAACGGCTACCGCCAGGAGCGCACCGGCCATCTGCAGAAGATCGCGGAAGATGCGGCAGCTTCGGTTAAGGAAAACGGCAAGCCGGTGGCACTGGAACCGATGAGCGCCTACGAGCGCAAGATTGTCCATGATGCCGTTGCCGACCTGGGACTGGTCAGTGAGTCCGAGGGCGAAGGCGACGGACGCCACATTGTTGTGTCCGCAGACTAGAGAATTGCTAACCCGCTAATCATGGTTGACATCACGGCAGCTGAACTCGTGGCCGCTGAGAAAATATTCGGTGACCGGTTGGACCTGGCTAAGCGCTATGTGGAACACCTGGCCACGTCCGGAACGGAGCGCGGCCTCATTGGACCGCGTGAGATTCCCCGGCTCTGGAGCCGGCATGTCCTCAATTGCGCTGTCATTGAAAGCGAGATTCCCGAGGGCAGCCATGTGGCCGACGTCGGTAGTGGCGCAGGCCTGCCGGGCCTCTGCCTCGCCATTGCCCGTCCGGACCTTGAACTGACCCTGATTGAGCCGTTGGAGCGCAGGGTCATTTGGCTGCAGGAAGTTGTTGACGATCTTGGCCTGGACAACGTCACCGTGATGCGGACCCGGGCCGAGTTGGCAGTGGGACACGTGGAGGCTGATGTGGTGACAGCCCGCGCGGTATCTGCACTCAGCAACCTCGCCGGCCTCACGATTCCGCTCCTCGGCGGCAAGGGCGAAGTTGTGGCCATCAAGGGTCGCAGTGCGGCTGAGGAAATCGAAAAGGCCGCCAAGACCATCCGCAAACTGGGCGGCATTGAAACGTCTGTTCGGACTGTGGGCGAGAGCCTGCTCGAGGAACCTACTACTGTGGTGCGCATCGTTGTAAACAAGTCCCAAAAGAAAGCCTAGTTCAGGCCCGGTGACCAAACTCTGCCGGGTCCAGCGGTTAGGCTAGACATCGGCAGCAAATTTGGCCGAACGAGAGTGAGTGTGCCCCAGTGACCAGTAGCGAAGCCTCCACGCAACGGATACCGCCGTTCGTGTCCTTGGGGTCAGCACGTTCCGTCGCTGGTCCCATCGTGGTCCCGGCCAGGGGTGGAATTCACCCGGAAAGGGTTGTTGCAGGCGCTAACGCCATGGCCGTTTCACGTGAAACAACCACCGCCGGTAGATCTAACATCATTGATGGAATTGATGATTCCAGCCCGATCGCCCGCGAACTGGCGCACGAAACCAAGCGCCGTGAACGGTTGGTGGGCCGGCAGCTTCCTCGCCCTGAGAAGACGCGCGTCTTTACTGTCTCAAACCAGAAGGGCGGAGTGGGAAAGACCACCACCACCGTCAACATTGCTGCCGCGCTGGCCGCGGCCGGGTTGAACGTCCTGGTCATCGATATCGACCCCCAGGGCAACGCGTCCACCGCCCTCGGAATCGAGCACCATGCCGATGTGGACAGCATCTACGATGTCCTGATAAACGATGTCCCGCTCGCCGACGTAGTGGCGCCCTGCCCCGACATCGACAATCTGATCTGTGCACCCGCCACCATCCACCTTGCCGGGGCGGAAATTGAACTGGTCTCGCTGGTGGCCCGTGAGCAGCGACTCCGCCGCGCAATTGACGTCTATGCGAAGGCGCGCGAGAAGAGCGGCGAACAGCGGCTCGACTACATCTTTATCGATTGCCCGCCAAGCCTTGGACTCCTGACGGTCAATGCCTTCTGTGCTGCCAATGAGGTTCTGATTCCCATACAGTGCGAATACTACGCACTTGAAGGATTGAGCCAACTCCTCAAGAACATTGAGATGATCCAGAAGCACCTCAACGCGGATCTTGTCGTTTCCACCATTCTTTTGACGATGTATGACGGACGGACAAATCTCGCCGCCCAGGTTGCGGCCGAGGTTCGCCAGCACTTCCCGGACCAGGTGCTGTCTGCTGTTGTTCCGCGTTCCGTGCGGATATCGGAGGCACCGAGCTACCAGCAAACTGTCATGACGTACGACCCTTCCTCCAGTGGAGCCCTGTCTTATCTGGAAGCCGCCGCTGAAATAGCAGAACGCTGAATCTTCAAACTGCAACGACCGGAGAACGGCAAGGCCGGGCTCTAACACTGGAGGGATTACCAATGAGCGAGAAGCGACGTGGCCTGGGCCGCGGTCTTGGCGCGCTGATTCCAAGTTCCGCCGCCGCCAACGGTTCGGGTAATGGTACAGCTGTTTCCCGACCGGTAGACCTCTTCTTCCCTGAGGGACGCAAGAAGACGGAACCAGCCGAAGACGCGACGAACAGCCAGTCCTCTGATGAGGCAGCAAGTGGACGGACCGTTGGTCCGTCCGCTAAGCAGTTGTCATCGGCATCTCCTGCGGGCAAGAGCACGGCTGGACGAAGCGCGGCGGGCAAGTCCCGTTCCTCAGGCAGTGTTTCCGCTGAAACTGAAAAGGTCAGTGAATCCCCTGACAAGGTTGAGGCCGCTCCTGACCAGCAGGAGCAGACAGGTATGACTGCCACCGCGCCGGCATCTGGTGATGGCGGTGAACGGAACGACGAACCCACCTGGACTGACTCGGGCGTGGAACTGGTAGAGGTTCCCGGTGTTCGTTTCGCTGAAATTCCGGTCTCGGATATCCACCCCAACCGCAAACAGCCACGATCGGTCTTTGACGAAGACGAGATGGCTGAGCTCGTTCACTCCGTCCGCGAAATAGGCGTCCTCCAGCCAATTGTTGTCCGGAAATCAACCGAACCCGGTGGTGAACCCTTTGAGCTCGTCATGGGTGAGCGCCGCTGGAGGGCGGTACAGGCTGCAGGCCTTGATACCATCCCTGCAATTGTCAGGGATACCACGGACGACGACCTTCTGCGGGACGCCCTGCTGGAGAACCTGCACCGGAGCCAGCTGAACCCTCTCGAAGAAGCGGCGGCCTACCAGCAACTCCTGGAAGACTTCGGAACAACCCATGAGCAGTTGGCCGATCGTATTGGCCGTTCCCGTCCCCAGGTGTCGAACACGCTGCGGTTGCTCAAGCTACCCCCATTAGTGCAGCGCAGGGTTGCGGCAGGTGTCTTGTCCGCAGGCCACGCCCGGGCGCTCTTGGCCCTGCCAGACGCAGCAGCAATGGAGCGACTGGCCCAAAAGATCGTGGCCGAGGGTATGTCTGTGCGAGCCACCGAAGAAGCCGTGACGATGTACCAGGATCCCGCCAAGCCTGCGAAGAACAACATTCCCCGCCCCGGGGCACGCCACGAGCGGCTCGACTACTTGGCGTCCTCGCTTTCTGACCGTCTTGATACCAACGTGAAAATTTCCCTTGGTGTCCGCAAAGGCAAGGTCAGTATCGAATTTGCAAGTGTAGAGGATCTAAACCGGATTATGGATGTCCTTGCACCTGGTTCGAACAACTAAAGCGCATCTTTCCGTAGCTTGAAGGCCTGATTCCTTGTGGATCAGGCCTTCATTTTTTGAGCAAAGGCTGCCTTTTGTTCACCGCGCTTATCCCGGTTGTCGTGTGAACCTGCAGCGGTTCAGCGGATGCCGGTCAGGCGCCGTTTCCCTAAATATCCCGATTTTGGTCCTGCCTCTGGGGCGTAATGAATGTTGCGGCACCCACGCCCGTGAGTGCAGCTAAAGCTCAGATGAATTTCTTAGGCTACGGCCCGTGTGGGCGGTGTTGCGGTCTCTTGTATTCGTCCTTTATCAGCGGTTGGACACCGTCCCATAGAGCTAATAGGACGAAAGAGGTGCACCTTCGACGTGGTACTTTTGCAGGGTGGCTCGGCCCTACGCTAACCGCCGACTTCGAAGATTTTCAGCATGTTTCACGTGAAACTTTTGGCTTTTTCCACTGTGCTGCGGGCTGCTTAATCGCCATCGGCACGTGGGTAGCGGTAGTTCTTTAGCACTGGAGCCGGGATGCGAATTGGAGAGCCCGCGATGCGTATGCAACCACTGCGCTTACTACTGTGTTCTGCCGCTCGCCTCGGGGAGGCTAGCCATCTTCACCGAGTTCCTCAAGTGCTATCCGAACCGGCCCTGCATCCACCTAGTGCTGTTCGTCCAATGGAACGATTCCGCTCGTGTTCAGCTCGCGTGGTGTATTCGTTTAGGACTGTCTGTAGCTCGCCGCCGAAACGCAGTTCCGCGGTGGTAGCGCAGCGCTGTTTCACGTGGAACAAGCGCGGCTGTGGAGCCGCGAGGACCGTGGATAGGTTGGTGCGATCTTTACTAGACTGCAGAAATCTGGATTTGTAGAGAGCCGAAATCGTCATGCCTACACGTGGTTTGGACTTTGGTTGCTGCCATATCCTCCACGGTTATGTCCGCATGAGCAGGGTGCAGAGACGCGTTCCTTTCGGTGGTCCCCGTCAATTTTGGACATGGGTCCAGCCCAGGGGGTCGGGTCAGCTTGGATAGTGAGCGTTCCCCGTGCGCAGGCCGAGGAGCTGGTTTGCGTTTAGATGCCTCACTGCAAATGTTGCGGATGACCCTTTCGCACCGCGTCCTACGTCGGTCCGCCCGGTCCCCCGCCGCATCCCGGGACGAACTTCTCTGTTTCACGTGAAACAATGCCCGGCACGGAGGGCCGCACTTCACAAGTTGCACGATACGTGTCGACAGCTGACGTGGGCGCACTGGGATGAGTAGCGGGTACAAGACCTGCGTAGCGGGTACAACACGTAAGGACGAGTGAGTGTGAGGGGCAGCTTAAGGTGAGAATCTCCTTACCGATATACGACCGGCAAGCCCATATGGTGGGGTTCTAATGCTTCTTAGGCGGCAGGAGGACGCGTCCTCAAAAGGATGTCCCGAAGCGGACAGAGGTCCGAGAGGCAGTTCTTCGCTAACCCGGGTATCAAGTCCGTTTCCCCAGCCAACAGGCTTCTGCAGAGCTGGCTCATGTCCCCGCTCCCCTGACTGGTCGTAAGCCCCGGCCGCCCACTGTACGGCCGCCGAGTAAGTGGCTCTGGTGGGACAGAGGTCTTGTACGAGGGTTCTCCCGACAACGTTCCTACGAACCTGCCGGTGGGAGGACCTTATAGCCGCGTACAAGTTGCGGGCACGCGGGCCGCCGCTTCCTCTACCCACCTGACGTCCTGGCGACCAAGGAGTCATCAAGGACCCAGCTGCGGACGGTCTGTGCGGGGCAACTACACGCGAACGCAACGGCCAGGTTTCCGAGCCCGTGCGCTGGTTGGTATGACAACGAGGGCCATGATGCCTGTGAGTCTGAGACCGCGCCCTGCGTAGGCACGACGCACCGCTCATGAGCACTGCGACAATCCTCGCTAGGTGTCCCCCGGGTGCTCCACCTCGTGGCTAGGAAGAACTGGGCTAGTTGTCGTCTGGGATGCTCTCTAGTGTATTTAGTCTTTCCACATGTCGGCCGAACTGTGGTGGATATCTCTGTGGATTGGGCTGTGGATAACTCTGTGGATTGCGGTCCTAAAAACGCAGCGTGTATGGGCCCATGAAGCAACAAGTCACGGTCCGCTCATCCCGTCGACGATCGTTCAGGAGTTCCTCCTTCACCCGGTTTCACGTGAAACAAAGCCAGGGGCACTTTCTGGACTGCTTCTTGAGCACCGATCTACTGCCAGCGGTTTAATCGGCGCATAAATGGAGTCGGTGAACGGGGCTAGGAGCGCGCTGGTGACCGATTGCTGGCTCATGAATAGGGCCGTCAGCTGCGCGTGCGGCCTGTGGCTCGCCTGCAGGCTTAGTGGCCACTGTGGGCTGGCGGATACGCCCCTGTGGATAAGGCTGTGAATAAAGCGCGAATGGCACTGTGGATAACTTGTGGATAGACGAGCGGTCGGTTGAGGGCTCCAGGAGCCCATTATGCGTCCTATGCTCGATCAGCACATGCAGGACCGGCGGACTATTAGGCGTGTAGACCTGTGGGTGGGAATCCGAGCGGTGAATCACACATGGGTGGCGCCATCGTTTTGCGTCGAAACCGACGGTACAGAGCCGAGGAGGAAGCTAATGACAATTACGGTCGGTGCAGCAACGGGTCGTGTGCCACGCCGTGACGCTGTCAGTGTGAGTGTGTACGAGGGTGCTTGGTAGATTTCTTGCCTAGGAAGAAGCGACCTGATGCAGACCCTGTCGGCTGGTCCCGCAGTTCACGTCGAGGGCGCCCGGTGACCGTATGGCCGTACAGCGGACCTTTTCCAATGGCTGTCGGGTGTCCCCCACGAATCGACGTCCAGGGGCCAAGCGACAGTCACTAGGCGGTACCGCCAAATGACATCAATGAGACTTGCCAGCGAGTACAGAGGAAGCGGAGCGGCGACCGGCTGTGGGTACGCTGTCGAGCTTTTCGGCATGCCTCTCGCGGCCTTTCCCGCCTGCGACCAAGGGAATGTTTCACGTGAAACGGATCCGGGCGTTGCCATGAACTAGCTTGTGAATCCAGGCAAGAATGGGCAGATGTGGTTGTGCTAGCCGGGCTGGATCAGCATTTTAGGGAAGTGGGCCGGCGCATGTCGGAGGCGCCGCTCTCGCGGATTGCTCAGCCACCAGATCCCCGGCAAGCGGGCTGAGACGCCGGCGAGAAGTACGTGATGCGGCGATGCTTGTACGAACTGTCGAGAAAGGATCTGGCAGCCAGGTTGTCTTGCGACTCTATGTGGGCTTGATCCAAGTGCAGCGGCACGAGGTGACGTTGAGCGGGGGGTGAGGCGGGCGTCGTTGAGTTCTGTCGATGCATCAGAGGTGGGCGTCACCTCGTTGGGCTTGGTTGGGTACCAGACGAACAGCAGGGCGACGCCAACTCGGCGTGATTTCTTGAATGTAGTAGTTTGGCATAAGTCGGGGCATTATGTGGCCGCCTGTGGGTTAGGCCATCCCTGTCGTTCGTCGCAGCCTTCGTTTCGGGGCGTCCGATCACGGCCCACCGCTTCTCCGCCGCTTCAGGGATGGTGTTCGGAGACGAGGAGCGAATTGCGATGAGGTCCTCGGAATTGAACGGTGCGGCGTTGGCGCTGTGCGGAGAACCGCGTTTGCTGGTGGAGAGACGGTTCAAGCGATCCACCGTGTCAGGTGTGGCGCGTTTCCAGACAAACGGGGCACGCCAGCAAATCCCTTGATGAGACATCGGGGCCAGCGTCACTCGGGGTCTACCAGGGCGAATTCGCTGTTGCTCCAAGGCACTGATGCGTGTTTCACGTGAAACGGACTGGTCTGGTCTGCAGCCGAAGGCCGAATGAACCACGAGCGGGTATGCGCAGTACTAAATCTCGTCACCTTGTTTGCGAAGTACGGGGGCCTCCCTCCCGATCATCGAAAGAAACGCGATGAATTCATGCGTGGCGTGGCGTGGCGTGGCGTGTCGTGGCGTGGCTCCGTGGCCGTACCCTGCCCGGAAGCGACTGACTCCACCAAGGAATGCGGGCTCCCTTTCGCTGGACCCCGCCCCCCAAAAAGAAACGCTGCTTCTCAGTACTGCGGCCAGCCGCGTACCGGCACCGTTTCACGTGAAACACAGAGGACGCACGGACTGGCTCGAACTGGCAGCGGATGTCAGCCCCGGGCTTGTCGGCCCGTCATGCCGCAGAGCGCACCGCCACAGTGCCCGAAACAAAGAAGTGGCCACCGCCGGAAGGCAGTGGCCACTTCTAAACTGCTGAAAGCGCGGACCCTAGGACAGGACGTCAGCGAATTCCTTTTCGAAAAACTGTTTCGGCTTAGCTCCAATAACAGTGTTCTTCACTTCACCACCCTGGAACAGGTACACAGCGGGGATGGATGTGATGCCGTATTCGGCGGCGATGGATGGATTGTCGTCCACGTTCACCTTGACGACATCAACCTTCTCGCTGTATTCCACCGAAATTTCGTCCAGGATAGGGCCGAGCTTGCGGCACGGGCCGCACCATTCGGCCCAGAAATCAACAATAACCGGCTTGTCGGAGGAAAGAACGTCCGTGCTGAAGCTAGCGTCTGTTACGTCTTTGGCGTTACTCATAACCCTTGTCTCTCTCTTCGGATACTGTTTGCGATGATTATGCGGGCAAATCTGCCAAGTAGTGCTCAACATCAATTGCAGCTACACAACCCGAGCCGGATGCCGTAATGGCTTGGCGATAAGTGGGGTCAACAACGTCGCCGGCGGCGAAAACCCCGGGGATGCTTGTCTTCGAACTCCGGCCTTCGACAGCAATGGTTCCCTCGGGTGTCAGGTCAAGGACATCCTTGACAAGCTCCGTCCTGGGGTCGTTGCCGATGGCCACGAATACGCCGGTCACCGAAAGATCGGAAACTGTCCCGTCAACGAGGTTCCTCAGCTTCAGGCCGCTGACTTTATCCTCGCCCACGACGTCATCCACGGTGCTATTCCAGATGAAGTTGATCTTTTCGTGGGCCAAAGCGCGGTCGGCCATGATCTTGGATGCCTTCAGGGTGTCGCGTCGGTGGACAACCGTCACCGTTTTCGCGAACTTGGTGAGGAACAGTGCTTCCTCCATCGCGGAGTCTCCCCCGCCGATCACAGCAATGTCTTGGTCTTTGAAGAAGAAACCGTCACAGGTTGCACACCAGCTAACGCCGTGGCCAGACAGGCGCTTTTCGTTCGGCAGCCCGAGTTCCCGGTAAGCGGACCCCGTAGAGAGGATGATTGCCTTCGCACGGAAGCTCTCACCCGTGGCGATGGTCACCGTTTTTACGGGACCTTCGAGGTGAAGCGAAGTCACGTCCTCAAACTGGATCTCCGTGCCAAAGCGTGCGGCCTGCTTCTCGAAGTTCTCCATCAGGTCCGGGCCCATGATCCCTTCCGGGAAGCCGGGATAATTCTCGACGTCGGTGGTGTTCATCAGCTCACCGCCGGCGGTGACGGAGCCAGCAAGCAAAAGCGGTTTGAGGTTGGCACGGGCGGTGTAGACAGCTGCCGTGTAACCAGCCGGGCCAGAGCCCACAATGATGACATCACGTACTTCGGACGCGGTGTTTTCTGCGATGGTCACTGAACGGTGAACCTCTTCCTTATTTGACGCGCCTCCCCGTGGAGGCCGGCCACATGGCACAACTGTTACTTGATCCTGAATATTCCGGCGCCTGGCCGTGGTGAAACGCCGGCGGACAGCGGACAGCAGTCACCGGAGGCGCTCTTCCAAGGTTACAGTCCAACCGCGCAGGCGCCGCGCCTGCCCCAGCCGTGGGCGGCGACAACCAGCGCAACAGCCCACTCCACTGCAGCTGCCGCCCCTCACGTAGATGGAGTTTACTGGACCTTGATCTCCGCGAGCCGGACGCCGTAACCGTAGCGCGTCTTAGGAGCAGCAAGCCGTGGCAGTGAGTTGATGGAGACAATCACGTACTGAGCCTGGACCGGCTCGGCCAAAGGCATTGTCAGGTCCGTTGACGTGAAGCTGTTGGTCCCTACGGCTTTGGCACCATCCAGGGCGGGCCGGTCGTTGGTGTATACCGTGATGTTGCCACCGGCCCCTCCCAACTGCGAGAGCGTGATGGAGGAAACCTTGGCGGGCTTCTTAAGCTTTACCACCAGCGGGACGCCCTGGGGTGCCAGTCCGCCCCAGTTTTCGGTGGCAAACTCCATGTCCGACCAGTAGCTGGCAGCGTTTCCGTCATAGGCCTTCACCAAGTCACCATCGAAGGTGGCCGCGAAATCGAAGCTCCCCTGCCTGCTGATGTTTTCAATTGCAGGCGGGGCGGCAGGAGCAGCCGATGAGGGCGCTTGTGTTCCGGGTGCCGTGGTTTCCGGGGCACCGCCGTTGGTGGCAGGGGCGGGGGAGCCGGCCTGCGGCTGCGGGGAGAAAAGGCTGCCCAAATTGGTCACGGCGAAAACAAGACCGGCAATGAGGACCACAGCGAGCAACCCGCCTACGAGCCATCGCATTGACCTGGGCTCGCGTCCGGCCTCGTCACGGTCATCGTCATACTCGCCTTGGCTGTCAAACGCAGCAGCCGCGGCCGTAGGCGCGGCGGAGCGCGCAAAAGAGGATGGCTTCTTGTTGGCCGTTTGGGGTTCGTCTTCAACCGGCGCGGTCCCGGAAGGCTGGTCTTCGGCGTAGGCGTAGTCGGCATCGGACCATAGGGACACTTTCGGCCTTCCGCCTGGAGTGCCCTCCACGTTTCCGGGAGTCGGGACCTGCTGGTCCCGTGCCTGGCCGGTGTTCAGCGCAGTAGCGCGGGTTGAGGCTTCGCTGGCGTTACGGGCTCCGGAGCCAGCCCCGGCAGCACCGCCCAACGCTCCACCCACGGTGGCTGCCCCGCCCACTGCGGAGGCCCCGGCGGACTTGCGGGCGGAGGAAGGCGACGCTGCTGGCTTCGCGGGCGGTTTCGGCGGCACAGCCGGTGCCTGCCGATAGGGGTCCACCTGGCTTGGGTGTGTGTCCGAGTACTTGATGTAGCCCGCTTCAATGTGGTCTTCATCGTCGTAGGGTTCGGGTTCGTGAGACCTCGGCTGGCCGAAGATTTCGCTGCCCAGCGTGTCGGTGAAAAAGGGTTCCACGTACGGCGGATTCGACGCAACCACCAGGTCAAGCAGATCCGCAGCCGACGTGTGGTTGGTGATGAGGTAGGTGGCAGCCTCGGTCATGCCAAGGTCCAGGACCTGGACGGTGCCGGGCCGTTCACCGGTGGCCACTTCCCGGGCGCTCTGGGCAACCTGTTCAGTGTTGCCGGGCCCGGCAACGAGGATGCTGACGGGACGGTTCAGGACCTGGTCCACACCGTCCAGCACCAGATCGTGGTCGTGCGAGGCCAATACAGTGGCGGTGACCTTGTAACGGCCGCCCAGTACTGATCCGACATCGATCGGGTTGGACACGTGTTCCTCCTAGACTGTCCGGGAGTGCCGGCTTGAATGATGCAACCGCCATCCAGGAGCCGCCGGGCGGCTGGCCCTGGATGCAACTACCCCTGTACCTTCTCGATCCTAGCCGATTGCGCCCCTTGCTCCCTGGATAAAGGCAGCGGCGAGCGACTCGAAAGTCACTTTTTTCGGGGGCGCCGAGGCTTGAAGTAGGGGTTCTCGCCGGGCTTCCCCTGGAAGGTACGGCGCCCTGGCAGCGGAATTTCTTCCCGCAGCAAACCTCCCCGGGCCGTACTGGGCTGGTCCTCCGCGGGAAGGTAATCCTCGTGGGACGACGCCGGGCCGTCGCCGTCGCGCGCCTGCCTCCGCCGTGCGTGGTGTTCAGCGTCTTCCTGTTCCGGAGCCGGCCCCGCCCTGAAGGAAACGGCGTCGAATTCGCCGGAAATCCGGGGAATGAGCCCGGTATCCACGGAGGTGGTGGCACGCTCCGGTGCGGGCCGTCGTCGTTCACTGGA
Source organism: Arthrobacter sp. AB6 (assembly GCF_031844545.1). Taxonomy (NCBI): domain Bacteria; kingdom Bacillati; phylum Actinomycetota; class Actinomycetes; order Micrococcales; family Micrococcaceae; genus Arthrobacter; species Arthrobacter sp. AB6. Next base: position 28,430 of record NZ_JAUZVL010000027.1, read on the forward strand.
GGATCCGCCAGGGGAAGAGTCCGACGGCGGGGTCCCGGCTTCCGCGGACGGTGCAGGCGGTGCGCCGCGGCCCAGCCGTCCCAGGAGGGGGCGGAGCAGGTCGCGCAGTTCAGCAACGCGGAACAGCTTGAGCAGGAAGAAGTAGGCCACCAGCATGACCGGGCCCACCACGACGAGCGTGATGAGGGCTGTGATCCGGTCGCGCCAGGCGAAACCGTCCGGGCTGTAACTGCCCATCAGCCACAGCGCACCTGCACCGGCAATGGCGGAACCAAGCGCCGCGTAGCCCATGCGGATGTAGGAGTTGGCGATCCGTGGCCCGTCCAGGTGTCCCAGGAGGCGCCGCAGGAACCAGGCACTGATGACCACGGAGAGGATATTGCCCACCATGTAGAGGACGGCGATCGCGTAGATGATCTGGGTAACCGGCAGGAACTGGATGGCGAAAGCACCGGCCACGTAGACAACAGCCAGGAGCAGCTGGATGTAGAAGGGGGTCCGGGCGTCCTCATTCGCGTAAAAAACCCGGGACATCATGAAGTTGGCGCTCATGAACGGCGTGCTGAGCGCGAGGATGGTCAGCGTCTGGGCCAGCATTACGCCATCCTGGCGAAGCCCGCCGGAGAAGAACATGCCCAGGGGCCCGGCGAGGGCAAAGAGGGCCAGGGCGCCAAACACGGTGGCAACCGCCATGGTCCGCAGGCCGTGCGAGAGTGCGTCGCGCAGTTCGTCGTGGTTCCCGTCCTGCGAAGCCCGGGTCATCCGGTTGAACAGCACCGTGGCCAGTGACAGCGCGATGATGGAGTGCGGCAGCAGGTACAGCTGGCTGGCCACCTCCAGCACTGCGTTGCCGGGCAGCATGTTCGCGGCCGGGTCTCCCGCCTGCTGCAGCCGGATGCGTTCCGCTCCCGGGATGGTGGCGATGCGCATGACGTACAGGAAGGCGAGCTGCCCGACGGCGGCAGTCAGCAGGGTCCAGACGCTCAGCTTGGCTGCCTGGCCCAGTCCCACGCCCCGCCAGCCGAACCGCGGGCGGAGTCCCAGCCGCAGCCGGAAAACGGGGATCATCAGGATGGCTGTCTGGGACACCACGCCGATGGTGGAGAACCCGGCCACCAGCAGGGTCTGGGTATCGCCCCAGTTGTCCAGGGTGTGCGGATTCAGCTCGTTCGCACCGAAGATCCAGATGAACATGCCCAGGCCGGCGATGGCCACCACGTTGTTGAGGATGGGTGCCCACATGGCGGGGCCAAACGCGCCGTTGGCGTTCAGGACCTGGGTGAGGAGGGCGTAGAGGCCGTAGAAGAAGATCTGCGGAAGGCACCAGAAAGCAAAGGTGATTGCCAACGCCTTCTGCGACGGAGAGTATCCCTGCGTGGTGAGTTCGATGACCCACGGCGCCGCCAGGGTTACCAGGGCGGTCAGGCCCAGCAGGAGGAGCACAGCCAGCGTCAGCAGCCGGCTGATGTAGTCCGCTCCCCTGTCCGGAGCCTTGCTTGCCTTGATGATCTGCGGCACCAGGACGGCGTTGAACACGCCGCCGGCAACCAGCAGGAAGATCAGGTTGGGCAGGTTGTTCGCGTTAATGAAGGTGTCATTGACGGTGGAGCCAAGACCCAGGGCGGTGCCCAGCATCCAGGTCTTTCCGAAACCCAGGAACCGCGAGACGAGTGTCCCGGCAGCCATGATGGCGCTGGACCTGGTTTCGCTGGCAACCGTGCCGCCCGGGGAACTGTCCGCCCCGGCCGGCACGGGGGGAACGCCGTCAGGGACGGCATCGCCGGGCGGGCCGGCTTTATCGGAAGGAAAGTTGGTAGCTGACATCGGGTTCATCGTCTCACTCAAAGGCAGTTAAAGCCGCAATGCAGGCACCGGCTGCCCGGAGCGGCTGCAGCCCTAAAGGTGCCCGGGAAGGACGTCCCTGGCCAGATCGGCGATCCGGCGCTCATTGGGGAAGGACAGCTTGCGCGCCAGTTCCTGGATGGGAACCCAGGCCACGTCCACGGCTTCCTGGTCCGGATCGTTCTCGATGGTGAGCTCGCCGCCGGTGGCTCGCAGGAGGTAGTGATGGACCGTCTTGTGCACTCGATGGCCGCTGACGGTAAACCAGTAGTCGATGCTTCCCAGCGGTGCGAGGATGTCGCCTTCGATGCCGGTCTCCTCGGCAATTTCGCGGACCGCGGCTTGCTCGTTGTTTTCTTTGCCCTCCGGGTGGCCCTTGGGAAGGCACCACTCCAGGCGCCCGCCGCGATTAAGGCGGGCGATAATCGCAACCCTCAATTCGGCGTCGGACGTGTCCACCACGACGCCGCCGGCGGAGACCTCCTCCACCGTAGGCAGGGATGCCGGTGCCGAATGCTGGGCAGGCGCAACGTGCGCACCAATTGCCGATGGCTTTGGCGCGTTTGTCCTCCTGCCTGGAGCGCTCGGTACTGGATGGGCCATGGAGTCCACTCTAACGACTGTTGCCCGTTCGTGATGACCGGAACATGACACCAACATGGACGGCATATGACGCACTTTGCCGTGCACCGAGCGATTCCGTGCGATCTTGACCCCAATTTGGCCTGCCGACACGCTGATTTCTGCCAAGCTTAAGTAACTATGGCGCACGCACATCACAAGACTGATTCCCAGACCGTCGATTTCCAAGTGGACCCGGTGGTCCTGGAGCTCGGCCGGCGCTTCGTGGACGCCGGCCACGAACTGTCCCTGGTAGGCGGACCGGTGCGTGACCTTTTCCTGGGCCGGACGTCCCCGGACCTGGACTTCACTACCGACGCCACCCCGGACCAGACCGTGGCACTCATCAAGAAGTGGGCGGATAACTACTGGGAGATCGGCCGGGCCTTTGGCACGATCGGCATGCGCAAAGCCGGCTTCCAGATCGAAATCACCACCTACCGGGCAGAGGCCTACGATCCCGATTCCCGGAAGCCGGTGGTGGCATTCGGTTCGTCCTTGACCGATGACCTGCTCCGGCGCGACTTCACCATCAACGCCATGGCCCTGAAGCTGCCCTCACTGGAACTGGTGGACCCCTTCGGCGGGGTCCGCGACCTTCATGCCTCCGTGCTGGCCACCCCGGGGGCACCCGAGCTGTCCTTCTCCGACGATCCGCTGAGGATGATGCGCGCGGCACGGTTCGCCGCCCAGCTGGGCGTATCCGTGCACGACGACGTCCGGCGGGCCATGACGCAGATGGCGGAGCGGATCACCATCATTTCCGCGGAACGCGTGCGGGACGAACTGGTCAAACTCATCTGTGGCGCCCGCCCGCGCGTCGGCGTGGACCTGCTGGTGGATACGGGGCTCGCGGAGTTCGTGCTGCCTGAGGTTTCCGCGCTCCGCCTGGAATCTGACGAGCACCACCGGCACAAGGACGTCTACCAGCACTCCCTGCAGGTCCTGGAGCAGGCAGCGGAGCTGGAGACGGACGGTGAAGGCTCCGTGCCGGGGCCGGACTTCGTGCTGCGCTTCGCAGCATTAATGCACGACGTCGGTAAGCCGGCTACGCGCCGCTTTGAACCGGGCGGCGCCGTGAGCTTCCGCCACCACGACATGGTGGGAGCCAAGCTCACCTCCAAGCGGATGAAGGCGCTGCGCTTCGACAACGACACCACCAAAGCTGTTGCCCGCCTCGTGGAACTCCACATGCGTTTCTACGGGTACGGAGACGCCGGCTGGAGCGATTCTGCAGTCCGCCGCTACGTGACCGATGCCGGGCCGCTGCTGGAACGGCTGCACCGGCTCACCCGCTCGGACGTCACCACCCGCAACCAGCGGAAGGCCGAACGCCTCGCTTTCGCCTATGACGACCTCGAAGCCCGCATCGCCGCGCTGCGCGAACAGGAGTCGCTGGAGGCTGTCCGCCCCGATCTGGACGGGGCCCGGATCATGGCCCTGCTGGGGCTCAAACCAGGGCCGGTGGTGGGCCGCGCCTACAAGTTCCTGCTGAATGAGCGGATGGAGAACGGGCCCCTGCCCACGGAAGTAGCGGAAGCACGGCTCCTCCGCTGGTGGACCGAACAACCGGAATCCACCCCGGATGAAGCTGAACCCGCGTCCGTTGAAGCCGATCCCGCACCCGCACCTGCCGCGGCGGAGGCTGGAACGCCTCCCGCCGCCGTCGAGCCTTTCCCTTCTGAGGAGTCCAAGTGACAATTCCCGCCCTTGCCCCGCGCCCCCAGCTGTGGATCCTCCGCCACGGCGAGACCGAATGGTCCAAGAGCGGCCAGTACACCGGGCTCACGGATCTTCCGTTGACTGTCGAGGGCGAACAGCAGGCCGTGGAGGCCCGTAAGGTCTTGGATCCCGTCGACTTCGACCTGGTGCTCACGTCTCCCCTGCGGCGGGCACGGCGGACAGCAGAGCTGGCCGGCTTCCCTGATGCCCAGCATGAACCCCTTGCCGTCGAATGGAACTATGGCGACTACGAAGGCATCAGCTCCGACCTGATCCGAAAGGACAACCCCGACTACCTGATCTGGACGCACGGGGTTCCCAATGGCGAAACGCTGGACGAGGTTGCGGCCAGGGCGGACAAAATCATTGGCCGGGTGCTGGAATCCGGCATGGATAACGTGCTGATTGTGGCCCACGGCCACTTCTCGAGAATCCTCACGGCGCGTTGGCTGGAATTGCCGCCCATGGAAGGCCGCCATTTCATTCTGGGCACCGCCAAGGTCTGCACGCTGGGCTGGGACAAAAGGACACCCGCTATTGTCCGCTGGGGCCTTTAAAGGTTTCTGGAATTTGTTGGATTTATTTTTGTTTTCTTACTGGCGGATATACTTCGCCATAGTGTAGTTTTGTTCCTGACCCCAGGGCGTCTGCCGGGGGTATCGGCGCATGTTGCAAGGCCCAAGGCCTAAGCAATGGCAGAGCAGAAAAGGAGGTTGGGAAAATGATTACTTTGACTAGCGGACGGAAGATGAACGTCACCGCGGCCCCGGCCTCTGATGCTTTTGCGCGCCCATTTTGGGGACACGCGGGCTCCTAGCCTTGCTTGGTTTGGGTGGACCGTCCTCCCACGTGCAACGCCATAGCCAGGACCCCTGAGTCGGCCCGTAAAGCCGGAGCCACGCTCTTTCCTTAGCCCGCTGTGCCCCCTGCCTTGCCAACCAACGGTCCGCGCGCTGTTTTGTTCGGCAATTCTGCCTAATCCCGGTTATTCCTAAGCGCGTTTTTTGCGCCCTAATTCCAGTCCCAATTGCATTTAGCGAAAAGGGATTAATTGCCGCGCCCGGTTTGCGGGCCAGCCAGTACAAAAGGAGGTGATACCCATGAGAAAGTTCCGGAAACTCCTGCTGCCGGCACAAGGCCGGCGCAGCGGCAGGAGGCTGATCAACGAACCCCTGCTGGAGAAGCAGCGCGAAGACGTCTTCGTCCTGCTGCACCAGCAGATCGGCGGTACGCGGTAGGCGGGACGGCAGGCACGTGGACCACGGCCCGTCCGCGGGAAGCGTGCCCGCCCTGTACCTGCCCGGTGCGGCGGTAAGCTCAAGCCATGCAGGAGTCCCAGCCGCCGGAGCACCAAGGAAGGTTGCACCTGGTGGTTCCCAGCCGGAGCGATGTCCTGCTGAGGAACTTCACTGAAGTTGTGGGCGGCCCCCTGGGATCCAGGGCATCTCCAGGAATCGTCTCCCCCGGCGTCTTCACTGTGGAACGTGTACTGATCCTGCTGACCGTGCTGGCGGCACTCGCGGGCATCCTGCTCAAGGGCTACTGCCGCGCCAACGGATGGGAATCCCCCACCCAGTTTTACGCCACCTGCTACTCAGACTTCCCGGAACTCTTCCGGAACCGCGGGCTCGCGGACGGACAGTTTCCCATCGCGGGCAGCGGAAGCCTGTTTGAGTACCCGGTCCTTACCGGCATGATCGCGGGGGTAACGGCATGGCTGGTTCCCGGGACCGGAGTGGCGGACGCCCGGATGCTCGCCTATTTCGATATCAATGCTGCGCTTCTGGCCGCCGTCACGGTGGTTGCCGTCCTGGCTACGGCCCGGATGACCAGCCGCCGCCCTTGGGACGCAGCCATGGTGGCGCTGGCCCCGGGCATCGTCCTGGCCGGCACCATTAACTGGGATCTTTGGGCGGTGGCCCTGCTCGCGGTGGGGATGTATTTTTTCTCGCGGGAACGGCTGGTTCTTGCGGGAGTCTTCATCGGGTTGGCCACGGCAGTGAAACTGTATCCGCTGCTCATCCTGGGCGCCATGCTCCTGCTCGCCGTGCGGACCGGCCGCTTCCGGCCCCTGTTGAAGACGGCGGGCGCCGCGGGGGCCGCGTGGTTGGCAGTCAACCTGCCGTTCGCCGTCGCAAATCCCTCCGGGTGGGCATACTTCTTCCAGTTCTCAACCGACCGCGGCGCCGGGTACGGCTCACCGTGGTTTGCCTACAACCTGCTGCTGAACAGGTTGAGGGGGCAGGAACTGGGCGCCGACGCGGTGAACCTGCTGTCGCTCGGCTTTTTTGCCGCGGCCTGCGTCCTGATCGCACTGATCGCCTTCACAGCGCCGCGCCGCCCGCGCCTGGCCCAACTGGCCTTCCTGGCCGTGGCGGCATTCATCCTCACCAACAAGGTCTACTCACCGCAGTATGTTGTCTGGCTGATCCCGCTGCTCGCGCTGGCCAGGCCGCGGTGGCGGGACTTCCTGGTCTGGCAGGGCGTCGAAGGCCTGCATTGGGCCGCGGTGTGGATGTACCTTGGACAGGTGACCAGCGCAGGTTCCTCCCAGCACAACCTGGATATGCCCTACTACGTCCTGGCCGTGGCGGCGCACATGGTGGCCGTTGCCTACCTGATGGCACGGGTGACGTGGGACATCTACGACCCCACCTACGATCCCATCCGGCGGCACCACCTGGACGATCCCCACGGCGGACCCTTCACCGGCGCCCCGGACCGGTTCCACCTGAACCTGCGGAAGGCGGCGGATCGGGGCGTCCGGCGGAAGGCCGCGTCCGATGCCTGACGTTGCGGTAGTGGGCTCCGGACCCAACGGGCTGGCAGCCGCAGCGGTGATGGCACGGGCAGGGCTCTCGGTAGAGGTTTTCGAGGCTGCGGCTGCAATCGGCGGCGGGACGCGCACTGCGGAACTCATGCAGCCGGGACACTTCCACGATGTCTGCTCTGCCGTCCATCCCATGGCCCTGGCATCGCCTTTCTTCCGCGCCTTCGAGCTGTCCCGGCGGGTGCAACTCGCGACTCCCGCGCTGTCCTACGGCTCTCCCCTGGACGGCGGCCGGTCCGCCCTTGCCTACCGGTCGCTTGACCGGACGGCAGCGGGACTCGGGCGGGACGGGGCCGCCTACCGGCGCCTCATGGGACCTCTGGTCCGCGCCATTGACGACGTCATGGACTTCACGCAGAACCAGCTCTTCCGTGTCCCCCGGAATCCCGTCGCTGCGGGCATCTTCGGCCTGCGGACCCTGGAACAGGGCTCGGGACTGTGGAACACCCGGTTCCGTGAAGAACTTGCCCCCGCCCTCCTCAGCGGCGTCGCTGCCCACGCCGTGTCCCACCTGCCGTCACTGGCCGCGTCCGGGGCGGGACTGATGCTGGGGGCGCTGGGCCACGCTGAAGGGTGGCCCATTCCCCTGGGTGGTTCCGCCGCCATTGCCGCCGCCCTGGCGGAGGACATCAGGGCGCACGGCGGGGTCCTCCACACGAACGCCCCGATAAACCGGCTGCAGGACCTCCCGGCCGCCCGGGCCACCCTGCTTGACGTAGCGCCGCGGGGACTGGCGGACATGGCCGGGAATTCCCTTCCCCACCGTTACCGCAAAGCCCTGGAGTCCTTCCGCTACGGGAACGGCTCATGCAAGGTGGACTTCATTCTTTCCGGCCCCGTGCCGTGGACAGCTGCGGAACTGGCAGAGGCCGGAACAGTCCACGTGGGCGGCACCAGGGCCGAACTCGCGCATGCGGAAAACGAAGTCAGCGCGGGCCGCCACCCCGAGCGGCCGTATGTGCTGGTGGCCCAGCCTTCACGCTTCGATCCCGGCCGGGCTCCCGCCGGGCGCCACACGCTGTGGACCTACTGCCATGTACCTGCCGGCTCAACCAAGGACATGTCCGGGGCGATCACCGCCCAGCTGGAACGGTTTGCCCCGGGCTTCCGGGACCTGGTGCTGGACACGAACGTGGTTACCGCGGCGCAGCTGGCAGAGTACAACCGGAACTACATCGGCGGGGACTTCAGTGCCGGGACCATGGACCTCCGCGGCCTGGTCCAGCGGCCGGTGGTGTCGCGGCACCCGTGGCGCACCCCGCTGCGGGGCGTCTACCTCTGTTCCTCCTCCACGCCGCCCGGCCCGGGGGTTACGGGCATGCCCGGCCTCCACGCGGCAACGCATGCGCTAAAGGACATGTTCCAACTGCCCGTTCCCGCGCTGGGCCTGAACACGCCCTAGGAAAGCGGGCCGCCTGCGAAGGGCCCCTGAATGGCCAATTGCACTGGGCGCAACGGGTGATAATAACCGGATGGGGAAAACAACAAAACTTTCTATGGCCGCCGCCGTGCTGATCCTGGGAACGTCGCTGGTGGCCTGTGACGACGGCAGGAGCGGGGCCGAAGCGGCAGCCAGGCAGTTCGCCACAGCCGTATCGTCCCTGGACGTGGGGCCGGTGGCCTTCGAGGGCAAGGACGCCGCAGCCGCCAATGACCAGCTGCGAAACGTCTTTGCTGCACTCGACCCCCTGAAGCCGGCGGTTGAAGCGGGCGACGTAACCCTTGACGGGGACAATGCCTCCGCGCCCCTGAACTACACCTGGACATTCGGCGAGGCGGAGTGGAAGTACACGGTTCCGGCAAAGTTCCGGAAGTCCGGGGACAAGTGGCTTGCGGTCTGGGACCCCGCCACGCTGGCGCCCGGCCTTGCCGACAGCGAGATCCTGTCCAAAGGCTCCCAGTCCCCGCAGCGCGCGGACATCCTCGGAGCCGGTGATGTCCCGCTGGTCACGTACCGGCCGGTGGTGAACGTCGGTATCGATAAGCCCCAGCTGGTGGGTGCCGACCCCGCAGACTCTGCCGCCAGGCTCGCCGCCCTCGTCGGCGTTGACCCGGCCGGTTACGTCCAGCAGGTGCAGGCCTCCGGCGCCGAAGCCTTCGTTTCCGCGATCACCCTGCGGGAAGAGGGCCGGACCATCACCAATGAGCAGATCGCTGCCATTCCCGGTGCCCGTGCCATTCCCGCCTCGGTGCCGCTGGCGCCCAGCCGGACCTTCGCCCGCGCCGTCCTCGGCACCGTCGGCGAGGCCACGGCAGAGCAGATTGAAGCCTCCGAAGGCGCCCTGACCGCGGGGGACGTGACAGGCATCGGCGGGCTGCAGCAGCAGTACGACGAACAGCTCAGGGGGACGGACGCCGTCGTGGTCCGCGCCCAGCGCGCGGACCTGACCCGCGAACAGATCCAGTCGGCGGCAACGGACCCCCGGCGGGTCCTCTTCGAAGTGGCTCCCACGCCGGGAACGCCGCTGAAGACAACCATCGATCCGAGGCTGCAGTCGTTGGCCGAAAGCACCTTGCAAGGCGTCGCTCCGGCCTCCGCCATCGTGGCGCTGCGCCCTTCCAGCGGCGCAGTCCTGGCCGTGGCGTCGGGTCCGGGCAGCAACGGCTACAACACCGCCATGCTGGGCCAGTACGCGCCGGGATCGATCTTCAAAATGGTGGATTCCCTGGCGATGTTCCGCAACGGATTGACTCCTGACTCCAAGGTCGAATGCACGCCCACGCTGACAGTGGACGGGCGGACGTTCAAGAACGCCGAAGGCTACCCGGAGGGCTCCCTCGGCTCCGTCAGCCTGCGCGACGCCTTTGCGCACTCCTGCAACACGGCGTTCATCGCCGCCAGGAACACTGTGTCGCAGGGGCAGCTGGAAGCCGCCGCCCTGGCCATGGGAATCGCCGTCGAGGCACCTTCACTGGGGGCGGAGGCGTTCCTGGGATCCGTTCCCGGGGAGGCGACAGGGACGGAGCATGCCGCCTCCATGATCGGCCAGGGCAAGGTGCTGCTCTCGCCCCTGGCAGCAGCCATGATGGCCGGTTCCGTGGCCAAGGGTGCGCCCGTCTCGCCGCAGCTGGTGATGAATCCCGGCGGCGGCGCTGCAGCCGCCGGGACAACGAGCGGTTCCACGGCACCGGCCGCCCAGCCCTCGGCCACAGCAACGGCTGAGGCTCCGGTGACGGCTTCAGCCGAGCCCATCACGGCAGCGGAGGCTGCCTCCCTGGCGGAAATGATGCGCGCCGTGGTCACCTCGGGGCATGCCGGCTTCCTTTCAAGCGTTCCGGGCGCTCCAGTAGGGGCCAAGACCGGCACGGCGGAGTTCGGTAAGGAGAATCCCCCGAAGACGCACGCGTGGATCGTGGCTGTCCACGGAGACCTTGCCGTGGCCGTCTTCGTGGAGGACGGCGGACTGGGCGCGACCACCTCCGGGCCGCTGCTGAAGGAGTTCCTCACCGCCGCCGGGTGACGCGGGGGCAAGAACCCGCCGCCGGCGGCGGTGAGCGTCGTCAGGCTGCGAAACCGTCAGCGATCTCCAGCACCTCGTCCAGGATGGCCAGGCCGGCCTTCGTATCCGCCACGCTCGTGTTGCAGGGCGGAACCACATGGATGCGGTTGAAGTTGGCGAACGGCAGCAGGCCCCGGGACTTGCACGCGGCGACAAGCTGGTTCATTTCCGGGCTGGACCCGCCGTATGGTGCCAGCGGTTCCCGGGATTCCCGGTTGCGGACAAGCTCGATGGCCCAGAACACGCCGACGCCCCTGACGTCGCCGACAGACCTGTGCCGCTCCGCAAAGGCGCTGAGTGCTGGACCGATCACCGTCTCACCCAAGGTGGCCGCGTGCTGGACTATACGCTCGTCCTCCATGGCGTTAATGGTGGCCACCGCTGCTGCCGTAGCCAGTGGATGGCCGGAATAGGTCAGGCCGCCGGGATAGGTCCGCTGCCCGAATGTGGCGGCGATCTCCGGGCTGATGGCCACCCCGCCCAGGGGGACATAGCCGGAATTGACGCCCTTGGCGAAGGTGAGCAGGTCAGGCACCACGTCGAAGTGCTCTACTGCGAACCACTTGCCCGTTCGGCCGAAGCCTGCCATGACTTCGTCTGCGATTAGGACGATACCGAACCGGGTGCAGAGCTCACGGACGCCCTCGAAGTAGCCCGGCGGAGGCATGTAGATGCCTGCAGTTCCGGGAATGGACTCCAGGATGAGCGCTGCGATGGTGGACGGGCCCTCCATGCTGATCAGCTGTTCGAGGTGGGCGAGGGCACGTTGGCTTTCCTCTTCCTGCGTCGTGGCGTGGAAGGCCGAACGGTACAGGTAAGGCGGGAAGAAGTGGACCGTTCCGGTGCTGCCGTTGTCGCTGGGCCAGCGCCGGGGGTCGCCGGTGAGGTTGACTGCCAATTGGGTGCCGCCATGGTAGGAGCGGTAGGCCGAGAGCACTTTGTGGCGCCTGGTGTGCAGTCTGGCCATCCGCACGGCGTGTTCGTTGGCATCGGCGCCGCCGTTGGTGAAGAACACCTTGTCCAGTTCCCCGGGCGTCCGCTCGGCGATCAGGCGGGCCGCTTCGGAGCGGGCGTCGTTGGCATAGCTGGGCGCAATCGTGCACAGCTTGGTGGCCTGCGCCGCGATCGCGGATACCACCGCGGGGTGCTGGTGGCCGATGTTGGTGTTCACCAGCTGGGAGGAGAAGTCCAGGTATTTGTTCCCGTCGCCGTCCCAGACATGGGATCCCTCGGCAGCTGAAATAACCATGGGATCCAGCAGGTCCTGGGCGGACCAGGAATGGAAGACGTGCTTGCGGTCCAGTTCATAGGCACGCCGGGAGATGGCAGGATCAATGTCCGGCAGCGGACCGGACTCAATGGTTGAGGTCATTGCAGTTTCCTCTCGGGAGTCTTGGCGCTTATGCGTTCTGCGGGAAGCCGAGGTTGATGCCGCCGTGGCTGGGGTCCAGCCAACGGGACGTGACCGCCTTGCCGCGGGTGAAGAACCCGACGCCTTCCGTGCCGTGCGCGTGGGTGTCGCCGAACAGCGAGTTCTTCCAGCCGCCGAAGGAGTAGTAGGCCATGGGAACGGGAACCGGGACGTTGATTCCCACCATGCCCACTTCCACTTCATTCTCGAAGCGCCGGGCTGCCCCGCCGTCGTTGGTGAAGATTGCCGTGCCGTTTCCGTAGGGGTTGCTATTGATCAGGTTGAGCGCCTGCTCATAGGTGTCCATGCGGACCACGGACAGGACCGGGCCGAAGATCTCGTCCTGGTAGATGGACATGTCCGGCGTGACGTTGTCGAAGAGGGTGGGGCCCACGAAGAAACCGTCGCCTTCGGCGTCCGCGGCGATGTTCCGGCCGTCGACGACGACAGTGGCACCGGATGCTTCGCCGGCGTCGATGTAGCCGGCCACTTTGTCGCGGTGCTGGGCGGTGACGAGCGGGCCCATGTCGCAGCCGCGCAGTCCGTCGCCGGTGCGAAGTGCCGCGGCGCGCTGGGCGATCTTGGCGACGAGGTCGTCTGCGATGTCGCCCACGGCCAGGAGGGCGGAGATGGCCATGCAGCGTTCTCCGGCGGAACCAAAGCCCGCGTTGATTGCGGCGTCTGCAGCCAGGTCAAGGTCCGCGTCAGGAAGGACAATCATGTGGTTCTTCGCGCCGCCGAGGGCCTGGACGCGCTTCCCGTTGGCCGTAGCGGTATGGTAGACGTACTTGGCGATCGGCGTGGAGCCGACGAAGGATACGGCCTTTACATCGGGGTTGTTCAGCAGGCCGTCAACGGCGACTTTGTCGCCGTGCAGGACGTTGAAGACGCCGGCTGGAAGCCCCGCTTCCTTCCACAGTTCCGCCATCCAGTTGACGGCCGTGGGGTCCTTTTCGCTGGGCTTGATGATCACTGTGTTGCCGGCCGCGATGGCAAGCGGGAAGAACCACATAGGCACCATGGCCGGGAAGTTGAAGGGGCTGATGACCGCGACGGGACCAAGCGCCTGGCGGATGGAATGGACATCGACGCTGGTGGAGGCGTTCTCCGTGTAGCTGCCCTTGAGCAGGTGCGGGATGCCGCAGGCGAACTCGACGACCTCCTGGCCGCGCGTCACTTCGCCCAGCGCGTCATCCAGGACTTTGCCGTGCTCCGAGGTGATGATGGCTGCGAGCTCGCCCTTCCGGGAATTGAGCAGCTCTCGGAAGGCGAAAAGGATCTGGGTGCGGCGGGCAAGGGACGTGTCCCGCCAGGCGGGGAAAGCGGCCTTGGCGGCGGCCACGGCTGCATCGCATTCCTGGCTGGAGGCCAGCGCCACCTGTCCGGTGACCTTGCCGGTGGCAGGATTGGTGACCGGAGCGGTGCGGTCCCCGACCGGGACGTAGCTGCCGTTGATCCAGTGCTCGATCGTGTTCAAAGTTTCTCCTTGATGGGCGTGCAATGCGTCCAGTCTTTAGGGAGCCGGTGCCGGGCGTAAGGGACGGTGTGTAAGGCAAATCACAGGATCGTTTACACTTTGTAAATGCTCCCCTCGGTTCGTGACGTCCTTGCGCTGCCTGTGCTTCAGGACGGCGCCCTCCAGCTCCTGGGCAGTTCCAGCCGCTTGGACCTGCCTGTCCGCTGGGTGCACGTCAGCGAAGTGCTGGATATTTCCGGCCTGCTTGCCGGCGGGGAACTGGTCCTCACTACCGGCCTGGAATTGGAAAAGGACCCCGGGCTGACAGCCTCATTTGTGGCGTCGCTGGAACAGGCGGGAGCCGCCGGTCTCGTCGTCGAACTCACCGGCAAGCGTGACCGCAGCCTGGCCGCGCTGCGGGCGGCGGCGCAAGGGACCACCCTGCCGGTTGCCGTGGTGCAGCGGCGGGTCCGCTTCGTCCAGGTTACGGAGGTGGTGCACCGGATGATTGTTGCCGAACAGCTGGAACGCGTGGAACACGCGCGCGATGTCCACGAGGCGTTCACGCTCCTGAGCCTGGAAAATGCCGGGACGGAGCTGGTAGTGGAAAAGGCGGCTGAGTTGATCGGCGCTCCGGTGGTCCTGGAGGACCTGTCCCACCTGGTCCTTGCCTTCTCAGCCCCGGGCCACTCGGCAACCGAGCTGTTGGAGGACTGGGAGCGGCGGTCCCGCACAACCCCCTCGCCGGCCGGAACGGCGCGCGCGGGAGCAGAGGACTGGCTGCAGACCCGGGTGGGACTGCAGCGGCAGCTTTGGGGAAGGCTGGTAGTTCCGTTCGGAGTGGACGACGACGGCCTGGCGGGGATGGTGCTTGAGCGTGCGGCACAGGCGCTGGCGATCAACCGGCTCGCCGAAAGGGACCGGCGGGAACTTAGCCAGCAGGCCCAGGCGGGCCTGCTCAATACGCTCCGCCAGCCGCGCGGCCTCGATGAAGCCGAGGCACTGGCCCGGGCAGGAGCCCTGGGTTTGAAACGTTCCCCGTTGTACATGCCGGTGGTGTTCCGCAGAGTGGGCCCGCAGGCAGCCGCCCCTGCCGGGCCGGGATCGCGGGCCGGCGGGCCGTCCTCCCGCGATCCGCTTGCCGGCCAGGAGGAGGAGCGGGTTCTCCTTGAGCAGCTGGGCCGCGCCCTCAAGTCCATTTCCGGCACAGCCCTGACAGCCAGCATCCATTCCGGGTCGGTGGGGATGATCCTTGCCTTGCCGGCGAAGCAGTTGGAAGACCCTACGCTGCACCGCCTGGCCAATGCCCTCGACCGCCAGCCGGACAGCGTCTCACCGGGGTGGAACATCGGCGTGGGCCAGGCACGTTCAACGCTGCTTGATGCAGCGGCCGGGATTGATGAGGCAGCGCATGTCGCGGAAACCTCAGCCACCCTGCGCGGTGCCCGGAAACCTTTCTACCGGGCAACGGACGTGCGCCTGCGTGGGCTGCTGGCACTCCTGCGGAATGACCCGCGCGTCCAGCAGTTCGTGGAATCCGAGCTGGAAGGAGTGCTGCAGGCCGAAGCGCATGGCCAGGGAGGACACCTGGACCTTCTGGCGCAGTACCTTGACTCGGGCGGGAACAAGGCAGCCATGGCACGCAGCGGCTATCTCAGTAGGCCCACCCTGTATGCCCGGCTGGCGCGGCTCGAGGAGCTCCTGGGCCTGGACCTGGAGGATGCCGAATCCCGCACGTCACTGCACGTGGCGCTGCTCCTCCACAGGCTTCGGACGGTCTGAACACATGTCATCCCGGACCTACCGGACTTCAAAGGCGGCCCGTGCCGCAGGATATGGATACTAACTGATGGCCAAGCCATTCACCCTCACGCAGCTGCGCTATTTCTCGGTGGTTGCGGAGCTCGAAAACATGACGGCGGCCGCCGAACGGTTGCTGGTGACGCAATCAACGCTGTCCACGGCGATCGCCCAGTTGGAGTCAAGCCTTTCCACCCAACTTTTCGTACGGCTGCACACCCGGGGGCTGCGCCTCACACCCTCCGGCAGGCACCTTGCCCAGGACATCAAAGTGCTGCTGGAGCATGCCGATTCCCTCTACGAGTCTGCCCGCGGGCTTGCTGCGGGCCTGGTGGGCGAACTCAAAGTGGGCGTGTTCGCGCCGCTGGCACCCTTCCGGCTCCCGGCCATCCTGCAAACCTTCGAGGTGCAGCATCCTGGAGTGGAAGTATCTTTCCTGGAGGCCGACCTCGCCACCCTCCAAAGCGCCCTGCTGGACGGCCAATGCGATGTTGCGCTCATGTACGGACTGGGGTTGGGCCGCGGTTTTACCTACAAGGTCCTGGACCGCGTTCCTCCCCACGTCCTGGTGCACGCAGCGCACCCTGCCGCGGCGCGCCCGGACCGGAGCATTGCGCTCAGGGACCTCGACGGCGAACCCTCCGTGGTGTTGGACCTTCCCCACAGCCGCGAGTACTACGAGCAGCTCTACGCGTTGGCTGGTGTCGTACCGAACGTCCGGCACCGCTTTGCGGGGTACGAGACTGTTCGGTCGTTTGTGGCAAAGGGGCACGGCTACGCCATGCTCAACCAGCGGTTGAACAACGACATGACCTATTCCGGCGGGAAGGTGGTGGTGCTGGCACTGACGGACAACTTTCCGCCCATCGAGGTGATGCTGGTCCGGCCCGAAGGGGTGCAGCCGACCCGCCGGACTTTGGCATTCGAGGAAACGTGCCACCGGGTATACGGATCGGCAGGACCGGCAGCGTCATTGACGGAATCTATCGGGTAGTCCAGATCAATCAATTGGACAGATGTGGAATGGATCACACACAGTAGATCCAGCGCGGGTCGCAGCAGGGTTCCCGGAAGGGTCAAGCCCTTCCGGTCACGGCGTGCACAAACCCCTCCGAACGCGGGACAACCATGTTGATCAAAGGAGATTCAGTGGTTCAGATCCACCCTCAACCCCAGCAGGCACCCGAAGCAGTCCTGAGTGCAGCAGCAACCGGTGCTCCCGTCCTTGAACCCGGCACCCCCAGCGCACGCCCGGGTATAACCAAGATGCAGAAGCGCGTGCTGGCCGGCGGCAGCATCGGGCAGTTCATCGAGTTTTACGACTTCACCCTCTACGGCCTCACCGCGGTGATTTTCTCGCAGCTGTTCTTCCCCGGCACTAACCCGATAGCGGCTATGCTCGCCACCTTCGCCACTTTCGGCGTCGCCTTTGTGGTCCGGCCCATCGGCGGCCTGTTCTTCGGCGCGCTCGGTGACAGGATCGGCCGGCGCCGGGTCCTCACCATAACCCTCATCGCCATTGGCGGGGCCACCGCCCTCATGGGCATGCTGCCTACCTACGGCCAGATCGGTGCCTGGGCACCGGCGCTGCTGGTGCTCTGCCGCCTCGTCCAGGGCTTCTCGGCCGGCGGCGAGTCCGTGGGCGCGCCGTCGTTCGTCTTCGAGCACGCCCCCGTCAAGAGCCGCGGCTTCTGGCTCAACATCACTATTGCCGCCACCGCGCTGCCTTCCGTAGTTGCCGGGACCCTGATCCTGATCCTCAGCAGGTCCATGCCCAACGAGGACTTCATGGCCTGGGGCTGGCGCATTCCGTTCCTGCTGGCACTGCCGCTTGCGCTGTTTGGGGTCTGGATTCGGAGCCGCACCGTGGAGAGCGATGCCTTCAACGAGGCCCAGGCCAGCCGGACCAAGGAGTTCAGCCCTGTCCGCGAAGCCTTCCGGGAGAACAAACTGCGGATGGTCCAGGTCATCTTCGTCATGGGCCTGACGGCCATGGGTTTCTACTTCCTCTCTGCCTACTTCGTGTCCTACGTGCAGACGTCGGGCGGGCTCAGCCGCGAACAGTCCCTGATGGTCAACGCTGCAGCGCTGGCGCTCTACGCCGTGCTGCTCCCCTTGGGCGGCCGCATTGGTGACCGGGTGGGACGCAAGCCGATGCTGATTGCCGGCTCCGCAGTCCTGGCCCTGGTATCCGTGCCGTGCTTCATGCTGGTGACCAGCGGCAGCCTGCCGCTGGCGCTCCTGGGCCAGTCGCTGTTCGTGGTGGCGCTGTGCATCTACGGCGGTGGCTGCTACACGTTCTTCGTGGAGATCTTCACCACCAAGACCCGGTTCACCTCCGCGGCGATCAGCTACAACGGCGCCTACGCGCTGTTCGGCGGCACCGCACCGTTCATCGGCACGGCCCTGGTGGGCGGCAGCGGTGTGCCGCACGCGCCGGGCTTTTACATGGCCGCCGCGGCCGCCGTCGTACTCCTCCTGGTGCTGTTCACCAAGGTGCCGGAAACCCGCGGCCGGATGGGCTAGCAGCCTGCCCTCCCCTCACTCAGCAATACAAAGGACTTTCCCATGAATTCAGTAGCTTTCCTGTCCGACTTCCATCACGTGGCCACCATCGGCGCCACGGCGAACAACGGCGTGGACCGCCAGGCGGCCTCCGCCGAGGATGCGCTCACCCGGCAATGGTTCGCCGCCTGGGTGGACGACGCCGGCTGGGAACTCCGTGTGGACTCAATCGGCAATATGTTCGGGCTGCTGGAGTGGGTGCCAGGGGCGCCATACGTCATCATCGGCTCGCATCTGGACAGCCAGCCGCTGGGGGGCCGTTTCGACGGCGCCTACGGCGTGATCGCCGCGCTGCACGCAGCGCGGCGGCTGGAGGCGGAGGTGGCTGCCGGCGGGCAGCTGCCCCGGTTCAACCTTGCTGTGGTGAACTGGTTCAACGAAGAGGGCGGCCGCTTCGCACCGAGCATCATGGGCAGCTCGGTGTACGCAGGACTGTTGGACCGGGAAAAGATGCTGGCCGTCACCGACCTGCAGGGGGTCACCGTCCGCGATGCCCTGGAAGGCATCGGGTACCTTGGCACGGCCGAGGCACCCGATGCCGCCGGCTACGCGGAAATCCACATCGAACAGGGCCGCATCCTGGAGCGCGAAGGCATCGCGATCGGCCTGGTGGACAGCAGTTGGTACACCCAGAAGCTGGACATCGAGGTGTTGGGCGAACAGTCACACACCGGGGCCACCGCCATGGCCGACCGGCACGACGCACTGGTGGCCGCCTCCAAGATCATCCTCATGGTCCACGATGTCACCAAGGACTTCGCGGAGGAGGCGATCGTCTCCTCCGTCGGCCAGCTGACACTCGAGCCGAACTCACCGATCGTGGTGGCCCGGCGGGTGCACCTGGTGGCGGACCTGCGTTCAGGTGACCCGGATATCGTCAAGGCAGCCCGGGCCAAGCTCCTGCAGGACATTGATGCGCTGGCACGCGAACACGACATCAAAGTCAACGTCAAGGACTTCGACATCCGTCCCATCAGGCGCTTTCCCGAGGCCGGACTGGAACTGGCGGACAAGGTTGCGGCCAACCTGGGCCTCTCCGCACGCCGGATCCAGACCATGGCCGGTCACGACTCGGTGGCGATGAACACGGTGGCCCCCTCCGTGATGCTGTTCATCCCCAGCGTGGACGGAGTCTCGCATTGCGAACGGGAGTTCACCACTGACGCCGACATGGTGGCCGGGGTGGACATGCTCACCGGGGTTGCCCGCGAGCTGGTGGCCGGGGCCCTGGCCGAAACGTTCGCGCCGTCCGCGGTAGCCCTCGCATGACCGAACTGCACTACCTCGACGCATCCAGCGCGCTGCGGCTGTTCCGGACCCGGGAGCTTTCCCCGCTGGAGCTCCTGGAGACGCTGATAACTCGGACAGAAGCGGTCAACGGGTCCATCAACGCCCTGACCGAAACGCTGTTCGACGAAGCCAGGGTGGCCGCCAGGCAGGCGGCCACCCGCTATGCCCGGGGCAGGGACATCGCCCCGCTTCTGGGACTCCCGGTGGCCGCGAAGGAAAAGCATGGCCTCCGTGGCCGCACTCTTTCACAGGGGCTGCTTGCCAGGAAGGGCGACATCGCAGCGGCGGACCATCCCGTCATCGAACGCATCAAGCACGCCGGCGGCATCATCCATACCCGCACCACTACACCCGAGTACAGCTGCGCCACGGTAACCCACAGCCCGTTGTGGGGCGTCACCCGGAATCCGTGGAACCTGCGGTACTCCCCGGGCGGCTCGTCCGGAGGTTCGGGGGCCGCGCTGGCGGCAGGGCTGGCTCCACTGGCCACAGCCTCGGACATTGCCGGCTCCACCAGGCTGCCGGCAGCGTTCACCGGAACGGTGGGCTTCAAGGCCCCGTACGGACGGATTCCCGGGCTGGCTCCGCTCTCCGCGGACCACTACCGTGGCGACGGCCCCATGGGCCGGACCGTGGCGGACACCGCGCTGCTAGCCAACGTCATGGCCGGAAAGCATCCCGGCGACCACACCTCTCTTGCCGGAGTACCGCATCTGGCCTCGGCCCCGGGTGCTGCTGATGCCGCCGCCGGAATGCGGATCGCACTGTGTGTCAGGCTGGGCAACTACCCGGTGGCCGCGGACGTGGAAGCCAACACCCGCGCCGTGGCGTCAGCACTGCGTGAGGCCGGAGCCGTGGTGGAGGAAATCGAACTTCCCTGGACCACGGAGCTGATCAGCCGCACAATATTCACCCATTTCGGCTACCTGCTAGGGCCGGCCATGGAGGACGAAACCGTGGGCACCGCCGAAACGCTCGCCTCCTACACCCGCAGGTTTATGGCAGACGCCCGGCGGGCTGCCGAGCAAAACCGCTACCTCGATGGCGTGCGCGCGGAGACCCGCATCCAGGCTGAACTTGCCGCGGCGATGGCAGGGTACGACGCCCTCATCTGCCCGGCCTCCGCGGTGGCGTCGCTCGATGCCGACGGCGACTATCTGGACGGCATCGATCTTGACGGAACCGGCGACGGGAGGCACCTGGAGCACTACTGGGAAGGCCACATGACGGCGCCCTTCAACATCGCCAACCGGTGCCCGGTCCTCGCGGTGCCCAGCGGAACCGCCGGTTGCGGAATCCCCACGGGGGTGCAGATCGTGGGACATCCGTTCGATGACGCGACAGTCTTCCGGGTGGGCAGCGCTGTGGAAGCCGTTCGGCCGTGGAGTGACCGGCGGCCGGAGTTCCTGGCCGGCTGATGCCCGCGGGGCTGCGGGCATCAGCCGGCGCCAAAAACGATGGCAGGCAACGCGTGGGAGGATGGAACGCGTGGCCCATATTGACGTTTCCGGTATCGATTACTTCCTCTCCGACGGCACCCAGCTGCTCAACGGAGTGACCTTCAAGGTCCCGGACGGCACCAAGACTGCCCTGATCGGCCCCAACGGCACCGGCAAGACCACCCTGTTCCGGATTATTGCCGGAGACCTGCTGCCGGATGAAGGCGTCATCGGACGGTCCGGGACCATGGGCATCATGCGCCAGTTCGTGGGCCAGGTCCGGGACGGCTCCACGGTCCGCGACCTCCTGGTGTCCGCAGCCCCGCCGGCCCTGGCCGCAGCGGCGCGCGAGGTGGACGATGCGGAGCTCGCCATGGTGGAGAACGACGACGAGCCCAGCCAGATGCGCTACGCCCAGGCCATCGTGGACTGGGGAGACGCGGGCGGCTACGACGTCGAGACCGTCTGGGACGAGGTCTGCATGGCCGCGCTGGGACTCCCCTTTGACCGCGCGCAGCACCGCCCGGCGTCGAGCCTTTCCGGCGGCGAGCAGAAGCGCCTGGTGCTTGAAGCCCTCTTCGCCGGCCCCGACGACCTGCTGCTGCTCGACGAACCGGACAACTACCTGGACGTTCCCGGCAAGCGCTGGCTCGAGGACAAACTCAACGAGTCCAAAAAGACGATCTTCTTCATCAGCCACGACCGTGAACTGCTGAACAACGCCGCGGGACGCATCGTCACGCTGGAACCGGGCATCAACGGTGCGGGCGCCTGGATCCACGGCGGCGGCTTCGGTTCGTACGTGGAGGCGCGGGCGGACCGGAATGCGCGTTTCGAGGAACTGCGCAAGCGCTGGGACGAGGAGCACGTCAAGCTCAAGGAACTCGTCAACATGTACAAGAACAAGGCAGCCTTCCGCTCCGACATGGCCAACCGGTACCACGCGGCCCAGACCCGCCTGGCAAAGTTCCTGGAGATCGGTCCGCCCGAGGCACTGCCGATCGAGCAGAACGTCCGGATGCGGCTTAAGGGCGGACGAACCGCCAAGCGTGCCATCGTTGCGGAGTCGCTGGAACTGACGGGCTTGATGAAGCCGTTCTCCACCGAAGTGTGGTTCGGTGACCGGGTGGGCGTCCTGGGGTCCAACGGCTCAGGAAAATCGCACTTCCTGCGGCTGCTCGCCACAGGCGGCACCGATCCGGAACGCGAGCACCTGCCCGTCTCCGACGTGGAAATCGCCGAAGTGCCGCACGAGGGTACGGTAAAGCTGGGAGCCCGCATCCGTCCCGGCTTCTTTGCCCAGACCCATGTCCGGCCGGACCTCCTGGGAAAGACGCTGCTGGAAATCCTGCACCGCGGCGACGAGCACCGCTCCGGCCTCGGCCGGGAGGCAGCGGCCGGGGCACTGGACGGCTACGGTCTTGCCGGCCAGTCCGAGCAGAAGTATGAGTCCCTCTCCGGGGGCCAGCAGGCCCGGTTCCAGATCCTGCTCCTGCAGTTGAGCGGCGCAACGCTGCTGCTCCTCGACGAGCCTACCGACAACCTGGACCTGCACTCCGCGGAGGCACTGGAGCGGGCCATCGACCACTTCGAAGGCACCGTCCTCGCCGTGACGCACGACCGCTGGTTCGCCCGGACGTTCGACCGCTTCCTGGTGTTCGGATCCGACGGCAAGGTGTACGAATCGCCGGAACCGGTGTGGGACGAGAAACGCGTGGAGCGCGCCCGCTAACCCCGACGCTCTCTCACTCCCTGCGGCTTTTGGGCCATCGCTCTCTCACCGGTGAGAGAGCGATGGGAAATTTCCGGCATTAAGTGAGAGAGCGTCTGATGATCAAATGATCAATAGTTGCTATCATTTGATCATGAAGACGGACGAGCGGCATCGCACCATTGCCGAACTGCTCCGCCGGCGCCAGGAGGTAACAGTGGAGGAGCTGACGGTTGCCTGTGACGCATCGGGGGCGACCATCCGCCGTGACCTTGAGATCCTGGCAGCGAACGGCGTTCTCCGCCGGGTCCACGGCGGAGCGCGCAGCCTCATTGTGCGCGGTGAAAATCCGGGTTACGGCCAGCGCGAGCTGGAGGACCGGGACTCCAAGAAACGCATCGCAGCCGCCGTGGCAGGCCTGCTGGTTGACCGTGAACATGTCTGGCTGGACAGCGGCAGTACCGCCACGGAGGTTGCCCGCGCCTTATTCGCGAGGGAACTGACCATCATGCCGATGTCACTCCGGTCCCTCAACGTCCTCGCGGGTGGCGACGCCGCAGGCACCCGCCCTGCCTTGCTGCTGCCCGGCGGCAGCTTGATCCCGGGCGAGCTGAGCTTCCGCGGCCCCATGGCTGAATCCAATATCCGTTCCCTGCGCTTTGATACGGCCGTCCTAACCCCCTGCGCCGTGGACCTCAAGGACGGCATCCTGGCCCACGATATCGATGATGCAGCAGTGAAGCGGGCTGGCCTGGAATCCGCCGGGCGCGTGGTGGTTGCCGCCTCAGCATCCAAATGGGATGCGCAGGCGAGGGCGCTGGTCTCCGGGCTTGAGCGGGTGGACGTTCTGGTGACAGACAAGAAATTCAGCGCCGAAGAGCGCGCACAACTCGACCAAGGCTCCCTGGAAGTAGTGACTGTATGACCATCAATACCCGTACCTCGCAGGACGCCGGACTAAGGGCAGCCGCGGCCGCCACCTTCGTGGTCTTTGGCATCAATGGCCTGGTTTTCGCCAGTTGGGCCGCCAGGATCCCTGCCGTCACGGAGATCCTGGCCATCACCTCCGGGCAGATGGGCACGCTGCTGCTGTGTACCGCCCTGGGGTCACTGCTGGCACTGCCCACCGCGGGCCTGGTGGTGGGCAAGATTGGAACCGCCAACACAGTGCGGTTTGGCGGGCTCCTGGCTGCCCTTGCAGGGGTGGGCATCGCCTTGTCGCTCTCCGTGGCATCGGTCCCCGGCACGGCAATCGCGCTGTTCTTCTTCGGCATAGCCATCGGCCTGTGGGACGTGTCCCAGAACATTGAAGGCGCCGACGTCGAGCACAAGCTGCGGCGCACCATCATGCCCCAGTTCCACGCGGCATTCAGCGGCGGCGCCTTTGTGGGCGCGCTGATCGGTGCCGGCCTTTCCAACCTCGGCATCGGCCTGCCCCTGCACCTGCTGGTCATCGCCGGCATCGTGGTTCTGGTGACGCTGACCGCGCCCCGCTACTTCCTTCCGCACATCCCAACGTCCACCCCGGACGGTGAACCGAAACCGGCCAAGGGCCCGTCAGCATGGCGGGACAGCCGGACCCTGCTCATCGGCGTGGTGGTCCTGGGGGCCACACTGACGGAAGGTGCGGGCAATGACTGGATTGCGAAAGCCTCCGTGGACGGGCTGGGCACCTCCGAGTCCACCGGTGCCTTGATGTTTGCCCTCTTTGTCCTGGCGATGACGGCCATGCGGTTCCTCGGCGGCCGGGTCATCGACAAGTACGGCCGGACTGCCGTGCTGCGGGCCAGCATGGGAGCTGCCGCCTTGGGCCTGTGCCTCTTTGTGCTTGCCGGAAACGTTTGGCTGGCGGCCGTGGGGGCGGCATTGTGGGGTGTTGGGGCCGCGCTGGCCTTCCCCATGGGGATGTCGGCGGCGGCGGATGATCCGAAACATGCAGCAGCCAGGGTCTCCGTTGTATCAACCCTTGGCTATATCTCGTTCCTGGCAGGACCCCCCCTCCTGGGATACTTGGGCGACCTCACCGGCATCCATCTGGCGCTCCTGGCCATCCTTGCGCCGATCCTGCTTGCCCTGCTCCTGGCGGGGGCAGCCAAACCCCTCAAGGCGGGGTAGCAGAGCTTCCGGTGCGTGCCGCGGTTCGCCTGTAACAGCGCGATAGGGTGAGGGGATGCAGAGCAAATGGCGCCGAAGCCATCGTTGGATCAGCCGGGTTGACAGATACCTGCTGAGGCATGTTTCGGACCTCCCTGGCGGAAACCACGACGACTTCTTCCGGCGCCTCTCCGCCTCCGCCAACCACGGCAAGCTCTGGATGGGCGCCGCGGCGGTGATGGCGGCCTTCCCGGGAAGGACGCGCCGCGCGGCACTCCATGGCCTCATAGCCCAGGCTGTTGCATCCGCCGTCACGAACGGCGTCTTCAAAACCCTGCTCCCCCGGACCCGGCCGCTGCCGGAGCACCTTCCGGTGTTCCGGTTCGTCCACCCCCAGCCCACAAGTTCATCCATGCCGTCCGGCCACTCGGCGTCGGCGGTCGCGTTTGCCGTAGGGGCGGGAATGGTCCGGCCCGCCCTTGGCGTCGTACTGGCTCCTGTGGCTGCGGGAGTGGCGTACTCACGCATACACACTGGAGCCCACTGGCCGTCCGATGTCCTTTTCGGCTCCGCACTTGGCGCCGGGGCTGCACTCGTGACCCGGCACTGGTGGCCGGTGCGGCCGGCCTTTCCCCAGGTTGCACGCACCTGGGCTGAGGCGCCGGAGCTGCCTGGCGGCCAAGGGCTGAGCATCGTAGTGAACACCCTCGGCGGATCCTTCACTGAGGAGACAGCCGCGGCGCTGCAGGAAGTATTCCCCGAAGCGTATATAAATACCGTCCAGCCGGAGGAGAACCTGGTTGAGGAGATCCGGAAGACAGCGGAGCACCCCGGCACCCGTGCACTCGGTGTGTGGGGCGGGGACGGCACCGTGGGAGCGGCTGCCGCTGCCGCCGTCGAAAGATCCCTCCCGCTGCTGGTCCTCCCGGGCGGGACGCTGAACCACTTTGCCCGGGACGCCGGCACGGGGAGCCTCAAGGAGGCCGTTGCAGCCGCATCGAGGGGGGAGGCAGCCATGGCCGACGTCGGCATTGTCACCGTTGAGCGCGGCCTCGCCGGCAACCCGGAAACGGCGCGGCTGACAATGCTTAACACGTCCAGCGTTGGCCTGTACCCGAACTTTGTCCGGCGCCGGGAGCAACTGCAGCCCGCCCTCGGAAAACCGCTGGCCGGCGTGGTGGCCATGTTCCGCACCTTCGCCGCCGGCACTCCCACCATCCTGACTGTCGACGGGCGCCGGCATAAAGTGTGGATCGCCTACGTGGGGCGGGGCCGGTACTACCCGCGGGACCACGCCCCCCTGCTCCGGCCCGTGATGGACGACGGTGTCCTGGACGTCCGCATGATCACGGCGGACGAGTCGTTTGCCCGGCTGCGGCTGCTGTGGGCAGTGCTGACCGGTACCGTTGCAACCTCGCGCATTACCCACCTTTCGGAGGGCACCCGGGTGCGCATCGACGCAGGAGGGTCACCCATGGCCCTGGCAGTGGACGGTGAAGCGCTGGCCGGCGTCCTCAGCGCGGAGTACACCGTCCGGCCCCGGGCGCTTGCCTACTACTCCCCCCACCCCTAGTTATTCCTGCACCGGTCATCCAACGGGACTACCCTGATCTGCCCCTGAATCATCCCTGAGACCGGCGAAATCCTGCCCTGCCGTGGGTAGCGTGGTGCCTACCAGTCTTCCGAAGTGCACCCCGCAGCCCGCGGCTGCCGTCCTAAGGAACATCCATGATTGAGGCAACAGGGCTGACCAAGGTCTACGGCGACAAAACCGCCGTGGACAGGGTCAGCTTCACTGTCCACGCAGGTCGCGTTACCGGCTTCCTGGGCCCAAACGGCGCCGGCAAGTCGACCACCATGAGAATGATCATGGGGCTCGACCGGCCCACGGCAGGTTCGGTGACCGTGAACGGTGTGCCGTTCGCCCGGCACGCCGCCCCGCTGCGAGAGGTGGGCTCACTCCTTGACGCCAAGGCCGTCCACACCGGCCGCACTGCATACCACCACCTGCTGGCCATGGCCGCGACCCACAGCATCCCCAGGAAGCGCGTCCGGGAGGTCATCGAGATGACAGGTCTGGGGGAGGTCGCGAAAAAGAAGGTGAAAGGGTACTCCCTCGGAATGGGGCAGCGGCTGGGTATTGCCGCAGCCCTGCTGGGGGACCCGCAGACCATAATCCTGGACGAGCCGGTGAACGGCCTCGACCCGGAGGGCGTGGTCTGGGTCCGGAACCTGGTGAAGTACCTGGCCTCGGAAGGGCGGACCGTCTTCCTGTCCAGCCATCTGATGAGCGAAATGGCGCTGACGGCCGACCACCTGATTGTCATCGGCCGAGGCAGGATCATTGCCGACGCCCCCATCGGCGAGATCATCACGGGCAAGGGCCAGTCGCGTGCCCGTGTCCGCACCGACCAGCCGCAGCAGCTCATGCGCCTGCTCGCTGACGACGGCGTCTCCGTGGAGGTCCAGGACTACGAACTCCTCGAGGTCAAGGGCCTGCCGCCCCGGCAGATTGCCAGGATGGCGCTGGACAACCAGATCATGGTCTACGAGCTCACGCCCCTGCAGGCGAGCCTCGAGGAAGCGTACATGGAACTTACCAAGGACGAAGTGGAGTACCACTCCCTCATCACCGGCGGCGCCGAGGCGCCCGCCCAGGCCGGAGGAAAGCAATGAGCACGGCAGCCCTTGAATCCCGCCGGCAGCACAACGGGTTGGGCCCGGGCCCCAGTTTCCTGCGCGTCCTCAATTCGGAGTTCATCAAGTTCAGGACCCTGCTCTCCACCTTGGTTCTGGTGGGGTCCACGGTGCTGGTGATGGTGGGTTTTGCAGCCCTGAATGCATGGGGCATCGGGCAATTTTCCGAAGCGTCAGAGACCGACCCCCAGGCGGCCGCGGCCTTTGCCGCCCAGGGCGCCGACCTGACTGCGGGGGTCCCGACATCGGGCATCGCCTTTGCCCAGCTCATCATCGGATCCCTGGCAGTGCTGCTTATGAGTTCCGAGTTCACCACGGGTATGGCACGGTCCACCTTCACGGCTGTCCCCAAGCGCATCCCGGCATTCATCGCGAAACTGCTGGTGGTGACGGTCTGTGCCTTCGTTGTGACGGTGGTGTCATCCTTCCTGGCCTACATCGCGGCCATCCCCATCCTGGACAGCTACGGCTTTGACATAGACCTGGGGTCCGAGCAGTCCCGCCGCCTCATCTGGGTCAGCGGGGTGTATGTAGCGGCAGTTGCGGCGATTGGCATGTCCCTGGGAACGCTGCTGCGCAACTCCGCAGGTGGAATCACGTCCCTGGTGGGGCTCTTCTTCGTGGTCCCTATCGCCTTCCAGCTCATCCCGGGCAAGTTCTTCGAGGAGGCGCGGAAGTACCTTCCGGATAATCTCTTCGAGAGGATCGTGACGTCTGCACCCGCCGATGGCGCCCTGGAGGTGTGGCAGGCCGCCGCCTGGCTTGGCGTGTGGGTGGTAGTCCCCTTGGTGGCTGCGATGATCCTGCTGAAGAAACGCGACGTCTAGCAGGGCCGGGAGGATCGCCGTCTACACTCAAGACCATGCCTTCTTCCTCCGCCGCAGACCACATCCAGGACCTTGGCGCCTTTGTCAGCGCGTCGCCGTCGAGCTTTCACGCCGTGCAAGAGGCAGGCCGGCGGCTGGAGGAGGCCGGCTTCCTGCGCCTGGACGAGCTGCAGCCCTGGGAGGGTGGCCCCGGACGGTTCTTCATCATCCGGGACGGTGCGCTGATCGCCTGGGTCCTGCCGGAGGGCGCAGGTCCGGCCACCGGGTTCAATATCCTGGGAGCACACACCGATTCGCCCACCTTCAAGCTCAAGCCCAAGGCCACCACCGGCGCCCACGGTTGGCTCCAGGCGGGCGTTGAGGTGTACGGCGGGCCGCTGCTGAATTCGTGGCTTGACCGTGAGCTGCAGCTGGCCGGCCGCCTGGTGATGCTGGACGGGACCGAGCATTTGGCGGCCACCGGGCCCATGCTCCGGTTCCCGCAGCTGGCCATCCACCTGGACCGGGCCGTGAACGACGGGCTCACTTTGGACAAGCAGCGCCATATGAATCCCGTGTGGGGCCTGGGGAATGCTTCCGACTTTGACCTGTTGGCGGTGCTGGCCGCCCACGTTTCAGGCGCCTCCGTGGATCCCGCCGGGATTGGCGGGTACGACGTCGTGATTGCGGACACGCAGGCACCTTCGGTTTTCGGGGGCAACAGTGAGTTCTTCGCCTCCGGGCGGCTCGACAACCTTTCCTCGACGCACGCGGGGCTTGCGGCGCTGATCGCGCATGCCGCCGCGCCTGCTGCTGGCGGCGCCGGCGCGCCGATCGCTGTCCTGGCCGCGTTCGACCACGAGGAGATCGGCTCCAACTCCCGCTCGGGTGCCTGCGGACCCATCCTCGAAGATGTCCTGGTGCGGATCTCCGACGGCCTCGGCGCCACGGTGAGCCAGCGGCGGCAGGCGCTGGCGTCGTCGTTCTGCATGTCTGCCGATGCCGGCCACGCCGTGCACCCCAACTACGCGGAGCGGCATGACCCCGTCAACCACCCGGTGCTCAACGGCGGTCCGCTGCTGAAGATCAATGCCAACCAGCGCTACGCCACGGATGCGCCCGGCGCGGCCTTTTGGGCCCGGCTCTGTGCGGAGTCCGGGGTGCAGTACCAGGAATTCGTGTCCAACAACGCGATCCCCTGCGGCTCCACGATCGGGCCGCTGACGGCTACACGGCTGGGCATCCGGACCGTCGACGTGGGAGTGCCGCTGCTTTCCATGCACTCCGCGCGCGAGATGTGCGGCGTGGAAGACCCCTGGCGGCTGGCCGCGGTGACGGAAGTATTTTTCAGGACGGCTCTTTAAACAACCCCCTACCTATTGAAATTCACGGGATGGACAACCCCTATACCTAACGAATTCACCATTCGGTAACCCCGTTACTTACTGACAGGCCGAAAGATGGCTAAACAAAAGCGAGTACTCACTACTGGTGATACCCGGGTGGACCAAAAGTAGGCTCTTCGTCACGGGCAGAGTCGTTGGCTGATGAGTTGCTGGGGCCAGAGACAGGACCTTGACCGGATAGAGCGCTAGTGACGCACCTGCTTCAAGCTGAGTGCGGCATTGTCCAGTTTCCGTCGATGTCATGAAGTGGTGAGGCATTTGTCCATTTCCACCCAGCTTCCGAATACGTTCTCCGAGCCAACGTTGTCGATAGTGAGAGCGTCAGTAAGCGTAGTAATCCCGACACTGAATGAGGCGAAGAACCTGCCTTGGGTGCTTCGCCGAATGCCCTCATACGTGGATGAGGTAGTGATCGTAGATGGCCGCTCCCAGGACAACACAGTGGGAGTTGCGCGGGCCCTCCGCAAGGATGTGGTGATCGTGGAGGAAAAACGCAAGGGAAAGGGTGTAGCCCTCCGGTCTGGTTTCGCTGCAGCCTCCGGCGACATCATCGTCATGCTCGATGCCGACGGCAGCATGGACCCTCAGGAAATCGGCTGGTTTGTTTCCCCCCTCCAGCACGACTACGACTTTGTCAAAGGTTCCCGGCACGTAACCGGCGGCGGGTCCGAGGACCTCACGTGGCTGCGGCGCACGGGCAACCGGGCACTGACGGCCTTGGCGAATGCGGTGCTGCACAGCAACTATTCGGATCTCTGCTACGGCTACATTGCCTTCAGGCGTGAATGCCTGGAAGTCCTTCAGCTCGAATCCGACGGGTTTGAGATCGAGACGGAGCTGATCGTCAGGGCGGCCAAGGCGGGCCTTCGGATCGCAGAGGTGCCGAGTATCGAACTGGAGCGCATCTCGGGGGCTTCGAACCTGCAGACGTTCCGGGACGGCTGGCGCGTGTTGGGGACAATGGCCCGCGAGTGCGTCTTGTGGGAGGCACCCACTGCCGGCGCCCGTCCTGAGGCTCTGCGACGCGTCAAATATGCATACGCAAACGTTAGTTTCCCCCGGACCCCCACCGACCCCCAGAGCCTCCTTTCCTTGCGGGAAGCAGCCTGAGATGACGACTTTTCCCAGGCCCACCGTTACTGTCGTCATCTGCACTTATACCGAGGACCGCTGGGCGAACCTGCTTGATGTCATCGAATCAGTCAGGGCACAGACCGTCAGTCCGCAGGAGATTCTCCTGGTAATTGACCACAACGTTGATCTTTATGAACGGCTTCTTGTGGTGGTTGATGACGTCACGGTCGTCCAGAACACGGGGCCGCAGGGTCTTTCCGGGGCCCGCAACACGGGCGTCGGCCTGGCTGATACGGATATTGTCGCCTTCCTGGATGATGATGCCGAAGCGGCACCGGACTGGCTTGAGCTTTTGCTGGCCTTGTACGACGATCCCGACGTCCTTGCCGTCGGGGGCCGGGTGGAGCCCATTTGGGAAACCGGCCGCCCCGGTTATTTCGGCGAGGAGCTGGACTGGATCGTTGGATGCAGCCACCTGGGGATGCCACGGGTGGCTTGCGAGGTCAGGAACGTCATCGGCGCAAACATGTCTTTCCGGCTTGACGTGCTCCGCCAGGTAGGGGGATTCAACCATGCTTTAGGACGCCAGGGTGCCGTACCCCTGGGGTGCGAAGAGACCGAGATCTGCATTCGCTCAAAGATGGGCTCGCCTGGTTCCCGAATTGTGTATGAACCGGCAGCAGTGGTGCGCCATCACGTCCCCGCCAGCAGGGGCACGTTCCGTTACATGCTGTCCCGGTCGTGGTCCGAAGGCCTGTCGAAGGCCCAGGTGAGCCAGGTGGTCGGCCACAAAAGGGCGCTCGGACCCGAAAGGCGGTATGTGCGCAGGGTCCTGCCGCGCGCGGTTGTAGCCGGACTTTATGACTGGGGCAGAAACGGAAACCCGGGAGGGCTCGGACGGGCCGGCGCCGTGGTTTCAGTTCTTGCCTTCACAGCTGCCGGTTATCTGCGCGGCCGGCGCCTGGCCCACGTCTCGCCGCACCTGGGAAGCGCGGTTGGCATGGATGCTGCCTGGAGGGACGTCCAGTGAGTGAAAGCGTGAAAGCGGAACCGTCAGAATTTCACAGCGCGAATGTGTCGGAGGGATGAAAAAATGAACAACTATTTTGCGCGCGGAGGCGCGGCTGTGCACGATTCCCTCGATGTGGCTGGCTTCGGTCTACCAGCGTCGCGGAATCTGCGGCTCTATGCACTGCTGACAGCTCTGCTGGTTGTGGTGGGTGCTCTGGTGTCCCCGGTCGCGGCGTCGGCTGCTGTGGGTGATGTCGGGGATGAGGGACCGTCGCATTCGGGGACGGGGACGCCGACGGGTACGAAGCGGGCTACGAGTGCGTTGTGGTTCAACGACGGGTCCTGGTGGGGCAACCTGTGGGATACTGCCAGCTCGGATTTCCATATCTTCCGGTTCAATGCCTCGACGCGTTCCTGGGTCGATACGGGTGTGGCGACGGACACACGGGCCGACACTCATCACGACGTGTTGTGGGACGGAACGACGTTGCATGTGGCGAGCTATAGGTTCGTCAACGACGGTTCGCAGGCTGTAGCGGGGTCCCCCACAACGATGCGGCGCTACACCTACGACTCGGGTACAAAGAAGTACTCGGCGACAGGTTCTTCTTCACAGATCAACAACTACCGCGTTGAGACCCTGACCATCGACAAGGACTCGACAGGT
This sequence comes from Arthrobacter sp. AB6, assembly GCF_031844545.1. Classification (NCBI taxonomy): domain Bacteria; kingdom Bacillati; phylum Actinomycetota; class Actinomycetes; order Micrococcales; family Micrococcaceae; genus Arthrobacter; species Arthrobacter sp. AB6. The sequence continues at coordinate 60,372 of NZ_JAUZVL010000027.1, forward strand.
CGTGTGTGGGCAACGTGGCAGCAGGGGAACCGGATCTACCTGAACGTCACTGGCACGGATGGCAAGACCTGGGGGACACCGTTCCAGCATCCCGCGTCGTTGAGCAACGTCTCCGTAGATGACACCTCGGCCCTGATCGCGTTCGACGGGAAGATGGGTTTGATGTGGAGTCGGCAGGTAGGTGATGCCTCCGACGGCATGTACTGGAGCCATCACGTCGATGGAGCATCCAACACCAACTGGACCCCTGCCGTGGCGGCGGTGTCTGGGCAGCGCAGCGGTGATGACCACATGAACTTGAAGTGGCTGGACTCCACGGATGGCCAGGTTTTCGCCGCTATCAAGACATCGTTCACATCCGCGTCCCAGCCGCTGATCCAGCTCCTGGCAATGAATAAAACGACGTCGGCCTGGTCGGAGCACACGATCGCGACGGTGGCGGAGTGCCCGAACCGGGTGATCGTCCTGATTGACGAGAGCTCCCAGAGGCTGCGTACCTTCGCTACCTATCCGAAGCCCAGCGGCACAACGAACGCCGGCGTCTGCACCAGTTCGGGAGGCGCGATCTACGAAAAGTCCACACCACTGGACGACATCCGCTTTACGACCTCGAAGACGGATCGTATTGTCGACGCCGACCAGTACGTCCACAACGTGACGTCAACGAAACAGAACCTCAACAGCGCGGCGCGGGGCACGGCGAAAAGCGGTCTCCTGGTGCTCGCAGATGTGAACGCCACAAGCCGGTACTGGCACTATTACGATCCCAGCAGTGCTGGTGATACGACTGCTCCGACGGTGACGGGTACGTCGCCGGCTGCTGGTGCCAGTGGTGTGGCGGTGTCGGCGGATGTGACGGCGACGTTCTCGGAGCCGATGGATGCCGCGACGGTCACGTCGAGCGCGTTCGAGCTGTACGAGGGAACGGCGCCGGTGCCGCCAAATGCGACGCCTGTGTCCGCGGTCGTGTCGTATGCGGGCAACGTTGCGACGTTGAACCCGAATGAGGCGCTGAAGGCGGATACGCCATACACGGCGATCATCAAGGGCGGTGCCGGTGGGGTGGAGGATGCTGCCGGTAACGCGCTGGCTCAGGACAAGACCTGGTCCTTCACTACGGCTGCCGCGGGTGGTGGTGATACGACTGCTCCGACGGTGACGGGTACGTCGCCGGCTGCTGGTGCCACTGGTGTGGCGGTGTCGGCGGATGTGACGGCGACGTTCTCGGAGCCGATGGATGCCGCGACGGTCACGTCGAGTGCGTTCGAGCTGTACGAGGGGACGGCGCCGGTGCCGCCAAATGCGACGCCTGTGTCCGCGGTTGTGTCGTATGCGGGCAACGTTGCGACGTTGAACCCGAATGAGGCGCTGAAGGCGGGTACGGCGGGTACGACGTACACGGCGATCGTCAGGGGCGGCACCGGTGGGGTGGAGGATGCTGCCGGTAACGCGTTGGCGCAGGACAAGACCTGGTCCTTCACTACGGCCGCGGCCGCGGGTGGCGGGACGTCGGAAACGGTCACGCTCACGGCTATCGCTGACAGCTTTGTCTCGAGCGGGGCGCCCGGGACGAACTATGGCACGAGCACA
>NZ_JAUZVL010000028.1:0-55622 GCF_031844545.1 Arthrobacter sp. AB6
GTCGGGGACCACTTCACTGTTGGACGGGGGCTCCTTCGTGTATCAGGCAGGGCTGTTAGAGCTTGCCGAACTCTTCCTTGACTGCTTTGTACTTGTTGTCGTCCTGGTACTCGTAGATGCCGATGTAGGCTTCGGTCGGGTCGCCGGCGTCCGAGAAGGTCACCGGGCCGGACTGTCCGTCATAGTCCGCGTTTTTGCCCTCACGGATCAGCTTGACGCAGGCGGCGTAGGAGGTGCACTTCTCGCCGCCTTCAGAGACTTCCTTGAGCTTGGCTGCAATATCCACGCCCTTGGTGCTCTTCGCCGACTCGGCTGCCAGCGCGATCAGGTTGACGGCATCGTAGGACTCACCGGCGTAGCTGTAGTCCTTCAGGGCGGGGTCGATGGCCAGCAACTTCTTCTTGAAGTTCTCCTGGGCGAAGGTGCCCGGGATGGTGCCCCGCGCGCCCTTCAGGGTGCCCGCCTGGAAGTCCTTGCTGTAGTCGGAGGTGTTGCCGTCCACCAGGAACATCTGGGTGGGCTTGACACCCTTGCCCGTCATCAGCGGGACGATGCTCTTGGCCTGGTCAAAGGTGATCAGGGCGATGGCATCGGGCTTGGCGGCAATGACCTTGTCCACCTGGCTGCTGAACTGGGTATCGCCCTCATTGAAGAGCTCCTCCGCCACAACCTGGCCGCCAGCCGATTCAAAGGCCGATTTGATGTTCTTGGCCAGCCCGGTTCCATACGCGTCATTCAGGACGATCATGCCCACGGTCTGCGCGCCGCAGGTAGCCATGTAGTTGCCAAGCACCTTGCCCTGGAGAACGTCGGAAGGCGCAGTACGCCAGTACAGGCCCTTGTCATCCCAGGTGGTGAAGTCCGGTGACGTGTTGGCCGGTGAGAACTGGATAACGCCCGCACCGGTGATCTGGTTGATGACCGTCTTGGACACGCCCGAGGACGCTGCACCGATAATGGCACTCACGCCCTGGCCCAGCAATGCGGACGTGGACTGCGTGGCAATATCGGTCTTGGTGTCACCGGAGTCGCGGTGGATTACTTCGACCGGCTTGCCAAGGACGCCGCCCGCCTTGTTGACTTCCTCGATGCCAAGGTTGACGCCGGCGATTTCGGGCGGGCCAAGGAAGGCCAGCGAGCCGGTGGTGGGAAGCAGCGAGCCGATCCGCAGCGGGGTTTCAGTAGTGGCGGTTGACGGCGGCACCGAAGGGGTCTCGGCAGGCTGGCTGGCGGCCGCTCCTCCGCCGCCCTCAGCTGCCGGACACGCGATTCCTGCCGCAGATCCGGTGGCGGAAGTTTCGGTTGCCGTGGGTGTGGACGAACCGCCGCATGCCGTTGCCATGAAGGCAACGCCGATGCCAAGCGCTGTCAGCTTGGCAACGCGGGTTCCCGCCTGGGGGAATAAAGTCATTTACGAGCTCCTCGATCTAAAGGTGCGAACGGCCTTTGACACGAAAAACCAGGTGTTCCTGATTTAGTTTTCAAGCTAATGCATATACACAGGGAACATAAGTGACTGAGGTCACATCCTTATAACAGTAGTTGCATATGTGGAATTAAACGCAGGAAGCCGCCCGCTGCGTGCGGACGGCTTCCGTTCTCCGGGCCCTTGGCCTGCTCTTGTACCCCAGGTGGGACTCGAACCCACAACACGCGGATTTTAAGTCCGCTGCCTCTGCCAATTGGGCTACTGGGGCGCCCGGTCAATGGTATCCCGTCAAACGAGTGAAAACGGCTCTGCGTACCGGAAGGTGCCGTGGACTCCGCCCGGCCAGAGCGCGAGCGGCAGCAGCTGGAAGTAGTCTCCCCAGGATTCCTCGGGCGGCAGGACCCCCAGCGAGGTGGCCGGGACGAAACCAAACCGGGAGTAATACGCGGGGCTGCCCAGGAGGGCGATGCCGCTCTCCCCGGCAGCGTTCGCCCGGCTGATGGTCTCCTTCATGAGCGCCGAACCAATACCGTGCCGTTGGAGCCGTGGCGTGACCCCAAGGGGGCCCAGTCCCAGCAGCGGGTGCTCGCCCACCCAGCCCCGGGTGCTGATGACGTGGCCCACCACTTCAACGCCCTGAACCGCCACCACGCTGAACCCGGGCAAGTACTCACGGGACTCGAAAAGCCCGCGGAGTACCCGCACCTCCACCGGCTCGCCCTCCACGGGCAACCCGGTGACCGGCGAAACGGCAAAGGCATCAGCCGTGAGGGCCAGGATCGCTTCCCGGTCCTCCGGCGTTTCGTCCCGCAGCACCGGCTCCGACGGCGGCGACTGCCGGCTCCGCGCGGAAAGTTCGGCAAGGACCTCAAGTGCCCGGGGCGCATCTGCCACCGGCACCAGCAGGTGGTCGTGGTGGAAGCCGGCGAGGACGTTGCAGCTGATCCTGGCGTCGGTGAGCGCCTTGCTGACGGCGGCGGTGAGGCCTACAGCCTCCAGGGCGGAATGCACCTGGAGGGTGATCCACGCACCCACGAAGTCGTAGGGCAGGCCTTCCTTCTCCGCAACCGCACGGGGCAGCACCACCGTGAGGCCTTCCGCCTCGCGGACTGCCGCCTCAATGCCCTCCACCATGGCCCTGCCGTAGGGCCACAGCACGTAGACGTATTCGCCGTCGCGCTGTACCGGGCGCATCCCGGCCAGCAGTGCCTCGAGGTTCTTTTCGCCAGTCATGATGCCAGTTTAGGAGGCGGGCAACGCCGTTGGCTGGAAGTGCAGCCGGGCCGGACCCATCCTGCCGGGCCCACGCAAACGGCGGCTGCCCCCTGAAAGGGGACAGCCGCCGTCGGACGTTACGGCGCAGGGCGCAGCCAGGCGCTATTTGGCCTTGGCCGAAACCGCTTCCTTGGCTTCGGCAGCGGCTGGTGCCGTCGCCGTGGAACCGGACCCTGCGGACACGGAGGCGGGCTCAGGGGCGGGCGCCGGAGCCGCCGCAGCCGCCGGCCTGGGTGCCGGAGTGGCTGCTGCCACGAAGGCGCCGCGCGGGTTGTCCAGGTCCAGCAGCTGAGTGGTATCGCGGCCGGCAAAGAAGGCGATAACCCAGTTCAGGATCACGCGGAACTTGCGCTCGAACGTGGGCATGGCGAGGCCGTGGTAGCCGCGGTGTGCAAGCCACGCGAGGCCGCCCTTGAGGCCGATGCTGCCAACCAGGTTGATGTTGGCGACGCCCTTCCACTCACCGAAGCCGGCTACAGCACCAAGGTTCTTGTGCTTGTAGTCCTTGAGCGGCTTGTCCCAGCGGGAAGCCCACAGGTTCTTGGCGAGGCGCTTGGCCTGGCGGAGGGCGTGCTGGGCGTTGGGGACGCAGGTACCGTCCGGGAGGCCCTTGCCGGTGAGGTCCGGAACAGCCGCGACATCGCCGGCGGCCCAGGCGTTGTCGATGATGCCTTCGTCACCGGCGATGCGGAGGTCCGGCAGGACGCGGACGCGGCCACGGGGCTCGAGCGGGAAGTCGGTGGAGCGGACCATGGGGTTGGCCTGCACGCCGGCGGTCCACACGAGGGTGTCCGCTTCGAACTCCTGCGCCGGGGACTTGTCCGGAAGGTTGATGAGCTTAAGGGTGCCCTCGGCGCTGTCCAGCGAGGTGTTCAGGAGCACCTCGATGCCGCGGCCGCGAAGGTGCTCCACAACCCATTCGGCCTGCTTGGCGGTGACCTCGGGCATGATCCGGCCCATGGCTTCAACCAGGACGAAGCGGACTTCCTCCTGCTTGACGCGCGGGTTGTTCCGGACGGCGGCCCGGGCAAGGTCCTCCATCTCGGTGATGCATTCGATGCCGGCAAAGCCGCCGCCGACCACCACGAAGGTGAGGGCCTTGGCGCGGGCAGCGGGATCGGTCATGGTGGAGGCCAGTTCGATGCGCTCCAGGACCTTGTTGCGGAGGGCGACAGCTTCCTCGATGGTCTTCAGGCCGATGCCCTTGTCCGCGAGTCCCTTGATGGGGAACGTACGCGTGATGGCGCCGGCCGCCAGGACGACGTCGAAGTACGGAACCTCGAAGGGAGCCCCGCCATCGGCGGGAGCCACAACCGCGGTGCGGTTCTCGTGGTCGATCGAGGTAACGCGGCCCTGGATCAGTTCGGTCTGCTGGAGGTGCTTGCGGTGGGAGACCACAGCGTGGCGGGCCTCGATGTTTCCGCCGGCTACCTCAGGGAGGAAGGGCTGGTAGGTCATGTAGGGCAGTGGATCCACGAGGGTGACGATGCCACCGGCGTTCGCGATCTTCTTCTGCAGTTTGAGTGCTACGTACAGGCCGACGTACCCGCCGCCGACGACGAGTACCCTGGGACGGTCCTGGAGCTCTGGGGTGGTTGCCATGGGTTTAAGAATACAACAGTTTGTGAAAATCTTCACTAACTGGGAGTCCGGCCCGTAATCTCGGGTTTTCCGCGGGATTCCACCCTGTGGACAGCTCCCGTTTCCACTTCTTCACGGAGCAGGGCGGGATTCCTGGCGGCCCGGCGCAGCTGGACCGCGGCGGCCGCGATGATCGCCACGAACAGCACGGCAAACCCAATGACGACGGCGGCGCCGATGGCGCTGTCACGCTTCGAGGGCGCCTCAGCCGCAGGCACCGTAGCTTCCGGCAGCGTAGGGACTGCGCTGGGAACGTCGGTGGTGGGCAGCGGCGCGGGAGAAGCCAGGTTTCCCCTGCGGTGGACCCGGATCCATTCGGCGATGGACCCCAGCGGGTTTCCGGTGACTTCCGGGACATCGTCCTTCAGCGCCGCCTCGGCGTCCAGCACGCCGAAGCCGTACAGCGGATCCTTGCCCGGCGCCCCGGCATCCTTGGCCGTGGACACAATTCTGTTGATCACCTGCTCGGCGCTCATGGCCGGCCATTTGGAGCGGATCAGTGCCGCCACGCCGGAAACGATGGGGGCGCTGCCGGACGTTCCGGCCCATTCGGCGTAGCCGCCGCCCGGAAGGCCGCCCAGCAGGTTCTCCGCCGGGGCGGCCACGCCGATACTGATGCCCTGGGAGGAGGCGTCAACGCTGGCCACGCCTTTGCGGTCCAGGCCGGCGACCGTGAGGACTCCGGGGATGGTGGCCGGAGCCCCCACCTGGACGTTGCCGCCCACCCGGTTTCCGGCAGCCGCAACGATGACCACGTCCTTCTGTTCGGCATAGAGGAACGCCGCATCCCAGCTCTGGGGCCATTGCGGAGTAGTGCTGCCGAGCGAAATGTTGATGACCTTAGCTCCGTTGTCCACGGCCCAGCGGACTGCTTCCGGGATCTGGTCCTGGTCGCTCTTGCCCGAGGGGTTGGTGGAGCCCAGCCAGGTGGAGACCGAGAGAAGCTCGGCCTCGGGCGCCACGCCTACGATTCCCTCCGGAGGCAGGCCGGCGGGCCCGGGGGCCGGGCTGGGGCTGGCGCTGGCCGGCTGGTGTCCGCGTCCGGCAAGCATGGTGGCCACCAGCGTGCCGTGTTCCGGCTTCACGCCTACGCTTTTCTGTCCGTCCGGTTGACCCGAGCCGGAGGCGTCGTATCCGCCGCTCACGGCGCCCTTGAGGTCCGGGTGCTGCGCGTCAATGCCGCTGTCGATGATGGCCACCTTTACCCCGGCGCCCTTGGAAACTTCCCAGGCCTTGGTGATGCCGGACTCAGGAAGCCAGTACTGCTTGTCCCGCCATTCGTCCGCGTGCGCTGCGGGAGCGGCGAAAAGGCCGGTACCCAGGCAGCAGGCAGCCAGGAGCAGGGCAAGCACCGCCGAGGCGGCACGGCGAAGCTGGGGCGTTGCCCGTGGAATGAAGTGGTGCATCCGCTCAGCCGATGCTCAGGGCGATGCCGTCGAGGATGTCATGCTCACTGGCGGTAGCTGTGGCGACGCGGCCGCCGGTCAGCTGCCCCAACTGTTCCAGGATGCGCCGCCACACCAGGCCGCCGGCACCAATCACGTCGACCCGCCCCGGGTGCATGTAGGGCAGCGCGGCCCGCTCCGCCCTGGTCATTTCCAGAAGGCCGCTGGAGGCCGCCCGGACGGTTTCCAAGGGCAGTTCGGCGCCGTGGATTGCATCCGGCGAGTACTCGGCCAGTCCGAGCGCGTGTGCGGTGATAGTGGTGATGGACCCGGCAACACCGACGACGGCGGTGGCGCGTTCCAGCGGTACGTCGCGGCGGGCGCGGGCGATGGCGGCGTCCACGTCCGCTTCGGCGTCCGCTATCTGCTGGGCAGTGGGGGGATCGTCCCGGAGGTGCCGTTCAGTAAGGCGGACGCAACCGATGTCCACGGACTTCGCGGCGGTAACCCCGGCAGCCGTGCCCAGGACGAACTCGGTGCTGCCGCCGCCCAGATCCACCACCAGCACTTCGTGCCCGTCCAGGATGGGCAGCACGCTGCTGGCACCGGCGAAGGACAGGGCGGCTTCCTCGTCGCCGGAGATCACTTCGGGTTCCACGCCCAGCAGGTCGCGGATCCCGTCCACGAAGACCTGCCGGTTGCGTGCGTCGCGGCTGGCGGAGGTTGCAACAAAACGGACCCTGGCCGCGCCGTGGTCGCGGATGAGCGCGGCATAGTCAGCGGTGGCCGCAAAAGTGCGCTCCAGCGCCTCCGGTGCCAGCTCGCCCGTTGCGTCCACCCCCTGGCCCAGCCGCACCACGCGCATTTCCCGCACCACGTCCTTGAGCGAGGTGGTGCCGTTGGCCCGTTCAACGTCGGCAATCAGGAGGCGGATGGAGTTGGTGCCGCAGTCAATGGCTGCAACGCGTGTCACTCCGGGGCTCCTGCCGTGTTGGCGGATTTCCGCACCGGGGCCGGCCGGCCCACGATGTCCGGCAGGCCCTGCGGCCCGTGGCGGCTCAGGTCCCTGGAAGGTGCCTCGCCCGTGGTGTCCCAGGCGCCGTCGCAGTAGCACCTGTCCGCGGTCCACCATTCGGTGATGCCGGCCAGTGCCTGGTCTCCGAGCGGGTTGACACCGGGACCCGCGGCCAGGGAATGCCCCACCAGGACGTGCAGGCATTTGACGCGCGTGGGCATGCCCCCGGCGGAGATCCCGTCAATCTCGGGGACGGCGCCGATGCCGGACCGCTCTCCGATGGCGTTGCGGGCCGCGAGGTAATCTTCGTGTGCTGCGCGGTAGGCTGCGGACAGTTCCTCATCGCCGGCCAGCTGTTCATTCATCTCATTCATGACGCCTGCGGCTTCGAGCCGCGACACCGCCGAGGTGATGACCGGGTGCGTCAGGTAAAAGGTGGTGGGAAACGGGGTCCCGTTGCTGAGCCGGGGAGCTGTGGCGGCCACGAGTGGATTGCCGCAGACGCAGCGCGCAGGAATCTCCACCACATCGCGGACCGGCCGTCCCAGCTGGCGGCTCAGGACTTCAAGATCGTGCGCTGATGGTTGGCGGGATTCGTCCCGGGCGGCTGCCGTGTTGTGTTCCACTGTGGCGGGCCGTCCTTCCTGTTGCGGTTCAGTCTGTAGCCGCGCGCGTGATGGACTCCCACAGGGAATCCACCCACGGCAGATCGGCGGGGTCTTGTGCTGCTGTACCGGCCTGGCTGCTGGTTTCTCCGGCCGGCAGATCGCTGCCGAAGACCCAGTAGCCGGTTTCTCCCGGCATAACCATGTTAATGCGGTCGCGGGCCTGCTGCTTCACGTAGTTGGGGTCCTGCCACCGGGAGACCTGCTGCCGCAGGGTGTCGCCTTCTGCCTGGCGGGCAGCGATATCGGCGTTCAGCGCGTCGATCTCGGCCTTCTTGTCGAAGAAGATCTTCACCGTGGGCGCCAGCATGATGGTGATGGCAATCATCACCACGGCCAGCGCCAGCATCCGCCCGGAGAACGCCTTGGCCGGTACCGGCTGCTGGTCTTCGTCGTCCGCCGGAGCCGCCGGAGTTGCCTTGTCCCCGGTTGCCTTGTCCCCGGTTGCGCTGCTCCCCTTGCGGCTGGCCGGTCCAGGCCCCTTGCGGGAAGGCTGGTCCGGGCGTCCGGCTGCCGTGCCGGCCGGCTGCGCGCCGGCCCGTTGTGCATCCGCCGCGTGACCGGCCCTTGTGTCCTTGCCCGGGCCGAAGTCCGCGCGGATGACGTCCGCACCCTCGGAGGCTTCCTTCGCGGAACGGGATGGGGCGACCTTGGGAACTTTGGGACGGCGGGTAGCCATGACACTCCTGAAACGCGCAGCCTGCCTGGGCCGCCACTATCTGGGCTAAAACAAGTGCTGCCGGAACAGCAACGGTGGCTATGGTCTTTCAACCATAGCCACCGTTGTTTGCTTTACGCGGCTACTAGCCCTTGAAACGCGGGAACGCGCTGCGGCCTGCGTAGCGGGCGGCGTCGTCGAGTTCCTCTTCGATGCGCAGCAGCTGGTTGTACTTGGCCACGCGCTCCGAGCGGGCCGGGGCGCCGGTCTTGATCTGGCCGGCGTTGGTGGCCACCGAGATATCGGCGATGGTGGTGTCCTCGGTTTCGCCGGAGCGGTGCGAGGTGATGGTGGTGTAGCCGGCGCGCTGGGCGAGGCTGACGGCGTCGAGCGTCTCGGTCAGGGAACCGATCTGGTTGACCTTCACCAGGAGAGAGTTGGCAGTCTTGGTGTCGATGCCGCGCTGCAGGATGGCGGGGTTGGTGACGAAGAGGTCGTCGCCCACCAGCTGCACCTTGTCGCCGATGGAGTCGGTGAGGGTCTTCCAGCCGTCCCAGTCGTTCTCGTCCAGCGGGTCCTCGATGGAGACCAGCGGGTAGTCAGCCACGAGCTCGGCGTAGTAGGCGCTCATCTCGGCGGAGGTCAGGGACTTGCCTTCGAACTGGTACGCGCCGTCCGTGAAGAACTCGGAGGAGGCCACGTCCAGGGCCAGCGCAATGTCCTTGCCCGGGGTGTAGCCGGCGTTCTTGATGGCTTCCTGGATCAGGTCCAGTGCAGCACGGTTGGACGGCAGGTTCGGCGCGAAGCCGCCTTCGTCGCCCAGGCCGGTGGCGAGGCCCTTTTCCTTCAGGACGGACTTGAGGGCGTGGTAGACCTCAACGCCCCAGCGCAGGCCCTCGGAGAAGGTCTCGGCACCCAGCGGGACAACCATGAATTCCTGGATGTCGACGTCGGAATCCGCGTGGGAGCCGCCGTTGAGGATATTCATGAGCGGCACGGGCAGGACGTGAGCGTTCGGGCCGCCGAGGTACTTGTAGAGGGGCAGGTCAGCGGAGGCGGCGGCGGCGTTGGCAACGGCCAGGGAAACGCCCAGGATGGCGTTGGCGCCCAGCTTGCCCTTGTTCGGGGTGCCGTCCAGGTCCAGCATGGCCTGGTCGATGCTGCGCTGATCGGTGGCGTCGAAGCCGGTCAGGGCGGGAGCGATCTGGTCGATGATCGCGTCAACAGCCTTCTGGACGCCTTTGCCAAGGTAACGGCCCTTGTCGCCGTCGCGCAGTTCAACGGCCTCGTGCTCGCCGGTGGAGGCACCGGAGGGAACCGCGGCGCGGCCGATCTGGCCGTCGGAGAGCAGGACTTCAACTTCTACGGTCGGGTTGCCGCGGGAATCGAGGATCTCGCGGGCGTGGATGGCATCGATAAGCGCCATGAATTTGCTCCTTATGGGCGATTAACGGGGGGATCTTGCAGAAAGACTCGACGTACTCGTCACAGACCAGCGTAGTCGAGAGTGGTTCGGGTTACGGAAACCTATCCAGCCCCGGACGTCATGATGGTGCGGTTATCCCGGGTTGTGCTGCCGCGGCCACGCGCCGCTGGTAGCGCCGCACCGCGCCACGGAGGGCCCGCTCGGCGTCAAATCCACCTGCGTGGGCGGAATTCACGACGGCGAGCAGCAGGTCCCCGAGCTCTTCCTCGGACGTGAAGCGGGCACCATCCGCCGGCGGCAGTATCCCCGCTGGTTGGGGTAGCCCCAGGCCGGCCCGCGCCGCGCGGTCGATGGACTTCTGCGCCCGGGCCAGCGCGGGAAGCGCCTGGGGAATGCCCTCGAACGGATCCTGCCGCTCCGGACGCTCCGCCCGCTTCACGGCATCCCACTTCTGCACGATCTCCTCGACAGTTGCCGGAAAGCTGTCCTGCAGGGAGCCGTCGGGACGGAACACATGCGGGTTGCGGCGGACCATCTTGGCACCCAGGCCGCGTGCGACGTCGTCGAACGTGAAGGCGCCGCGCTCCTCAGCGAGGCGGGCGTGCAGGACCACCTGAAGCAGGACGTCGCCCAGCTCCCCCTGGAGCTCGGCGTCGGTGTCCTTTTCCCCCGGCACGCCGGCCTCGATCGTCTCGGCCACCTCGAACGCCTCTTCCAGCAGGTATTCCACCAGGGACGCGTGCGTCAGGGCACGCATCCACGGGCAGTGTTCCCGCAGTTGCGCTATGACCGTCACGAGGCTTTCGGAGGGAGTTTCAGCCAAGGTTCGCGTAGGTGTCGTTGATGTACTCCACCAGGGCTTCCTTCTCCTCAAGCGGCAGGAAGGCAGCCTCGGCCGCGTTGAGCGTCAGCTCCAGCAGGTCATCGAGGTCGTAGTCGAAGGTTTCCACCAGCAGTTCGAACTCGTCCGTCAGGGTGACACCGCTCATCAGCCGGTTGTCGGTGTTGATGGTGACGTTGAAGCCGAGCTGGTAGAGCATGTCCAGGGGATGGCTTTCGATGCCCTCGCCGAAACCGGCGATCGCACCGGTCTGGAGGTTGGAGGAGGGGCAGATTTCCAGCGCGATGCCGCGGTCGCGGATCCAGCTGGAGAGGTCTCCGAGGGTGACCAGTCCGATCGTGTCCTCTGCATCGTCGTCGAACTCCACCATGATGTCCTCGGCAATCCGGACGCCATGTCCCAGCCGCAGGGCGCGGCCGTCCACCAGGGCGGACTGGATGCTGTCCAGCCCTGCCGCCTCGCCGGCGTGCACGGTGGCCGGGAAGTTCTGCTGCGCCAGGTAGGTGAAGGCGTCCCGGAAACGGGAAGGCAGGAAGCCGTCCTCGGCTCCGGCGATGTCGAAGCCGACCGCGCCCTTGTTGCGGTGGCGGACGGCGAGTTCAGCGATTTCCTGGCCGCGGTCTGCGTGGCGCATGGCGGTGATGAGCTGGCCCACCTGGATCTCGCGTCCGCTCTCCCCCACGGCTTCGACGCCGGCTTCGAGGCCTTCCTGCACGGCCTCCACGGCCTGGTCCAGCGTGAGGCCCCTCTGGAGGTGCTGCTCGGGCGCCCACCGGACTTCGCCGTACACCACGCCATCGTCCGCGAGATCCTCAACGAACTCCTTGGCAACCCGGAACAGGCCCTCGTGGGTCTGCATGACGGCCACGGTGTGGTCAAAGGTTTCCAGGTAGCGGACCAGCGAACCGGAGTTGGCGGACTCCCTGAACCATTCGCCCAGCGCCACGGGATCGGTGGACGGGAGCGTGTGGCCCACGGCGTCGGCCAGTTCGATGATGGTGGCCGGACGCAGTCCTCCGTCCAGGTGGTCGTGGAGGGAGACCTTGGGCAGGTTCTTCAGGTCGAAATCGATGGCAGGGGCAGCGTCAACAATGGGCTCAGTCACGTTCCCACCTTAGGGTGGGCGGGAGTTCAAAGCCAGCCGCTAATGCGCGGCAGGTTTGCCGTCCCGGGCCGCGGGGGTGAGGACTGCCGAGCTCCCGTTACCGGGGTCCCGGGCGCCGGAGGAACCGCCGTCAAGCCACTCATCAACCTCTTCGGCGTCATTGCGGGCAAGGTGCTTGTGCCACCAACGCAGGACGTGGTCGATGACGATGCCGAGCACGATGGCGAAGACCACGGCTATGCCCGCGCTGAGCAGCGGATTGTGGTGGAGCCAGGGGAAGGAACTGGCCAGCAGGCCGATGCCGATCGAGTAGCCCACCCACGTGATGCAGGCGAAGGCATCCAACAGGAAGAAGCGGCGGTGGGCGAAGCCCGTGCTGCCGGCCACGTAGTTGACGGCGACCCGGCCCCACGGGATGTAGCGGGCAGTGAAGATCAGCACGGCGCCGCGCTTTTGCAGCTCGTAGCGCGCCCAGCCGAAGGCTTTCTGGACCTTGGGGCGCCGCATCCACTTCCACCGGTCCAGGCCGATCCGCCGGCCGAGCATAAATGCCATGTTGTCCCCGGCGATGGCCCCGATCAGGGCTGTCAGGCCGAGGATCCAAAGATTGGGCTCTCCGCTGTGCCGGGAAAAGGCCGCCAGTGCCACGATGAGGGTCTCGCTGGGGACCACCATCGCGAAACCGTCGACGAAGAAGAACACGAGCAGTATCGGGTAAATCCACCATTGACCAGCTGCATGGAGCACGGCCTCATTAATAAACTCCACGCGGGTCTTGCTCCTATGCAAAATGGCGTAGCCGTAAGGGGCCGCAGCCAAAGCGGAAATCGTTCCTAAGTGTCCCATGTCCAAGGCGCGATTCGCTACGCCCTGGCCTTTACGGAACAACGCTTCAACTACGCTTCCGGTTCCTTCATCCGCTCCACCATCGGGGGACGGCGACGGAGGCGGTTGATGCCCAGGTCCACCATGATCCCCAGCGCCACGGCGCAGATGATGGCGATGGCCGCGCCCAGAAGGTGGTTGTCCTCGAACCACTGCCCGAAAAACAGCCCGATCCCCACGGAGTACCCGGCCCAGAGAGTCGCAGAAAGAACGGTGAGGCCGATGAAACGCAGGTGGGGATAATGCGTGAAGCCAGCTGTCAGGTTCACTGCCACCCTCCCAATTGGCACGAACCTCGCCACGAGGATGAGCGAGGCCGGACGCTTCCGCAGTTCCCTGCCCGCCCACCGGAACGCGCTCTGCATCCGGGGGTTACGCATCCAGCCCCACCTCGTGGTGCCCACCTTGCGGCCGATCAGGTAGGCGATGTTGTCCCCCGTAAATGCCCCCAGCGCCGCCACCAGCATCAGGACCCAGGGGTTGGGAACGTCCGCGGTGGCGGCAACGGCGGCGAGGCCCACCACCACCGATTCGCTGGGGATGGGCGGAAAGAAGCCGTCAATGACGCAGCAGGCCAGCACCAGGACCAGCACCCAAGGCTGCCCGGCCGCGGCGAGGATGAAGTCATTGATGGCCTGCATGGATCCCTATGCTATTCGGTCGATGATCAGCCGCTGCGCCGGCCGCGATCCCTCGGGCGCAATGACCACTGCGTGCTCCAGGGCTTCCCTGGCCCGCGCGAACCGTTCGGGGGTGTCCGTGAGCAGCGTCATCAGGGGCTCGCCGGCCCGGACCACGGCGCCGGGCTTGGCGTGCATGCGGACCCCGGCGCCAGCCTGCACGGCGTCCTCCTTGCGGGCACGGCCGGCACCCAGGCGCCACGCCGCAACACCGACGGCGAGGGCATCAAGTTCCACGAGCACCCCGTCCGCCGGGGCGTAGACCACCTCGGATTCCCGGGCCGCCGGGAGTTTGGCCCGCGGATCGCCGCCCTGGGCCGCGATCATGCGGTTCCAGACATCCATGGCACGGCCGTCCCTGAGGGCGGCGGCCGGATCGGCGTCGTTCACTCCCGCAGAGGCCAGCATTTCCTCGGCGAGCCTGACGGTCAGCTCCACCACATCCTCCGGGCCGCCGCCGGCAAGCACCTCCACGGATTCTTCGACCTCGATGGCGTTGCCCGCGGTCAGTCCCAGCGGAGTATTCATGTTGGTGAGCAGCGCCACGGTGTTCACTCCCGCGTCCTTGCCCAGCGCCACCATGGTCTCGGCAAGCTCCCGGGCATTGGCCTCATCCTTCATGAAGGCGCCACTGCCCACCTTGACGTCCAGGACCAGGGAGCCGGTCCCTTCCGCGATTTTCTTGCTCATGATGGAGGAGGCAATCAAGGGAATGGCTTCAACCGTGCCGGTGACGTCCCGCAGTGCATACAGTTTCCTGTCCGCAGGAGCCAGGCCGGCGCCGGCGGCGCAGATCACGGCGCCCACGTCCTGGAGCTGGGCCAGGATTTCCTCATTGCTGAGGGAGGCACGCCAGCCAGGGATGGATTCAAGCTTGTCCAGGGTGCCGCCGGTGTGGCCAAGGCCCCGGCCGGAGAGCTGCGGTACGGCGACCCCGAAAACCGCAACCAATGGCGCGAGCGGCAGGGTGATCTTGTCCCCCACGCCGCCCGTGGAATGCTTGTCCGACGTGTACTTCAGGCCGCCGTCAGGCCGGCGGAGGCTGGAGAAGTCCATCCGTTCACCGGACGCGATCATCGCAGCGGTCCACCGGGCGATCTCGGTGCGGTCCATGCCGTTGAGCAGGATGGCCATGTTCAGGGCTGCCATCTGCTCGTCCGCGATGGCGCCGCGGGTGTAGGCATCAATGGTCCAGTCGATCTGTTCCGGGCTGAGCGTGCCCTTGTCCCGCTTCACGCGGATGATGTCGACGGCGTCGAAGGGTTCCGCAGTGTTGTCCACTGCGCGGGTCTCTGTCACCTTATGAGTCACTGTGTTTCCTTCAGGTGTTCGGGACCGAAGGCGTCAGGCAACACCTGGTCCATGGACTTGATGCCTTGGGTAGTCATGAGCTCCATATCCGGGGCGCGGAATTCGTACAGCAGCTGGCGGCAGCGTCCGCACGGCATGAGGATGTTGCCGCTGCCGTCCACGCAGTAGAACGCCCGGAGCAGCCCGCCGCCGGTCATGTGCAGGTTGCCCACCAGCGCGCACTCGGCGCAGAGGGTAAGGCCGTAGCTGGCGTTTTCTACATTGCAGCCACTGACGATGCGTCCGTCGTCGGTCAGTGCCGCCGCTCCCACCGGGAATTTCGAATAGGGAACGTAGGCGTGGCGCATGGCGGCGACGGCGGATGCCTCCAGCGCAGCCCAGTCAACCGGCCTTGGTGCGCCCGCAGTGCCGTCCACGACGTCAGCCCTTGACATAGGGGATGCCGCTGGCCGCCGGTCCCCGGGATTTGCCCACCAGACCGGCCACCGCAAGGACCGTGACCAGGTAAGGGAGCATGGCCATGAACTGGCTTGGAACCGGCGTGCCGATGATCGTGACGATGCTCTGGAGGTTGTCCGCGAACCCGAACAGGAGCGCTGCGAAGAACGCTCCGATCGGGTTCCACCGGCCAAAGATCAGGGCTGCCAGGGCGATGAAGCCGCGGCCGCCGGAGATCTCTTTGGTAAAGCTGTCGATGGCCACCAGGGTGAAGAAGGAACCGCCGATGCCTGCCACGGCACCGCCAAGGGTGACGTTCCAGAACCGGGTGGCATTCACGTTGATGCCCAGGGTGTCGGCGGCCTGCGGGTGTTCGCCCACGGCGCGCACCCGCAGGCCCCAGCGCGTCTTGAACAGGCCCACCCAGACCACCAGGACGGCGACGTACATGAGGTAGCCCACCAGTGACTGCCGGAAGAGAATGGGGCCGATGACGGGGATGCTGGAAAGGACGGGGATTTCGATGATGTCCAGCCCCGGCGGCGAGTTGAACTGCGCCTTGTTGGCCTGCATCACCGTGCTGAACAGAAACCCGGTCAGGCCCGAAACGAGCACATTCAGGACCACGCCGACGATGATCTGGTTCACCAGGTACTTGATGCTGAAAAGAGCCAGGACCATGGACACCACGGCACCGGCCACGGCGGCAGCCAGCAGGCCGATGAAGGGGTTCTGCGTCATGCTGGCCACAATGGCGGCGGTGAACGCACCGCCGAGCAGTTGGCCCTCAATGGCGATGTTCACCACGCCCACCCGCTCGCAGAGGACGCCGGACAGTGATCCGAATACCAGCGGAACGGCGAGGGTCACGGAGCCGGCGATGAGGCCGGCCAGCGAAATGTTCGGGGTCCGGGCGCCGCCCACCACCCAGATGAGGAACGCGGCCGTGAACAGGACGATGAAGGTCACCGTCAGCCAGCCCGGGGCCGGCATGCCCTTGGTCTTGAGGTACACCGCATAGGCAGCGAGGCCCAGCAGGAGGATGGACAGCACAATGCCGCCGGCGGCCGCGTTGACCGCCAGGGCCGGCAGCTGGAAGAAGTCTTCCCCCGTGGAAATGCCAAAGCTGGCAGTCTGGTTAGGGGCCATCAGGCCAAAGAACACCAATGCGATCAGGCCGAAAGCCGTAAGCATCGCCGGCGTCCGCCAGCTGACGGGTTTGGTGGAGACGGCGGAGCCTGCCTTCGTTGAGGCATCCTCCGGCTGCGGTTTTCCGGAGCGAGGCGAGGAAACTGTTGTGCTCATGCTGCACCTCCGGTGGTTGCTGCCTTACGGGACTTGCCGGCTTTGGCCGGTTTCCTGCGCCTGGGATTGAGGCCGAACACCGCCCTGACGAGTGGCGGTGCCGCGATGAAGAGCACGATCAGGGACTGGACCACCAGGACGATGTCGATGGGCGTGCCGGTCTGGATCTGCATCTGGACCGCCCCGGCCCGGAAGGCGCCGAACAGCAGGCCGGCCGCGAAGGTGCCCCACGGCGTCGAACGCCCCAGCAGGGCCACGGTGATGGCGTCGAAGCCATAGGTGGCGGCAACGCCGTCGGTGAGGACCTTCTCGGTGCCGGCCACCTGGGCGACGCCGGACATGCCCGCCAGCCCTCCGGCGAGGGCCATCACCAGGATGGTGGAGCGGGACACGTTGATGCCCGCCGTCTGCGCCGCCTTGGGGTTCGCGCCTACTGCGCGGAATTCGAAGCCCACGGTGGAGCGGTTCAGGAGCCACCAGACCAGGACAGTGGTGGCTATGGCCAGGAGGAAGCCGAGGTGGAGCCGGTACTGGGTGCCGAAGATCTGCGGGTAGACAGCCGTGGGGTCCAGGATGGGCGAGATGGGGTTCGACTCCCCCGGCCGCTGGAACGCCGGGGTGTTCAGCAGGTACCGCAGGAAGTACAGCGCGATGTAGTTGAACATGATGGTCAGGATGACTTCGTGGGCCCCCGTGCGGGCCTTGAGGAGTCCGACGAGTCCGCCCCAGAAGGCACCGCCGATAATGCCGGCCACCAAGACCAGGAGCAGGTGCAGGCCCACGGGAAGGTCGAGCGCGAAACCCACCCAGGCGGCCAGGATGCCGGCCACGATGATCTGGCCCTGGGCGCCAATGTTGAACAGCCCCGCGCGGAAGGCCAGTGCTACGCCCAGGCCGGCCGTGATGAGAGGGGTGGCGATGGTGAGGGTCTCCATGAACGGCGCGAACTGGGCGGCAACGCTGTTGCCTCGGGGGTTGAAGACCGAGCCTTGGAACAGGGCTACATAGGAACGCGTGGCTGCGTTCCAGACGGCGGACAGGAAGTCGGTGGGCCGGGCGAAGAAGTACGTGGAGGTGGTGGCCACCTGCTTGTCGGTGCTGGCGATCAGCAGCCCGCCGATGATGAGGGCAAGCAGGACCGCCAGGACGGAGACCATGCCGCTGCCGGTGAAGATCTTGCGGAGCAGGGTGTCGGGCCCGCCGGGGATCTTCCCGCTTTGGGCGGTGGCCGGAACGGCGGACGGTTCCATGACCCCGCCTGCGGTATCAACCGCGACGACGGCGGCCGTCCGGTCCTCCGGGGCAGCGGGCTCCTGCGCTTCAGGGCCAGGCTCGCCGGCCGCGTGCTTGGGGGGATGCGTGTCAGACATGGTCGCCTCCTTCGGCGTCGGATACGGAAGCCGTGGTGGCGGGGCCCTGATCACTGCCCGTTGGGGCCGTATGTTCCTCCGGCGGGATGCCCGCCATCATGAGGCCCAGGACGTCGCGGCTGGTTCCTGCCGGAACCACGCCCACCAATTTGCCCTTGTAGAGCACGGCGATCCTGTCGGCCAGTTCCATCACCTCGTCAAGTTCGGTGGAGACGATCATGACGGGAGTGCCCTGGTCCCGTTCAGCCACAATCCGCTTGTGAAGGAATTCGATGGATCCCACGTCAACGCCGCGGGTGGGCTGGGAGGCGATGAACAGGCGCAGCGGACGGGACAGCTCGCGGGCCATCACCACTTTCTGCTGGTTGCCGCCGGAAAGCGTTCCGGCGGCAAGGGCTCCTGAAGGGGTCCGGACATCAAACTCTTCGATCCGGGTAGTGGCGTTTTCCAGCACCTTGGCAGGGCTCATGCTGATGCCCTTTGCAAAGGGGGCCTGATCGTACCGGTCCAGGATCAGGTTCTCGGCAATGGAGAAAGTGCCGATAAGGCCGTCAACGGAGCGGTCCTCGGGCACGAAGCCCACTCCTGCGTTCAGCACCTCCTTGACGCTGCGGCCCACGAGCTCCCGCCCATCCAGCAGGATGGAACCGTGTACCCGGTCCTGCAGGCCGAGGATCGCCTCCGTCAGCTCGGTTTGGCCATTCCCCTGGACGCCCGCAATTGCAAGGATCTCGCCCCTGGCTATTTCAAAACTCAGGCCGTCCACGACGTGCTGGCCGTTGGGAGCGATGACGGTGAGGTCCCGGACCTCGAACGTCTTTTCCTTCGGCCGGGCCGGGGCTTTATCCAGTTTGAGGTTGACGGCACGGCCCACCATCATGGATGCCAGTTCGGTAGTGGATGCCGCAGGGTCAGCCGTCCCCACCACCTTGCCGCGGCGGATTACCGTAATAGTGTCCGAGACTGCTTTCACTTCCCGCAGCTTGTGGGAAATGAAGACAATGGACGTTCCGCCGGACTTGAGCTGGCGCATGATGTCCAGCAGTTCGTCCGTTTCCTGCGGGGTCAGGACGGCAGTGGGTTCGTCCAGGATGAGGACCCTGGCATTGCGCACCAACGCCTTGATGATCTCCACGCGCTGCTGGACGCCCACCGGCAGGTCCTCCACCAGTGCGTCCGGGTCCACGTCGAAGCCGTACTGGTCCGAGATCTCCTTGATCCGGCGGCGCGTTTCGTCCAGGTTGAGGAAGCCGGCGGCCTTGGTGGGCTCGGCGCCCAACGCCACGTTCTCGGCGACGGTGAAGACGGGAACCAGCATGAAGTGCTGGTGCACCATCCCGATCCCCGCCGCCATGGCGTCTCCCGGTCCACGGAAGGAAACAGGCTTGCCGTCAACGAGGATCTCGCCCTCCGACGGCTCGTAGAGCCCGTACAGAACATTCATGAGGGTGGATTTTCCGGCCCCGTTCTCACCCAGCAGGCAGTGGATCTGCCCGGATTCCACCACCACGTTGATGTGGTCGTTCGCCACCAGGGTGCCAAAGCGTTTAGTGATCCCTCTGAGTTCAAGTTTCAAAACTCTGACCAATCTCGAAGCGTCCAGTGATCAACCGGACGGGATATGTGGCTGCAGCACCAAGCCTAGTGGGTGCAGTCATGGGAAAGGCAGGCTGCGGCCGGGTAGGGGCAGCCAGCAAAAAAGCGCCACCGCCCGGCCAGTCGGTAACCGGCCGGGGGTGGCGCTCAGGCGGGGTCAGGCCTTGGGGCTTGCCGCGGACTCGACCTTCAGTTTCCCGTCGATGATGTCCTTCTTGATCTGGTCCAGTTCGGACTTCAGTTCGGCGGGGACCTGGGAGTCGAGGTCGTGGAACGGGGCCAGCTGAACGCCCTCGTTGGCCAGGGTGCCAACGTACGGCGTGTTGCTGAACTTGCCTTCCTTGTCCTCCTTGACGACTGCCTCAACGGCGTCGCCCATCTGCTTCATGACCGAGGAGAGCATGATGTCCTTGTAGTCAGGAGCGGTGAGGTAGCCATCGGAGTCAACCCAGATGAGCTTGACGTCCTTGCCGGCGGCCTTGGCTTCCTTCAGCGCGGAGCCTGCGCCCTTGCCCACCGGACCGGCCACGGGCATCACGATGTCCGCGCCCTGGTCCAGGAAGTTCTGGGTGAGCTGCTTTCCGACGTCCTGTTTCTCGAAGTCGCCGGTGAAGCTGCCGTCCTGGGCTTCCTTGTTCCAGCCAAGGAGCTTGACGTCCTTGCCCTTCTTCTCGTTGTAGTACTTCACGCCGTCCGCATAGCCGTCCATGAAGATGGTGACGGTGGGGAGCTTGATGCCGCCGAAGGTGGCAACTGTTCCGGTCTTGGTGGTTCCCGCGGCGAGGTAGCCGGCGAGGAAGGCAGCCTGGGCGGTGTCGTAGATGATCGGCTTGACGTTGCTGATCGGCGTTGCGTAGCCAAAGTCGACGATGGCGAAGTGGCTGTCCGGATTGGCGGTAGCGTGCGTCTTGGTGGCATCGCCGAGCAGGAAGCCTACGGTGACGGTGAGGTCGCAGCCGGCCGTGACCATCGCCCTGAGGTTGGGTTCGAAGTCGTTGTTGGTCTTCGACTCCACCTGGTTGACTTTGATGCCCAGGTCCTTCTCGGCCTTCTTGAGGCCCTCGTAGGAGGATTGGTTGAAGGACTGGTCATCGAACCCGCCGGAGTCGGAAACGATGCAGCCGGTGTAGTCGCTGGCTCCTGCAGTTGGGGTGCTTCCGGCTTCGGGGGCTGCGCCACAGGCGGTCAGCACGAGCGCCGAAGCACCGAGCGTAGCCACGCCGGCCATTGAACCGCGCTTGAAACTTGCACGCAGTGATTTCTTCAATTTTCCTCCAGGATGAAGAGAGTGGCGCTACGGCTCGAATTCAATGAGTGTCCGTTTCTGCACTGAAATTCTGTTGTCACTGAGGGCACGCAGCACTGCGCCGGAGCGCACTGATGGCACCCACTTTAGTGGCCCGCGCCACGTCCTGTAGCACAGCCGCAGGGTATCCCGAAGATTGTTTACAAGTTGTTACCAACCAGTAGGGGGCGCCACCGGGTAGCGGCGCCCCTGCCGCTTGATGACGGCCGCCGTAAGCGGCGGCCGGCTAAAGGCGGACCAGCATCTTTCCGGTGTTCGCCCCGTCCAGGAGGTCCATGAACGCCTGCGGGGCGTTCTCCAGCCCGTCCACGATCGTCTCGTCATATCGGACGGTGCCGTCGGCCAGCCAGCCCGCCATCTTCCCGGCGAACTCCGCGGCGTGTTGCCGCTGGCCGCCCACCAGGAACCCCCTGAGCGTGAGCTGCTTGCCGATTGCAAGCATCAGGTTGCGGGGCGCAGGCGTTGGTTCGGTGGAGTTGTACTGGGCTATGGCCCCGCACAGCGCCACCCGCCCGCCCACGTTGAGGACGGCCAGTGCCGCCTCCAGGTGCTCTCCGCCCACGTTGTCGAAGTAGACATCAATGCCGCCGGGGCCGGCGGCCTGCTCCAGTTGGCCGCGTACGGGCCCGTCGTGGTAGTCGAAGGCGGCGTCGAAGCCCAACTCCAGGAGCCGTGCCACCTTGGCCGGGGAACCTGCCGAGCCGATGACGCGGGAAGCGCCCATTGCCTTTGCGATCTGGCCTACGAGCGAACCGACTGCCCCTGCGGCGCCGGAGACGAAGACGGCGTCTCCCGGAGCGAATTGGGCGACCTTGAGCAGCCCGGCGTAGGCGGTCAGGCCGGTCATGCCCAGTGCGCCGAGGAACGCTGACGCAGGCGCCAGGTCCGTGCGGGCAGTTTTCGTGGCTGCCGCATCTACCACCGCGTAGTCCCGCCAGCCGAGGGAATGCACGACGACGTCCCCCTCCTTGCGCTCATTGGAACGGGACGCGACCACCTCACCCACCGCGCCGCCGTCGAGCGCTTCATCCAGGGCGAACGGCGCTGAATAGGACTTCACGTCATTCATGCGCCCCCGCATGTAGGGGTCCACGGACATGAAGAGGTTCCGCACCAGGACCTCGCCGTCACGGAGTTCGGGCAGCCGGGATTCAGCCAGTCGGAAATTCTCCGGCGCGGGCCGGCCCACCGGGCGGGAGGCCAGCTGGATTTCGCGGGTGCTGGCGGGCAGGGTTCCGGCGCTCATGCGGCGAACTCCAGGACCCTGATGTCCACACTGATGTTGCCGCGGGTGGCGTTGGAGTAGGGGCAGATTTCGTGCGCCTTGGCCACAAGCGCCTCGGCCGCCGCCAGGTCAAGGGCAGGGAGCGCCACCTCCAGTTCAGCAGCGAGTCCGAAACCGGCGCCGTCCAGCTGGCCCAGGTGCACCTTGGCGGCGACTGCGGAATCCGTCAGGTCGGCGCGTTCCTTGCGGCCCACCAGCCGGAGTGCCGAGTGGAAGCATGCGGCGTAGCCGGCGGCGAAGAGCTGCTCCGGATTGGTGCCCTGACCCGTTCCGCCGAGCTCCACGGGGCTGGCGAGGCTGACCTCGAGCTTGCCATCGCTGGTGCGCGCGGTGCCGTCGCGGCCTTCACCCGAGGCAAGCGCCTCGGCAGTGTAAAGAGATTTCACGGGTGGTATCCGTCCTGTAGGGGTTGAATAAGTTCTTTTGACCGGGCTGTCAGTGCGCCTTGTGAAGGGCGTCCGTCAGCCGGCCCAGCGTGCTGCGCAGCTGATCCAGTTCCGCGGCGGTAAGCCCCGCGGCCTGGGCGAGACGCTGCGGGATGGCGCCCGCTTTGGCGCTTAGCTCCCGCCCGGCGGAGGTGAGATGGATGGCCACGCGCCGCTCATCCTCGCCCGAGCGGCGGCGCTCAACCAGCCCCAGGGCTTCCAGCCGCTTCAGCAGCGGCGAAAGGGTGCCCGAGTCCAGCCCGAGCTCCTCGCCGATCTCCTTCACGCCACGCGGCTCGTTTTCCCACAGCACCAGCATCACCAGGTACTGCGGATAGGTCAGTCCCAGCTCCTCGAGGACCGGGCGGTAAACGGCGGTTGCGGCCCGGGAGGCCGAATAGAGCGCAAAACAAACCTGGCGGTCCAGCCGGGGGGCATCAGTCATGAGTCCAACGATAGGGCACAACTAAGTTGTGCACAACTTACTTGTGCCAGGGCAGGCGGTTGCCCTGCGTGCCGGGAAAGTACGACGGCGGCTGCCGCCTCCGGATTACAGGTCGCGGATGGTGCGCAGCGCCGCTGCAGTGAGAACGCGGATGCCCAGCCCGAGGGCCCGCTCGTCCACGATGTAATCCCCGCGGTGCAGGTCGTATTCCTCGCCGCCGGGAGTCTTGGTCCCCAGGCGCATCATG
The DNA here is from genome assembly GCF_031844545.1 of Arthrobacter sp. AB6. Classification (NCBI taxonomy): domain Bacteria; kingdom Bacillati; phylum Actinomycetota; class Actinomycetes; order Micrococcales; family Micrococcaceae; genus Arthrobacter; species Arthrobacter sp. AB6. The sequence continues at coordinate 22,734 of NZ_JAUZVL010000028.1, forward strand.
GCTCCGGGGAGTTCGGCAAGGAACCAGGCGAAGTCCTCGCCGCCCATGGACTGCGGGGTCAGGACCACGGCGCTTTCCCCGATTTCGGCGCGTGCCGCCGCTTCGATGATGGCCGTCTCGTGCTCCGAGTTCACTACCGGCGGCACTCCCCTGGTGTGCTCCAGCCGCACGTCCACGCCATAGGGCGCGGCCACCTGGTGGACCACCTCGTCCAGGAGTTCGCCGGCCTCGTGCCAGGCGTCCCGGTCCAGGCACCGCATAGTGCCCGCCATGTAGCCGGTGCCGGGAATCGCGTTGGGTGCCGAACCCGCGGAGATCTGCCCCCACACCACGGACACCCCGCTACGGACATCCACCCGGCGAGAGAGGACGGCGGGAACGTTGACCGCAATCTGGGCCAGGGCGAACACGAGTTCCTCGGTCAGGTGCGGGCGGGACGTGTGTCCGCCACGGCCGGACAGTTCAATGCGGATGGTGTCGGACGCTGACGTGATGGCGCCGATGCGCGTCCCGATCTTGCCCACGTCGATCCGGGGGTCACAGTGCAGAGCCAGGATCCTCGGCACGCCGTCCAGGACGCCCTGTTCAATGCAGGCGTGGGCCCCGCCGGGCATGGTTTCCTCAGCCGGCTGGAAGATGATGCGGACGGTGGCGCCGAGCGGCTCGTCCTGGTGCATCCGGTGCAGCACCAGGGCGATGCCCAGCATGGTGGTGGTGTGGACATCGTGGCCGCAGGCGTGGGTCACGCCGTGGTTCTTCGAAGCGAACGGCAGGCCGGTCTCCTCGATGATGGGCAGGGCATCGATGTCGCCGCGCAGTGCAGTGGCAATGGGTCCCTCCCCCACATCCACCGTGAGGCCGGTGCCCTCCAGGCGGCGCGGCGTGAGGCCCGCAGCTTCAAGCCGCTCAGCGAGCTTGTCCGTGGTGCGGAATTCCTTGAAGGAGAGTTCCGGGTGTGCGTGCAGGTCCCTGCGGAAGTCGATCAGTTCCGGCAGGAGCGGCTCGAGCCACGGAGCCACCAGGGCGGTGGGCTCGGCTTCAGTAGTGTAATTGCGCACTGGTTCACTCTAGCGAGGGTGTCGGCATTAGCGGCCATCACGGTCGCCGCGTTACATCAGAGGACGTCGGTATCCCCGCTCGCCTTGAGGGCGTCGACGGCAGCCTTGACCCGCTGGGAATTGGCCATGGTGGTTACCAGCAGCGCGTCCGGCGTGTCCACGATGACCACGTCCTGGATCCCGATCAGGGCGATCACGCGCTTGGTGTCGGTGACCACCACACCGCTGGAGTTTTCGGTGAAGACGCGCGCACCTTCCCCCAGCACCGTTACGTCGTCAACTTCCTTGGCACTGTTGAGCCGGCCCACGGAGGCGAAGTCGCCGACGTCGTCCCAGCGGAAGGAACCAGGCACGACGGCGACGTCTCCGGCTTCGGCGGCAGGCTCGGCCACCGCGTAGTCAATGGCGATCTTCGGCAAGGTGGGCCAGACGCGGGCGGTGACCTCGTCCCGCTCAGGGGTATCCCAGGCCCGTGCGATTTCCTGCAGGCCGCCGAACAGTTCGGGCTGGTTGGCTTCCAGGTGCTTGAGCAGCAGCGCCACGGGCGCCACGAACATGCCCGCGTTCCATACGTAGTTGCCGCTGTCCACGTACTGCTGGGCCACCTGTTCGTCCGGCTTCTCGACGAACTCCACCACGTCCTGGGCGCTCGGAGCGCCTTCGATGTGAAGGGCCTGGCCGGAGCGGATGTAGCCGAATCCCGTGGACGGGTGGGTGGGCTTGATGCCGATGGTCACGATCTTGCCGGCAGCCGCCGTGTGGATTGCCTCGCGGACCGCCTCCTGGAAGAGGTGGTCCGGGCTGATCACCTGGTCCGCAGCGAAGGAACCCATGATCGTGTCGGGGTCGCGCTCATGCAGGATCGCGGCGGCAAGGCCGATTGCTGCCGCGGAATCCTTTGGCTCGGACTCGAGGACGAGATCCGAATCCTCGAGCTCCGGAAGCTGCCGGCACACCGCATCCCGGTGGGCCTTGCCGGTGACCACCAGCACCTTGCTTCCGGCAAGCGGGTGCAGCCGGTCATAGGTGGCACGCAACAGCGTGCTGCCCGAGCCGGTGAGGTCGTGCAGGAACTTGGGAGCTGCGGCGCGTGACAGGGGCCAGAGGCGGGTCCCCACGCCGCCGGCCGGGATCACCGCGATGAAGCGGTCAAGGGGTGATGCCGGGCTTGTCACTTTGTCTGTACTCATCAACGCCTACTTTAGCGGAACGGTCACTGCGCCCTCCCTTAAGCGGTTCAGGCCCCTGCGGGACGGCAGTCTGGCAGCCATGCCCGGCACTGGCCGCGGCGAGTGTGTCCTTTGTCTCAAAATTTCGTGGGATCCGCGCCGCTGCTGGTCACCAAGGAACTCCTAAATTGAATAAGCTGTCAGCGAAGCCTAGATTTAGGCCTGAGCTACGAGTGCTCTCGCAGCAGGCGTTCCCCCCGCGTGGATCTCATGCCAGCGCCGCTGTGTTGCAGGGAGGTTTATCAGTGCCGACAAAACCAGCTGGCACCTTGTACCGCGGCCGTGAAGGCATGTGGTCTTGGGTAGGACACCGTATTACCGGTGTAGTGATCTTTTTCTTCTTGTTGGTTCACGTTTTGGACACCTCCTTGGTGCGCGTGTCTCCCGAGGCCTACACCACCGTGATCGGTGCCTACAAGAACCCCCTCATGGCCCTGGGCGAAACGGGCCTTGTTGCCGCCATTGTCTTCCACGCCTTCAACGGCCTGCGGATCATTGCGGTTGACTTCTGGAAGAAGGGCGCCAAGTACCAGCGGCAGATGCTGTGGGCGGTCCTGGCCCTCTGGCTTGTCACCATGGTCGCTTTCTCCATCCGCCACCTCTCCCTCGCCCTCGGAGGTCACTAAGCCATGAGTGCAACCATCGAAAGCCCACGCAGTGGACGAAACAGCAGTGGACAAAACATGAGCGGGCGGATCGCCCCGCAATACCGCCGCCACGGCGGGAGCAAGGGCAACTTCGAGATGATCGCATGGCTCTTCATGCGGCTCTCCGGCGTGGTCCTTGTAGTCCTGATTTTCGGGCACCTCTTCGTAAACCTCCTGGTGGGCGAGGGCATCCACGCCATCGATTTCGGATTCGTGGCCGGCAAGTGGGCCGACCCGTTCTGGCAGTTCTGGGACCTCGCCATGCTGTGGCTGGCCATGCTGCACGGAACCAACGGCGTCCGCACCATCATTAACGACTACGCCGAAAAGGACTCAACCCGCCGCTGGCTGAAGACGGTCCTCTACTCGGCCACCGTCGTCATCATCGTCCTGGGCACCCTGGTGATTTTCACCTTCAACCCTTGCCCCGTCGTCGACGGCGTGCCCCTGCCCGGCGGATTCTGCCCTGCCTAGCACCGGCACCACCCCGGGCCCGCGGGTACAACCGCGGGCCCTGTTTTGCGGCGCAGGCAACGCCCGCCCGTTGTTTTATTGCGAATTTTGAGAGAAAGAGCGTCTGGTATGCAGGTCCATAAGTACGACGTCGTCATCGTCGGTGCCGGTGGCGCTGGCATGCGCGCCGCGATCGAATCCGGTCAGCGCGCGCGCACAGCAGTACTGACCAAGCTCTACCCCACCCGCTCGCACACCGGTGCGGCGCAGGGTGGCATGTGTGCGGCCCTTGCCAATGTCGAGGAAGACAACTGGGAGTGGCACACGTTCGACACCATTAAGGGCGGCGACTACCTGGTTGACCAGGACGCCGCTGAGGTCATGGCCAAGGAGGCCATCGACGCCGTGCTTGACCTTGAAAAGATGGGCCTGCCGTTCAACCGCACGCCCGAAGGCCGGATTGACCAGCGCCGGTTCGGCGGGCACACCCGCGACCACGGCAAGGCACCCGTCCGCCGCGCCTGCTACGCCGCGGACCGCACCGGCCACATGATCCTGCAGACCCTGTACCAGAACTGCGTCAAGCACAACGTTGAGTTCTACAACGAGTACTACGTCCTGGACCTGCTGACTGTCGAAGAGGACGCTGTCCGCGCGGACGGTACCCCCTACAAGCAGAAGCGCGTTGCCGGCGTCGTCTCCTACGACCTCGCCTCGGGCGAACTGCACGTCTTCCAGGCCAAGTCCGTGGTGTTCGCCTCCGGCGGCGCCGGCAAGGTCTTCAAGACCACTTCCAACGCGCACACCCTTACCGGCGACGGCATGGGCATCGCCTTCCGCCGCGGCATCCCCCTGGAGGACATGGAATTCTTCCAGTTCCACCCGACCGGCCTTGCCGGCCTGGGCATCCTCCTTTCCGAGGCCGCCCGCGGTGAGGGTGCCATCCTGCGCAACTCCGAGGGTGAGCGCTTCATGGAGCGTTACGCCCCCACCATCAAGGACCTGGCGCCCCGCGACATCGTTGCGCGCTCCATGGCCAACGAGGTCCGCGAAGGCCGCGGCTGTGGACCGAACAAGGACTACGTCCTCCTGGACCTGACCCACCTGGAGCCCGCGCACATCGATGCCAAGCTCCCGGACATCACCGAGTTCGCCCGCACGTACCTGGGTGTAGAGCCGTACACGGAGCCCGTCCCGGTGTTCCCCACCGCGCATTACGCCATGGGCGGCATCCCCACCAACATCACCACCGAGGTCCTGCAGGACAATGACACCGTGGTCCCCGGCCTGTACGCAGCCGGCGAGGTTGCGTGCGTGTCCGTTCACGGCTCCAACCGCCTTGGCACCAACTCGCTGCTGGACATCAACGTGTTCGGCAAGCGTGCCGGCATCGCCGCGGCAGAATACGCCAAGACGGCCGACTTCGTGGAACTGCCGGAAAACCCGCTGGCGTACACCACCGAACTGCTGGACATTGCGCGCAACGGCAGCGGAGACGAGAAGGTGGCCGTGATCCGCAAGGAACTCCAGGACACCATGGACGCCAACATGCAGGTGTTCCGCACTGCGGAGACGCTGAACCAGGTCCTCCGCGACATCGCTTCCTTCGAGGAGCGGTACAAGCGGATCAACGTCCAGGACAAGGGCAAGCGCTTCAACCTTGACCTGCTCGAGGCGGTGGAACTCGGCTTCCTGCTGGAACTGGCCAAGGTGATGACCGTGGCCGCCCTCTACCGCGAGGAATCCCGCGGCGGACACTTCCGCGAGGACTTCCCGGACCGCAACGACGAGAAATTCATGAAGCACTCCATGGCGTACAAGGATGACCACGCCCCGGCGGACGGATCGGCTGAGTCAATTGCCGGCATCCGCCTGGCCACCAAGCCGGTCGTCTTTACCCGCTACGAGCCGATGGTGAGGAAGTACTAAAGATGACCGCTGAAATCGCTGAGCCAGCCTCAAAGATTGAACTGCCTGCCGGCGTCGGCGGTGGCGGCGAGATCCCCACGTTCGATGTGCACCTGCGCGTCCGCCGGTACAACCCGGAGGTCTCCGAGGAAGCCACGTGGGACGACTTCCACCTGACCATGTACGGCACGGACCGTGTCCTGGACGCCCTGCACAAGGTCAAGTGGGAAACGGACGGCACGCTTTCCTTCCGCCGCTCCTGCGCCCACGGTGTGTGCGGCTCCGATGCCATGCGCATTAACGGCCGGAACCGCCTTGCCTGCAAGACGCTCCTCAAGGACCTGGACACGTCCAAGCCCATCACGGTGGAGCCCATCAAGGGCCTGCCGGTGGAAAAGGACCTCATCGTGGACATGGAGCCGTTCTTCCAGTCCTACCGCGAGGTCATGCCGTTCCTCATCAACAAGGGGCACGAGCCCACCCGCGAACGCCTGCAGTCCGCCGAGGACCGTGAGCGTTTTGACGACACCACCAAGTGCATCCTGTGTGCTGCGTGCACCTCCTCCTGCCCGGTCTTCTGGACCGACGGCCAGTACTTCGGCCCGGCGGCGATCGTGAACGCGCACCGCTTCATCTTCGATTCACGTGATGACGCGGGCGACATGCGCCTGGAGATCCTCAACGACAAGGAAGGCGTGTGGCGTTGCCGCACCACCTTCAACTGCTCGGAGGCATGCCCGCGCGGCATCCAGGTGACGCAGGCAATTGCCGAGGTCAAGCAGGCCATTCTCTCCCGCAAGATCTAGTTTTTACCGAACCTGAGCAACGCGGGGTCACTCCTCGCCCGATAAACCTTGGTTTTTGGGCCGGAAGTGACCCCGCGTTGCTGTATCTGAAAGGTGAACCATGTCCCGCTCCGAAAAAGTCAGCTTTGAAGGCTCCACCGGCGAGATGCTCTCGGGAATCATCGACGTTCCGGAGGGGCCGGTCAAGGGCTGGGGAGTGTTCTCGCACGGTTTCACGCTGGGAAAGGACAGCCCGTCCGCGTCCCGGATGTGCAAGGCGCTGGCGGACAGCGGAGTCGGCATGCTCCGGTTCGACAACCTTGGCCTGGGCGGCTCCGCAGGAGAGTGGTCCGCCGGCTCGTTCAGCCACAAAGTGGCGGATACTGTTCGGGCGGCCGAGTTCATGCGCAGCGAAGGGAAGCCGATTTCCCTGTTGGTGGGCCATTCCTTCGGGGGCGCCGCGGTCCTGGCCGCGGCCCGGGAAATTCCAGAGCTCGACGCCGTCGCTACCGTGGGTGCGCCATTCTCACCGAAGCACGTGGCGCATGTCTTCGACGCGGCCCTGGACAAGATCCTGAGTGAAGGCAGCGCAGAAGTGGACCTTGGCGGGAAGAGGGTGGAGATCCGCAAGCACTTCGTGGAGGACCTGGAAAATGCCGACCTCACGGACTGCATCAAACAGCTTCACAAACCGCTGATGGTGCTCCACTCCCCCACCGACAACACCGTGGGAATCGAAAACGCCAGCACGATCTTCCAGACGGCCCGCCACCCCAGAAACTTCGTGTCGCTCGAAGGCAGCGACCACCTGCTGACCGGCAAGGGCCAGGCGGCCAGGGCCGCGCGAATCATTGCTGCCTGGGCCGACCAGTACCTCGACGCCGGGCAGTAGCCAGGACGCCCGCATCAGGATGCACGGGCACCTTACCTGGCTGCACCTGGCGGGCGCCCCACGTGCCCTTGTCATGGCCTGTAGAGGGGCTGTGCAGGTCTGCTTCGCGGATGGCGGCCCAGCCGGCTGAGACGAGGTAAACCTGGCTCACCAGGTTGAACCAGATCAGCAGTCCGATGATGATCGCGAACGGCGCCAGGATGGGATTGCGCCCTGCCCCGGCCAGCAGCTCGGTGCTGAAGATCTGCAATATGGTGGTGCCCAGTGCCGCCAGGATGGTGCCCTCAAGCAGGGACCGGCGGGACAGTTTGAGGCCGCCCGCGAGCCGGAACATGATGAGCGCGGTAGCCCAGTTCAGGACCAGCGGGACCGCAACCTTGATCGATGTGGTCAGCGGACCGGCAACAGCGTCATCGAGGCGCAGGAAGTCGGACACCCAGCCGGCGGCGGTTCCAAACACCAGGGAAGCTCCAGCACTGATCACCAGGGCCACGCCAAGCAGCAGCAAGGTGCCTGCATCCCGGAGCTTCAGGAGGATGGGATTGACCAGCAGCGGTGGCAACTCCAGCACACCGCGCAGCCCGTCCCGAAGTCCGGCGATCCAGCCCAAGGACGTGATGACTGTGACCACGGCACCGATCAGGGCGGTCCAGCCAAGACCGTCCGGGTTCAGCAGGTCCTGGGGGTCAACCAGCCCATCGCCCCCGTTTAGCTTCAAGAGTCCCGGCGCGCTTTGGGCAACGCTGCTAATGATCGTGTCCAGGAGCGCCGGCTGTCCGCGCAGGACCAGGCCAGCAATGGAGAAGCCGGTGGTGAGGAGGCCGGTGATGGAGAAAAACATGTTGAAGCCGATGCCGGCGCTCATCAGCGGGCCGTGCTGGAGTGTGTAGTGCCGGAAGGCGCGCATGGGTCGAAGGGCGCTAAGGCGGGCCAGCAGCCACTGGACCATGGCCATCAGGCTGGCCAAGGGACCCTTGCCGGCCCTCCGTGCCTTGTTCCACTCCATCCGTTTCTGGATGACCGCGAGCTTCAGGTGGGCGTGGTCGGTGGGAAGGGGCTGCTGTTCAGGCAATTTCGCCTGGTGCCGCAACGGGGGACGTGAGTCAGGTGCCGCCGTCGTTGTCAGTTTGGGTCCCAAATTCCAGCTCTTCCCGTAGCTGCCAGATGCCGTTGGCATCGTGCTCGTAAAGTCCCATGCTAACCACGGGGAAGGTGGCACTGTAGTTCCGCAGCACCGTTTCGGCTTCGTCGAGGCTTTCCGGGGCCACATCATGGGCGATAGTGACGTGGGGGTGGTAAGCAAACGGCAACTCGCGGTGCAGGGGACCCTGCTGGAGCTTTTCGTGCAGGTCGACGCAGTCTTCGAAGCCGTCCTCAACGTTGATGAACACCACCGGGGAGACCGGACGGAAGGTCCCCGTTCCCGCGATGGTGACGGTGAAGGGCCTCTGCCGGCGGGCCACATCCCGCACGTGCTCGCGGGTGGCCTCCCAATCCTTCGTAGGGGTAGTGGTCACCAGGGTGATGTGGGCGGGAACCACGTCCGCCAGGGGATCACCGAAGGAAGCCCGCCAACGCTGCAGCTCCGCCGCGATTTCGGCCGGAAAGCCCAGGATGACGCCGACGCTGATGTCCTCCGTGCGGGATGGGCGGCCGCGCGGCGCAACGCGACGATCTGCTGGGTCTCCGTGGGGGGTGGCGGCTGTCCCCGCCGTCCGGCGGGAACGGGTGCCTTCCCTTGCGGTGACTTTGCTGGACGACATAGCGCTAGTGGACTCCGGCGAGGCTGAGGGAGGGAAGGAAACCCATGCGCTCATATACCCGGGCGAGGGTCACCGAGGCAATCTCACGGGCGCGCTCGGCCCCGTGTGCGAGCAGGCGGTCCAGCTCGGCCGGATCGGCCATCAGCTCGTTGGTGCGGTTCCGCAGGGGCGTAATGAAGTCCACCACTACCTCCGCAAGGTCCACCTTAAGATGGCCGTACATCTTGCCCTGGTACTCGGCTTCGAGCTCGGACACCGTCTTTCCGGTCAAGGACGAGTAAATAGTGAGCAGGTTGGAGACGCCGGGCTTCTCCTCCGTATCAAACCGGATTTCCGTTCCGGCATCCGTCACTGCCGATTTGATGCGCTTGGCCGCGACCTTCGGGTCCTCCAGGAGCTGGATGGCCCCGTTGGGGGATTCCCCGGTCTTCGACATCTTGGCGCTGGGGTTCTGCAGATCGTAGATCTTGGCGCTTTCCTTGACGATGGTCGCCTCGGGGACGGTGAATGTAGGACCAAAGCGGGTATTGAAGCGCTGGGCCAGGTTCCGGGTGAGCTCCAGGTGCTGCCGCTGGTCCTCCCCTACCGGCACCAGGTCCGTCTGGTACAGCAGGATGTCCGCAGCCATGAGGGTGGGGTAGGCAAAAAGCCCCAAGGTGGCGGCGTCAGCGCCGGACTTCTGGGTCTTGTCCTTGAACTGGGTCATGCGCGAGGCTTCGCCGAAACCGGTGATGCAGTTCAATGCCCAGGCCAACTGCGCATGTTCGGGCACGTGGGACTGGACGAAGAAGATGCTCTTGTCCGGATCAATGCCCGCTGCGATGTACTGTGCGGCAACGATCCGGGTGCGCTTGGCCAGCTCAGCCGGGTCGAAGTCCACGGTGATGGCGTGCAGGTCCGGGATGAAGAAGACGGCGTCGTACTCAGCCTGCATGTCCACCCAGTTGCGGACGGCGCCGATGTAGTTGCCCAGGTGCAGGGAATCGGCCGTGGGCTTGGCTCCGGAGAGGATGCGCTTCTTTGCGGCTGGCGAAGTTGGGGTAGTCATGTGGGAGGAAACCTTCGGGGCTTAGAGCTGGTAATCCACTACCAGCGGGGCGTGGTCGGAGAAGCGGGTATCCCACGACGCCGCACGGTCCACCACCGCAGAGATCGCGGAGGCAGCCAGCGCCGGGGTGGCCAGGTGGTAATCGATGCGCCAGCCGGTGTCATTGTCAAAGGCCTTGCCGCGCTGCGACCACCAGGTGTATGGCCCGTCAACCGGTCCAGCCAGGTTGCGGTGCACATCATGCCAGCCGATTTCCTCGCCGAAGAACCTGTCGAAGTAAACGCGTTCTTCCGGCAGGTGGCCCGCCTTCTTGACGTTGGCTTTTGAGTTCCGGATGTCCAGCGGCGTGTGCGCAACGTTGAGGTCACCCACCACCAGGGCGTGGTCGCTGTGCTTGGCCAGTTCCGGGAGCCGGGTGCTCATGACATCCAGGAACCTGAATTTGTCATCCTGCTTCGCCGTGCCCACCTCGCCGGAGTGGACGTATGCGCTGGCAACGGTGAGCTGCACAGGCTGCCCCGCCGCATCCCGCAGGCGGAAGTCCGCCTCAACCCAGCGCCCGGCCGTGGCGAAGTAGTCGTCACCAATGCCGTTGCGGGTTTCCAGTGGCTCCTCGCGCGATGCGATAGCGACGCCGGCCCGGCCCTTGGCCTCAGCTTCGGCGTGCAGGATGTGCCAGCCTTCGCCCAGCAGCTGGCGCACGATGGCGTCCGGGGCGCGGACTTCCTGCAGGCAGAGGATGTCCACTTCGCGGGGCTCGAGCCACGCCGCCATGCCGTTCTTGAAGGCAGCCCGGAGGCCGTTGACGTTGACGGATGCGATGCGAAGGTGGTCCTTGTTCAATGCCGAGCTCACCCGCTCCACTCTAGTCGATGATGGTTCCGGTGACCGGCTCTCCACTGCTGCCGGAGGACTTGATCATGTCCCTGGCGTTGGTGGCCGTGATCTCAATGGTTTCCAGTGCCCTGTGGATGGTGTCCTGGTTGGCGGCGGCACCCTTGGCGCGCTCCTCCTCCACCACGCGGACCTGCACCTGGACAATCTTGAACGAGTGGTCCAGCTTGAGGTCGCGGACCTCCTCAGCCTGGCTGCGCTCGGCAACAACCCTGGTTCCGCCGTGGTCTGCCGCGGAGTACGGGCCGCGCCCTGCAGCGGACGTGAAGGCGTTCTGGGCTTCGCTAAGCTTGGCGCCGGCCTTCTTGGCCGCCTTTTGGATGCTGAACACCACAAAGCAGGCCAGCGCGAGCCAGAAGGCTGCAATGACGGCCACAACCCAGCCCACGACGTCGTTCTGGTTGGCCGCAAAGATTACGGCCACAATGAATGCTGTGACCAGGACCATCAGTCCCGGGCCGCTGATGCGGAACATGGAGAATCCGCCCCTGGCGGGTTTGGAGGATGACTTGGAGCTGCCCAGAGATTGCATGCACCCATTCTCTCAAACCCCTAGGCATGCTCCCGCCTCCTTCCACCCCCGGCGAACATTCCCAACTAGGTAGCGCCAAGTGTCGTTTTGAACCCCCAAAACGACACTTGGCGCTACCTAGTTGGGGGATACTTCGCTAGCCGGTTTGGCGGCTACTTCAGGAAGAGCTGGCGCAGGCGGACAGTGGTGAGCAGCATGCCGACGGCGGTCATCACCAGGTAGTAGCCCACATGGACGGGCGTCGCGGCCGTGAAGGAGCCAGCGCTGATCTGGCGCAGGAGTTCCACCCCGTGCCACAGCGGCATCGCCTGGATGAGCCACTGGATGGCCTGCGGGTAGACGCTCAGGGGGTAGAACGTGGCGCTGAACAGGAACATGGGCAGCATGAGGAAAGTGATCCAGTCCATCTGCTGGAACGTCTTCATGAAGCTGGTGATACCCATTCCGATGCTGGCGAAGCCGAAAGCGATCAGCACGGAGCCGGGAATCATCAGCAGCGCCCACGGAGTGGTGATCAAACCCATGACGCCCATGACCGCCGTGAAGCCCGTGGCGTACAGCATGCCGCGCAGGAGGGCCAGGAAGATCTCGCCGAGGGCGATATCCAGCGGTCCAAGGGACGTGTACAGCATGCCTTGGTACAGCTTGCCGAAGTTCATCTTGAAGAAAACGTTCCAGGTGGAGTCGTACACCGCGCCGTTCATCGCCGAGACGGCAAGCAGGGCCGGTGCGATGTAGGCCGCGTAGCTGATCGGCGCTCCGCCTGGCCCTTCCACATCGCCCACGAGCGCCCCCATGCCCACGCCCATGGAGAGCAGGAACAGGACCGGCTCGAAAAAACCGGACAGCATGATCAGCCAGTGGCCGCCCAGCGTTGCTTTCAGTCCGCGCGAAATCACCGCCCGGGCGTTCCTTGAATACAGGGCGCCGAAGGCCCTGTTGCGGGCCTCCTCCACAGCGTCCGCCTCGGCCGTTGCCCCCACCGCGCGGCTCATTGCGCCATCCTCGTGGCGAACCGGCGGCGGGTCAGGACCCAGCCAAGTACCGCGAGTCCGGCCAGGACGCCAACATGGACAAGGGTGAGGACCGGCGGCTCCTTATACCCGTAACTGAGCACCCGGCCCAGTTCGGTGCCGTGCCAGATCGGCGAAATCCAGCCGACCCAGCGGACGGCAAGCGGGAGGGTCTCCAGCGGGAAGAACGTGCCGGAGAACAGGAACAGCGGCATCACAACGAGCCGCATCACCAGGGCGAACTGCCCCTTGTCCTCCGTCAGCGACGCCGAGTACGCCATCAGCGGCAGCCCGAAGGACAACCCGGCGAGGGTTGCCGCCAGGATGCCGGCCCACGCCCAGCCCGACGGGGCGGCACCAAACAGGGCGACAGCCCCGAAATAGATCGCCGACTGCACGAGCAGGCGCAGTGTCACCGCCATGATGTGTCCGGCCGCGATCTGGCCAGGCGTCAGCGGCGAGGCGTGCGGGCCGTAGTAGGTCCGGCGCCATTTAAACCCGGCCATCACCGGAAACGTGAATTCATTGGCCGCGGTCATGACGGCGGCAGAGACGAGCAGTGCCGGCGCAATGAAGGCGAGGTAGCTACCGCCGCCGAAAGCCGCAGCGTCGCCGTTGTCCACCAGTGTGGCCAGGCCCATCCCCATGGCAAACAGGTAGGCCACGGGCTGGCCGACGCTGTACATCAGGATGGACCAGCCGTAGCTCTTCATTACCCGGAGCACCTGCTCCGCATAATAGAACGCTCCCCAGCGCCGGGCCTTGGCTGCAGCAACTTCGGGGCTGTGGGCCCGCAAGGCCTTCGTGGCCGCAGCCTCAGTCAACGAGGCTCCTGCCCGTCAGCCGCAGGAACACGTCCTCCAGTGAGGACCTGCGCACCAGCGATGTCAGCGGGCGCAGCCCGCGGGACGCCACCTGCTCAAGGGCGGACTCGCCGTCGTGCGCGTAAATCAGCACCCGGTCAGGGAGGACCTCCAGCCGTTCCCCGATGCCCTCCAGTTCCGAGGCTATGGTGGTGTTCCGCTCGGATCCGAACCGCAGCTCAACCACCTCCCGGGTGGAGTGCTCCCGGATCAGCTGGGCGGGCGAGCCTTCTGCCATGATCCGGCCCTTGTCCACCACGATGAGGCGGTCGCACAGCTGCTCGGCCTCGTCCATGTAGTGCGTGGTCAGGATCAACGTGACGCCCTGCTCCTTGAGCCTGAACAGGCGGTCCCAGAGGATGTGCCGGGCCTGCGGGTCCAGGCCCGTAGTGGGCTCATCCAGCAGCAGGATCCGGGGTTCGTTGATCAACGAACGCGCGATGGTCAGCCGCCGCTTCATGCCGCCGGACAGCGCGTCCACTTTGGATTTCGCCTTGTCCGTCAGCTGCGCGAATTCCAGCAGTTCGTCGGCCTTCGGCTTCAGGTAGCTCATGGGCAGGCCGAAGTAGCGTCCGTAGACCAGGAGGTTGTCCCGGACCCGGAGCTCCTCATCCAGGTTGTCCTGCTGCGGCACCACGCCCAGGTGCGCCCGCACTTCGGGCCCGTGCGAGTCCGGGTCGAGGCCCAGGATGCGAAGGTTTCCGGAGGTGCGCCGGGTGACGCCGCCGATCATTTTCATGGTGGTGGATTTCCCGGCACCGTTCGGGCCCAGCAGGCCAAAGGACTCCCCCGCCGGGACGCTGAAGGAGATTCCGTCCACGGCGGCCACGTCGCCGTAGGTCTTCATCAGGTTCTCTGCCGTAATGACCGTACGGTGGTCTTCGCTTCGCGGCCCGGCGGCAGGCTGGACAGGGCCGACTGCTGCGCCCGGCGGCACGGCGGCTTTGTTGTGCAGCCTCCGCAGACTAGTAGAGCTGCGGCGCAGGTGGAAGGGGACTGCCACTTCTGCGCTTAAAAGCCCGACGGCGGCACGCGCCTTTCGTGCAAAAGGTGCGTGCCGCCGTCGGGCGTTGCTGCTTTGGCCTGGTGCTAGGCGCTTCCCGAGCCGCTTTCCTGCGCCACCTGGCGTTCCGCGGCTTCCACCACGTTGGTCATCAGCAGCGCCACGGTCATGGGACCGACGCCTCCGGGGTTCGGTGAAATCCAGCCGGCCACTTCAGCAGCGGCGGGGTCGATGTCGCCGTAAACCCGGCTCTTGCCCGTCCCGGGATCGGTTTCCCGGGTGACGCCGACGTCCAGCACGGCCGCGCCGGGCTTCACGTCGGAGGCCTTGACGATGTGCTTGGCACCGGCCGCGCCCACAATGACGTCCGCCTGCCGGAGCAGCTCAGGGAGGTTCTTCGTTCCCGTGTGCGTCAGGGTTACCGTGGCGTTGACGGCGCGCCGGGTGAGCAGCAGCCCGATCGAGCGGCCGATGGTGACGCCGCGGCCTACCACCACAACATGCTTGCCCTTGAGGCTGTAGCCGTTGCGCTCCAGGAGCTCGATGACGCCCCGGGGCGTGCACGGCAGCGGTGAGGTGATCTCGCCGTTGACGTTGAGCACCAGCTTGCCAAGGTTGGTGGGGTGCAGGCCGTCGGCATCCTTGGCGGGGTCGATGCGCTCCAGGATCGCATCGGTGTCCAGGTGCTTGGGCAGCGGCAGCTGGACGATGTATCCGTGGCAGGCGGGGTCCGCATTGAGTTCGTCAATGAGGGCCTCGACCTGCTCCTGGGTGGCATCGGCCGGCAGCTCGCGCTGGATCGAGTTCATCCCGATTTCCGCGGACTGCTTGTGCTTCATGGACACGTACAGCTGCGAGGCCGGGTCCGCGCCCACGAGGACGGTTGCGATGCCGGGCGTGACGCCCTTGGCCTTAAGTGCGGCCACGCGTTCGGCCAGCTCGGCCTTGATGGCGGCGGCGGCAAGCTTGCCGTCTAGGACCTTTGCGGTCTGGGTGGTTTCAGTCATGGGTCACCACTGCTCGTGCTGCGGGTACAGCGGGAAGTCGGCGGCAAGCTTGTCCACGCGGGCCTGCAGGGACTCGACGTCGGCGCCGGTGCCGGCCTTCAGGGCGGTGGCGATGATCTCGGCAACCTCGGTGAACTCGGCGGCGCCGAAACCGCGGGTGGCCAGGGCCGGGGTGCCGATGCGCAGGCCGGACGTGACCATCGGCGGCCGGGGGTCGAACGGAACGGCGTTGCGGTTCACGGTGATGCCCACCGAGTGCAGGAGGTCTTCTGCCTGCTGTCCGTCCAGCCGGGAGTTGCGGAGGTCAACGAGGACCAGGTGCACGTCCGTGCCGCCGGTGAGGACGGAGACGCCGGCTTCTGCGACGTCCGCCTGGTTCAGGCGGTCGGCGATGATCCTGGCGCCTTCCAGGACACGCTCCTGGCGCTCCTTGAACTCCTCGGTGCCGGCAATCTTGAAGGCCACGGCCTTGGCTGCGATGACGTGCATGAGCGGGCCGCCCTGCTGGCCCGGGAAGACACTGGAGTTGAGCTTCTTGGCCCACTCCTGCTTGGCCAGGATCACGCCCGAACGCGGACCGGCGAGGGTCTTGTGCACCGTGGAGGTGACGACGTCGGAGTACGGCACCGGGCTCGGGTGCAGTCCGGCGGCAACCAGGCCGGCGAAGTGCGCCATGTCGGTCCAGAGCAGGGCGCCCACTTCATCGGCGATGGAGCGGAAGGCGGCGAAGTCCAAGTGGCGCGGGTACGCGGACCAGCCGGCGATGATGACCTGCGGCTTTTCGGCGATGGCCTGCTCGCGGAGCTTGTCCATGTCGATGCGGAAGTTGTCTTCCTCAACCTGGTAGGCAGCCACGTTGTACAGCTTGCCGGAAAAGTTCAGTTTCATGCCGTGGGTCAGGTGGCCACCGTGCGCCAGGGAGAGGCCCAGGATCTTGTCGCCGGGAGTGATCATGGCGGACAGGGCCGCGGCGTTGGCCTGGGCGCCTGAGTGCGGCTGGACGTTGGCGTACTCGGCGCCGAACAGGGCCTTGACCCTGTCGATGGCCAGTTGCTCGGCAATGTCCACGTATTCGCAGCCGCCGTAGTAGCGGCGGCCGGGGTAGCCCTCGGCGTACTTGTTCGTGAGGACGGAGCCCTGGGCTTCCATGACGGCGCGGGGGGCGAAGTTTTCGGAGGCAATCATTTCCAGGGTGCCGCGCTGGCGGCCAAGTTCCTGGTCCAGGACTGCTGCGATTTCGGGGTCGAGCTCAGCCAGCGGCTGGTTGCTGACGGCGGTGGTTGAAGTGGCTGTAGTCACGAAAAACTCCTGGCTAGGCGGGCACTGCTAAGGTCAGGCTACCGGCTGGGGCACCTTCACACCGCCTCGATGACAGGGTGTGAACGCGCACGGGATGGCGCTGCGGTACTGACGGGGTGCAGCCCCAATTCCGGCAAAACATGACCCTCGGCCCAGGCGTACGATCCGTGGTCTTCGTGATTGCCGCTCCCTGGTGGTTAGCCACCCAACGCCAGTTGCGACCCCCTCAGCGTACCAAACCACGGCACCGCTGCGCGGGTAGGCTTGTATGCGTGAGTGAAGAGCAGCTGAACCAAGCCTACGTAGTTACCCTGTCTTGCCCGGACCGCCCCGGAATTGTCCACGCGGTGGCCGGCGCCCTGCTGGTGGCGGGCTGCAATATTACGGATTCGCAGCAGTACGGCAGCCCTGCCACGGGGAACTTCTTCATGCGGGTAGAGGTGACGACGACGGCCGCGAAGTCCGAGCTGCGCGCGGCCCTCGAGCCGGTGGCTGAGGCGTTCGGGATGCAGTGGAGCCTCAACACCGTGGGCCGGAAGGTGCGCACGCTGGTCATGGCCAGCACCTCGGCCCATTGCCTCAACGACCTCCTGTTCCAGCAGCGCTCCGGGACGCTGCCCATCGAGATCCCCGCCATCGTCTCCAACCACCAGGACCTGGCCGGGCTGGCGGAGTTCTACGGCATACCGTTCCACTACATCCCGGTCACCCCGGACACCAAGGCCCAGGCGGAGGACAAACTCCGCGGCATCATGGCCGAGCACGACATCGAGCTGACCGTCCTGGCCCGTTACATGCAGATCCTCTCCGATGAGCTCTGCACGGAGCTGACCGGCAAGGCCATCAACATCCACCACTCCTTCCTGCCGTCCTTCAAGGGTGCCAAGCCCTACCACCAGGCCCATGCCCGCGGTGTGAAGCTCATCGGCGCCACCGCCCACTACGTGACAGCGGCGCTGGACGAGGGTCCCATCATCGAACAGGAAGTCATCCGCGTGGACCACGCCCGGACCCCGGAGCAGTTCGTGCAGATGGGCAGGGACGTGGAAGGCCGCACGCTGGTCCAGGCGGTGCAGTGGCATGCAGAGCATCGCGTGCTCCTGGACGGCAACCGGACCGTCGTCTTTAACTGACGGCCGTCTTCAAGAGGGCGGGGACGCGGGATGGATCCGGCCACCAAGGATGCAGAGCGGCGACTCGCCGACTTCTACAACCGCCGTGCCGCCTCCGGTGCCGACCACCCGCCGTCGCATAACCGCGTGGAGCAACGCGACCGCTTTATCGCCCTGCTGAAGTCCGAAGGCCGGCATTCCGTCCTGGAAGTGGGGACGGGGACCGGGCTCGACGGCCTGAAGTTCGTTGAGGCCGGCATCCGCTACACCGGAGTGGACCTCGCCGAGGGGCAGGTCCGCCGTGCGAGGGGGCGGGGCCTTAACGTCTCGGTGGCCAGCGCCCGGGCCCTGCCGTTTCCCAACGGCGCCTTTCCTGCCCTGTGGACGATGAGCACGCTGCTGCACATTCCCGCCAGCGACATCGATGCCGTCCTGGCCGAGCTGGTGCGGGTGGCCGCGCCCGGCGCGCCGATCGCCGTCGGCCTCTGGTCCGGTGATGATGAAGAGGTGCTGAATCCGGAGGACGACGCCGGCGAGCCCCGCTTTTTCAGCCGCCGCAGCGACGCCACGGTCCGGGAAGTCTTTGGGCGCCACGGGGGAATCGAGGACTTTGTCACGTGGCCGGAGGGAACGGGTGCGGAGTCGGGGCCCGGCGCCGGGCACTGGACGCAGCATTACCAGTTCCTGGTCCTCCGCACCCCTCACCCCAGCTAACCCCCGAACCCAACTAGGTAGCGCCAAGTGTCGTTTTGGGGGTTCAAAACGACACTTGGGGCTACCTAGTTGGGGTGGGGCGGGGATGTCCTAGGCTTGGCGCATGGCTCCTCTTTACCCTTTCGCCGGAAACACCCCGGCTGTCCACGAATCCGCCTTTGTCGCACCCACGGCGTCGGTCATCGGGAACGCCACCCTGGCCCGGGATTCCAGCGCCTTTTACGGTGTGTCCGTGCGGGCTGACACTGCCGCCATCACCGTGGGCGAGGGCAGCAACCTACAGGACAACGTGGTGCTGCACGCCGACCCGGGCTTCCCCTGCACGGTGGGCGAACGCGTCAGCGTGGGGCATGCCGCCGTCGTCCATGGCTGCACGGTGGAGGACGACTGCCTGATCGGCATGGGGGCAACAGTACTTAACGGCGCAGTGATCGGCGCCGGCTCGCTGGTAGCGGCCGGCGCCGTGGTGCTCGAAGGCACCGTGGTCCCGCCCCGCTCGCTTGTGGCGGGCGTTCCGGGGAAGGTGCGCCGGGAACTCACCGACGAAGAGTACGACGGCGTCCGGGCCAACGCGGCGCGCTACGTCGAGTTAGCCGCGGCGCACCGGCAGATACACGGCTAGTCGAGGCTGATTGGGCCGATCGCGTCCAGCAGTTCGCCCGGCCCCGGGTTGCCGGGCGCTGACGAGCCGCCCAGGTGGTTCACCACGCCCCACACGGCGTTAAGGCCGGTGGTCACGGCGCCTTCCGCCCAGCCGGCGGTGAAGGAAACGTCGTCGCCGGCCAGGAAGATCCCGCGCTGGGAGGCCGGCAGCGCGTCCTGCTTGAAGTGGGTGAACAGCCGCTGCTGGTACCGGTAATGGCCAGGCAGGTTTGCCTTGAAGGCGCCCATGAAGTTGGGGTCCGCTTCCCAGGACACCGTGATGGGCTGGCCCACAATGTGGCCGGCAATGTCCACGCCCGGGTAGATCTGCTCCAGCGAGTGCAGCATCAGTTCCACGCGTTCATCAGCGTCCAGCGCCAGCCACTTCAGCGCGTCGTCGTTCCAAGTGTAGGAAAGCAGGATGACGGCGGGCTTGCCCGGGCCGTTGTCCAGCAGGTAGGTGGCGCGGTTGAGCCGGTCCGTGAGCGTCATCGAAAGAACCTCGTTGCCGGTGTCCGGGTCGATGTCCTTCCAGAACGGCCGGTCCACCATGACGAACGTCTTTGAGGACTGCATGTAGTGCGAGCGCTCGATCGCTGTCCACAGTTCGGCGGGGAACAGCGCCTCCTCGGTGTGGATGCGCGTGGACAGCAGCCAGGACTGGCACGTGGCCACCACCGCCGGGTATGTGGCTTCGCGGCCCCACCGTTCGCGGATCCGGAAGTTGCCGTCGGCGTCGCGGCTGATCCGGCCGACTGCCCCGCGCGGCGAACCTGAGTGCAGGGAGGCCAGGGACGTTCCTTCCGGCCAGTGCACCATGCCCGACGGCGCGTGCTGCCACAGTGCTTCGGGCAGCCTCTGCGCTCCCCCGCTGATGAGGCGGTGCTGGTCGTCCGCGTCGGTGTAGACCACGCGAAGGATCTCCAGGATGGAGTTCGGGAAGTCGGTGTCCCATCCGCCGGTGCCGAAACCCACCTGGCCGAAGGCCTCCCGGTGCGCGAAGCCGGCCGCCATGAAGGATTCGCTGGCCGCGATGAAGCCGTAGAAGGTCTGTTCGTCCATCAGCGGCAGCAGGCCGTTCCAGAGTTCCTTGATCCGGGCTGTATCGCGGGCCCGGATTGCTTCCTGCATCTCGACGAACTTGGCGCCGTCGTTGACCGCGGCCTTCCAGGCGTCGGCCACTTCCCTGAAGAACGGCGGCAGGTCGCCGGGCTTTTCCGCGTAGTGCTTCTTGCCGGCCAGCTCAATCACGGTGCTCGACGTTGCCGGGGACAGCGGGTTGGGGAACTCCTGGGTGTCCAGCCCCAGCAGGTCCACGTAGTGGTAGAACGCCTTGCCGGATTCCGGGAACCGCATGCCGCCAAGGTCCGCCACCACTCCGGGCGCCGCGGGGAACGAGGCGGTGCGGAGCCGCCCGCCGATCTGGTCCGCTTCATAGACCACCGGCCGGAGCCCCAGCTTCATGAGCTCGTAGGCGGCGACCAGGCCGGACAGGCCCGCCCCGATGACGGCCACCTCGGTCCCCAGCAGTTCAGGTGGAACAGACCCCAGGCCGTCCGGGTGGGCCAGGTAATGGTCGTAGCTGAACGGAAAGTCCGGGTTCAGCATGGTGATGGGGCCGGCCGCGGCGCCGTCCGCCGTAGGGCCGGCGGCCCGGGTGGCCGTGGTGCTGGACGGGTCTGAGGCCGGCAGTTCGGTGGCGATGGTCATGGAAGTTCTGCCTTTGACGGTTCGGGTGTGGGCTGTGGTGAAAGTTGCGGTCCGGCAAGTCCACGGTATTCCTCGTTGCTGAGGGCCGCCAGCCGCGAGTTCCGCCGGCCGTAGCCGAAGTAGGCGGCAGCGCCCACCAGCATCCAGAGGGCAAAGACCACCCAGGTGTCGGCGCCGAGGTTGGCCATCAGGTAGGCGCACATCGCGGCCCCCAGGATGGGTGTGAGCGGGAAGAGCGGCACGCGGAAGGTCCGCTCCAGCTCCGGCCGCGTACGGCGGAGGTAGACGACGGCGACGTTCACCAGTGCGAAGGCGAACAGGGTGCCGATGCTGGTGGCGTCCGCGAGCGCACCGAGCGGCACAAGCCCGGCAGTGAGCGCGACGGCGATGCCCACCAGGAGCGTGCCGGCAACGGGGGTGCCGGTGCGGCGGGAAACGCGGCCGAAGATTTCCGGGATGAGGCCGTCGCGGGCCATCGACAGCAGGATGCGGGTCTGCCCGTACAGCACGGTGAGGACGATGCTGGCGATGGCCAGGACGGCGCCCACCGCGAAGACCAGGGCAATCCATGGCTGGCCTGTGGTTTCCTCAAGGATCTTCACCAGGGCGGCCTCGGTGCCGTCGAACCAGCCCCACGGCCGGGCGCCGATGGCGGCAACCGCAACCAGGACGTAGATGGTGGTGACGATCAGCATGGAGAGCATGATGGCGCGGGGCAGGTCGCGCTTGGGGTTGCGGGCTTCTTCGCCGGCGGTGGAGGCGGCATCGAACCCGATGTAGGAGAAGAACACCCGGGATGCCGCGGCTGAGACGCCGGCGGCGCCCATTGGCAGCAGCGGCTCGAAGTTCCCGGCGTTGAACGCAGTGAAGGCTACGGCGCAGAAGAACAGCAGGATGCCCACCTTCACCACCACGATGGACGTGTTGATCCAGGCGCTCTCCTTCGCACCGCGGACCAGGAGGATGGTTGCGAGCACCACGATGACCATGGCCGGGACGTTGACCATGCCGCCGTCGCCCGGCGGCTGTGACACCGCGTCCGGGAGGACGGAACCGAACACCGCCAGCGTTTCATTCACATACTGACCTGCGCCCACGGCGACTGCGGCAACGGACACCGCGTATTCCAGCACCAGGCACCAGCCGCAGATCCACGCCATCCCCTCGCCCATGGTGGCGTAGGTGTAGGAGTAGCTGGATCCTGCCACCGGCACCATCCCTGCCATCTCCGCGTATGAAACAGCGGACAGCAGCGCGGCCAGGCCGGCGATCGCGAAGGAAATCCAGATGGCGGGCCCGGCCAGCGGAACGGATTCGCCCAGGATCACCAGGATGCCGGTGCCAAGGGTTGCTCCCACGGAGATCATGGTCAGCTGAAGCACCCCGAAACTGCGGACCAGGCGGGGGCCGCCGTTGTTGGTTGCAGCCTCGCTGACCATCTGGGCGATGGGTTTGCGGCGCAGCAGTTGCGCGGCCAGCGTCGGGCGGCCGCTTGTTCCGCTACCGCCGGCAGGCGCGCTGCCGGCGAGTGTAGGCACAGTCATCGTTGACGTCCGTTCGTGTCGGTGAATGGTTGAACTGGTTTCCCCTTCCCCAGCGTAGGGTTGTGAGGAGCATCTCAACGAGTGCAAAGTGACCTATAGTCTTCACTCATGAGACGCAATGCACCATCCGCCACAGACCGTCCGGACCAGCTGGACGCCGTAACGCTGGGCCACTTCCTGGCAGCCCTGCCGCGCGAAGTGGTGGTGCTGAACGACGCCGGTAACGGGCAGGCGCCGCTGCGCTGGGTGGAACCCAGCGAACTGGAGGACCCCACGCCGTACCTCCTCGACGGCGAATTCGTCCTGACGGCCGGCCTGCCCTTCCGTGACGGCGGCGGCGGCGGCCCCGAGAGGGCGGATGAGTACGTCCGGCGGCTCGTGGCTGCCGGGGTTGCGGCCCTGGGCTTCGGCCTGGAGCCGTATTACGACGCCGTACCGGACCACGTGGTGGCGGCTTGCCGTCAGCATGGTCTCACCCTGGTGGAGGTCCCGGCCACCGTTCCCTTCGCCGCCCTGGGCCTCGAGTTTTCAAAACTCCTTGAATCCGGCAACGCGCAGGTGTTCCGCCAGTTGGCGGAGACCAACCGGCACCTCATGAGGGCGGTCCTTTCCGCCCGGCCGGAACACGAGCTGCTGGCGGCGCTGATCCAGCGCGTTCCCGTATGGGCCGTCCTTGTGGGCACGGACGGGAGGGTGCGCGCCCGGGCGGGGGCCGCCGTCGGGCTTTCCCAGCTGCAGCCGCTGCTCAAGCGGCTCCTCAGCGGCAGCGGCCCCCGCGTGGAGACGGAAACACTGGAAACGTCCGAAGGATCTACCTTGGTGTTCGGCCACCCGCTCCGGAGCACCAGGGACGCCACGCTCGGCAGCCTGGTGCTGGGCACAAGCAGGCCGCTCACCCCGGCGCAGAACAATGTGGTGTCCTCCGTGGTGGGCCTGCTGGAGCTGCTCGTGCGGCAGCGGACCAGCGGTTCCCTGGCCCCCAGCCAGCTTGCAACAGCCCTGCTCCTGCACCCGGAGAGCCTGTCCGACGGCGACAGCCGCGGGCTGGGCAGCCTGCAGGACTTGCTCGCCCAAAGCGTCTCGGGAACCAGGCAAGGCCAGGTCCGGGTGGTCCAGGGGGTACGGGCCCAGGCCGCTGCCGCCCCTGCCGCCGACGGGCCGGTGCGGGAGCTGCTCCAGTGGCGCAGGCTGTTCGACACCAAAATGGTGGAACTCACCGACTACGGGTTCACCGCCGTGACGCGACTCAAAGTAGACGAGCCCCTGCTGTCCGAGGTGGAACAGCTGGGCTGGCGGCTGGTGGTGGGTGAACCCACAGGGCTGTCCGGCCTCGCTGCCGCGTATCGGCGGGCCACCGCCTTGCGCCCACGCGTGGCAGCGGGCGGAAGGAGCCTCAGGGAAGAGGAGCTGACGTGGTCCGTCACCGGCCTGCTGGGCGGTGATGCGGGCGCCCTGCTGGCCGCGCGGCTCCTCGCGCCCGTCCTGGAGCTCGACGCCGAACGCCGGGCGTCACACCTACGGCTCCTTCGGTCCTGGCTGGCAGCCCACGGAAGCTGGGACGCAACCGCCAAGGACGTTGGGCTGCACCGCAACAGCGTGCGCCGGCAGATCAATGCCGTGGCAGAGCTGCTGGGCATGGACCTGGGGCAGGCCCAAGCCAGGGCCGAGCTGTGGATCGCGCTGCAGTACGCGGAGGACGCTGCACCGGATGGCCAAGTGCGGGACAGCGCCTAGCCGTGGGCCCGGTTCAGAGGCCCCAGGACCGGTAGGCGTCCGGGCGGCGCTCATCCAGGTAGGGCACGGACCGGCGCTCACGGGCGGCGGCGCCAGGATCCACCTCGGCGTAGAGAAGCTGCGGCTCCCCGCCTGCCTCCGCCAGCAGACCGCCGTCGGGCCCGGCCACAACGCTGCCGCCCAGGAACCTGCAGCCGTCCTCCTCCCCTGTGTGGTTGGCGTAGGCGATGGTCAGCTGGCTCTCGAGCGCCCGGGCGCGGAGCAGGACCTGCGGGACGTCGTCAAAGCCGTGGGCCAGCGCGGTGGGAACCAGCAGCAGCTCCGCCCCGCCGACGGCCGCGGCCCGCACGGACTCTGGAAATTCGACGTCATAGCAGATCACCATTGAGGTGGGAATCCCGTTGAAGTCCACGACGGCGGGCCTCTCGCCGGCGGGGCTGAAGGCCGCCCGCTCGTCGGGACCGAACAGGTGCACCTTGCCATAGCTGAGAAGGCTGTTTCCCCTTGCGTCCACAAGCGTGGCGCTGATCTGCCAGTCCCCCTGGCCAGTGACCCGGGGCAGACTGTAGACCAGTGCGATGCCGTTGTCGCGTGCGATCCCTGCCAGCCGTTCCTGGAGCGCCGGCAGGAGGGAAGGCTCGAGTTCCGCGCGCACCCGCCGGGGGGCATAGCCCACGGCGAAAAGCTCAGGGGTGACCAGGACCGCCGCGCCACGGGCAGCCGCATCACGGGCAGCGGCGGCGATGGTGCGGCAGTTGGCCTCAACATCAAGGACCGCGGAGTTAGCCTGCAAAACTGCCAGCAGCACTGGTCCACCTTCCATATCCAGGGCCTCCGGGTGGGGCCGTCTGTCCAGCGTACCGAGGCTGCAACCGCGGCCCGAGGACTGTTTGCACCCTTCAACACCCATCCGAGGGCAGATTGACTTACCCGCCTGCGGAGAGCATCAAACCAACCCAATGCGTTAACTTCTTGACTACAAGAGTCCGGATAGGGCAATCTTCTTAGCATGTCCGCAATCCCGCGCTCAACGAGGAGCAAGCCCAAGAATCCCGGCTCCCAATCCGCCCTGCGGCAGCTGAACCAGCAACGGATCATTGAAACCCTGATGGTGGGCCCCGCCACGCAGGCCGAACTCGCCCGGCAGACAGGCCTCTCCACTGCGACGGTTTCGAACATCGTCAAGATCATGCTTGATTCCGGTTTGGCGTCAGCAGAACCTACCACCAGTTCGGGCCGCCGCGCACTGAACGTCCGGCTAAACAGCAACGGGGCCGTGGCCGTCGGAATCGACTTCGGGCGCCGGCACCTCCGGGTGGTCCTGGCGTCGCTCAGTTACCACGTGATCGCGGAGGAATCCGTGATGCTTCCCCTTGGCCACCAGGCCGAAGAAGGGGTCCAGGCGGCAATGGCCCTGCTGGAGAAACTCCTGCGGGAAAGCGGCGTTGAACGCACGGCCGTGGTGGGCGCCGGCGTCGGAATTCCCGGCCCCATCGACCGGCGCACGGGCACGGTGGCGCAGGGGGCCATCCTGCCGGAGTGGGTGGGCATCAACATCCTCCAGTACCTCGAGGAAACGCTGAATATCCCCGTATTTGTTGACAATGATGCCAATCTTGGTGCCTGGTCCGAGGTGACCTGGGGGCACCATTCGGGGGTTAGCAACCTGCTGTTCCTCAAGATTGGATCGGGCATCGGTGCCGGACTTATCCTCAACGGCGCGCCCTACTACGGGAACGTGGGGATCACCGGCGAAATTGGCCACGCCACCATCCACGAACAGGGATTGGTGTGCCGCTGCGGCAATCGCGGATGCCTGGAAACCATCGCCTCCACCACCACCATGATCGAACTCCTCAGCCGTGGTGAGGACCGCCCGCTGACACCTGCGGACATCGTTCGCAAGGCCCTGGCCCGGGACTCGGCCACACTCCGGGTGATCGACGATGCGGGCCTCGCCGTAGGCCGCGCCCTGGGCAACGTGGCCAACCTGATCAACCCCGAAGTGATTGTGGTGGGGGGCCCGCTGGCCGGGCTTGGCGACATCCTCCTGGAACCCATTAGACGGGGCCTAATCAGGCATGCGGTGCCTGTCATCGGCGAGACCACAACCCTTGCCATGTCCTCCCTGGGAGATCGGGCCGAAGCGCTCGGGGCGGCCGCCCTGGTGTTCCAGCATGCAGGAATCCGCAAAACATAGACCGTTTCGTTATCCGCGGTTTGCGTTAAAGACTTGACGACAACAGCAGTGATCCAGTTTACTTTTGGATCAGACGGCCCTGCGCTTTGCCGGCCGGACAAAGAAGTCATTGCATTGGAGGGTTAGGGTTCATGACGTCCCAGACCACGCAAGCGGAACCGATCATCCTTGAGATGCGGTCCATCACCAAGGAATTTCCCGGCGTTAAAGCGTTGGACAATGTGAGCCTCCGCGTGAAGGCCGGGGAGATCCACGCCATCTGCGGCGAAAACGGCGCCGGCAAATCCACCCTGATGAAGGTCCTTTCCGGCGTCTACCCGTACGGCAGCTACGACGGGGACATCGTCTACCAGGGCCAGGTGCAGCAGTTCCGGGACATCCGGGCCAGCGAGCACGCCGGCATCGTGATCATCCACCAGGAACTGGCGCTGATTCCCGAGCTGTCCATCATGGAGAACATCTTCCTGGGCAACGAGCCCACCAAGCGCGGCGTCATCGACTGGGCAGAGGCGCGGTTGCGTTCCCTTGACCTGCTGGCCCGCGTGGGACTGCGGGAGGACCCGGAAACGCCTATCAAGGAAATCGGCGTAGGCAAGCAGCAGCTGGTGGAAATCGCCAAGGCCCTGAACAAGTCCGTGAAGATCCTCATCCTGGACGAACCCACAGCCGCATTGAACGAGTCGGATTCCCAGCACCTGCTGGACCTGATGCTTGGCCTGAAAGCCAAGGGCATCACCAGTATCATCATTTCCCACAAGCTCAACGAGATCGAGCAGATCGCCGATGAGATCACCATCATCCGTGACGGCAAGTCCATCGAAACGCTGAACGTGAAGGCCGACGGCGTGGACGAGGACCGCATCATCAAAGGCATGGTGGGCCGCGCGCTCGAATCCCGTTTCCCGGACCACACGCCCAAGATCGGCGAGGTGTTCTTCGAGGTCAAGAACTGGACCGTTGCACATCCCAATGTGCAGGACCGGCTGGTCTGCAAGAACTCAAGCTTCTTCGTCCGCCGCGGCGAGATCGTGGGGTTCGCGGGTCTGATGGGCGCGGGCCGCACCGAACTCGCCCGCTCCGTGTTCGGCCGCTCCTACGGGCGCTTCGTCTCGGGACATATCTACAAGGACGGAAAGGAAATCACCCTTAAGTCCGTCCGCCAGGCCATCGATGCCGGGCTGGGCTACGTCACCGAAGACCGCAAGTCCCTGGGACTGAACCTGCTGGACGACATCAAGACCACCACCGTGTCGGCCAACCTTCGCAAGATCAGCCGCAATTTCGTGGTGGACCCGAACCAGGAATTCACCGTAGCGGAGCAGTACCGCAAGTCGCTGCGCACCAAGACCCCGTCGGTGGAGGAAGGCGTCGCGAAACTTTCCGGCGGCAACCAGCAGAAGGTGGTCCTCGCCAAGTGGATGTTCACGGACCCGGACCTCCTGATCCTGGACGAACCCACCCGCGGCATCGACGTTGGCGCCAAGTACGAGATCTACGGCATCATCCAGCAACTGGCCAACCAGGGCAAGGGAGTCATCGTGATCTCCTCGGAACTCCCGGAACTCCTTGGCCTGTCAGACCGCATCTACACCATTTTCGAAGGCGCCATCACTGGTGTCCTGAATAAAGACGAGGCCAGTCAGGAAAGCCTGATGAAACTGATGACCTCCGCCCGTAAAGCCGCCTGATCCCCTGGATCATCCCAGACCCTTCCGGACACAAGGACTGACACCATGAACGCCCTCAAAAAGCTGTTTGGCGGAAACACCCGTCAATTCGGCATGATCTTCGCCCTGGTGGCACTGATCGTCTTCTTCCAGATCGCCACCGAAGGCCGGACCCTCACCCCCGGCAACGTCATCAATCTCTTCAACGGCAACTCCTACATCCTGATCCTGGCCATCGGCATGGTCCTGGTGATCATCGCAGGCCACATCGATCTTTCAGTGGGCTCCGTGGCTGCGTTTGTCGGCGTCACCGTAGCCCTGGCCATCCGTGACTGGGGCATTCCCTGGTACGCCGGCGTATTGCTGGGCCTGGTGCTGGGCGCTGTGATCGGCGCATGGCAAGGCTGGTGGACCGCCTACGTGGGCATTCCGGCCTTCATCGTGACCCTGGCAGGCATGCTCCTGTTCCGCGGATTCAACCAGTTTGTGGGCAAGTCCAACACCATCCCGGTCCCCGCCGATTTCCAGTACCTCGGCTCCGGCTACCTCCCCGAGGTGGGGCCAAACTTGGGTTACAACAATCTCACCCTGCTGCTGGGCATCGCCGCAGTCGCATTCGTTGTGTGGGGCGAACTCCGGTCCCGGGCCCGCGCCAAGGCACTCGGTGCCGAAGTATCCGAAATGTGGGTCATGTCCCTCAAGCTGGTCCTGATCTGCGGCGCCATCCTCTACGCAACGTACCTGTTCGCCACGGGCCGTCCCGGCACCTCGTTCCCCATCCCGGGCTTGATTTTGGCCGTACTGGTACTGCTGTATGGCTTCATTTCCTCCCGCACCATCCTGGGCCGCCATGTCTACGCCGTGGGTGGCAACCGGCATGCTGCCGAGCTCTCAGGTGTCCAGTCGAAGAAGGTCAACTTCCTGGTCATGATGAACATGTCCATCCTCGCCGGACTGGCCGGCATGATCTTCGTGGGCCGCTCCACCGCTTCCGGACCGTTCGACGGCGTGGGCTGGGAACTTGACGCGATCGCCGCCGTTTTCATCGGCGGCGCCGCGGTGACGGGCGGCGTGGGCACCGTCGTCGGCTCCATCATTGGTGGCTTGGTCATGGCTGTCCTGAACAACGGCCTCCAGCTGCTGGGCGTCGGCGCGGACCTCACCCAGATCATCAAGGGCCTGGTGCTCCTCATCGCCGTCGCCTTCGACGTCTACAACAAGAGCCAGGGCAAGAAGTCCATCATTGGCCTGCTGATGAGGAGCGGGCGTCCCACCGGCGGCGGCCCAAGCACCCCTCTCCAGCCCGACGAAACCACCTCCACCAAGGAAACGATCGCCAGGGAAGCCTGAGTAGTTAAGCCTGAACAGCGTTACACCACTAAAAGAAAGAGAACCAACAATGCGAATGATTGGTAAAGCAGGGAAGGCAGCAGCAATAGCTGCCATCGCAGCACTGGCTCTGACAGGCTGCGGAAGGTCTGAAACCCCGACAGGCGGCGGCACGGCAGGCGCCGGCGGCTTCGAACAGAATTCCTCCATCGGCGTCGCGCTCCCGCAGAAGACCAGTGAAAACTGGGTCCTCGCCGAGAAGTTGTTCAACGACGGCCTTAACGGTGCCGGCTTCAAGGCTGACGTCCAGTTCGCCAACGGCGGCGTGTCCGAACAGCAGAACCAGATCAGCGCCATGGTCACCAAGGGCGCCAAGGTGATCATTGTTGGCGCCATCGACGGCTCGCAGCTGGGCACCCAGCTGAAGCAGGCCAAAGACGCCGGCGCTACGATCATCGCCTACGACCGCCTGCTGCTGAACACCGAGAACGTGGACTACTACGTGGCCTATGACAACTTCAAGGTCGGCGAGCTCCAGGGCCAGGCGCTGCTGGAAGGCCTCAAGGCGAAGAAGCCCTCCGGCCCGTACAACATCGAACTGTTCGCCGGCTCCCCCGACGACGCCAACGCGAAGGTCTTCTTCGACGGCGCCATGAGCGTCCTGAAGCCGAAGATCGACGACGGCACCCTCAAGGTACTCTCCGGGCAGACCAGCTTCGAGCAGGCAGTGACCCAAGGCTGGAAGGCTGAAAACGCCCAGCGCCGCGCCGACACGCTGCTTACCGGCAGCTACGGCAGCGCATCCCTGGATGGCGTCCTCTCCCCGAATGACACCTTGGCCCGCGCAGTCCTGACCGCCGTCAAGGGTGCCGGCAAGCCGCTTCCGGTGGTGACCGGACAGGACTCCGAGGTTGAATCCGTGAAGTCGATCATGGCCGGCGAGCAGTACTCCACGATCAACAAGGACACCCGGAAGCTCGTTGAGCACGCCATCACCATGGTGAAGGACCTCCAGGCAGGAAAGACGCCTGAGATCAACGACAAGGACTCCTACAAGAACGGCGTCAAGACCGTTCCCGCTTACCTGCTGGAGCCCGTAATTGTCACCGCCGCCAACGTGAAGACAGCCTACGTCGGCGACCCGGTACTCGAACCGATCACCAAGTAAGCAACCTCTTTGCAGGAAAGCCCGGCCCCTCTTGTGGAGGCCGGGCTTTTCCGTGCCCACAAAAGGGGACCCAACTTCTGGGCACCGCCGCCGTCGTTGCGGTGCTGACGGCCGCATCGCCCTGGCCCTGGCCATGCTGGTGGCCAGGGCCAGGATGTCGGCGCCAAAGTCCAGGAGCTCAATGCCTCTGTCGGCACGGTCCTGACCGTCAACCCCGCCGGCGGGCAGGGCTTCGAACGTGGCGGCGAGCCGCTGACCGCCGAGCAGGCAGCTACCGCAGCCGCCATCCCCAACGTCAGTGCCGTCGTCGGGACCCAATCCCTCCGCCTCCGCAATGCCACCGAAGCTGCCGCTCAGGCCACTTCAGGTGCCGGGGCAGGCCCGGCGGCCGGCAGTGGCCGCAATCAGGCCGCCAACGGCACCACGGGAACCACTGGTAGCACCACCCAGCCCGTCCGGTCGCTACCCGTCACGGCAACTGGCATGGGCCGGAAGTGGACACCACCGGGTAGGCGCTGGCCAGACCCACACCGTCGCGGGCCTGTTCGACGCCGGCACCACGTTCGGCAACAACGCCGTCTATGTCACGCTCCCCACTGCCCAGGCCATCGCACGACTCCCCGGCGACCTGCCCAAGCATGATCGTCACCGTCGACTCCCTTGGGACGTTGCCTCCACCCACCAGTGCACCCAACCGCACCATCGGCCTGCAGTTCGTCCTGGAAGCCCTCGTCCATGCAGGACTCAGCCGTGCTGCCGGGGCGGGCGTGGCGTCCTTCGCCAGCGGCGGCATCGCCTCAGCACTGATCAGCACCAACAGCACCAGTACGACGGCGGGCGCCACCACCGGGCGCGGCGCAGGCCTGGCGGGGGGGCTGGCGGGGCCGGGATGCCTGTGGGCGGCGTCTTCCCCGGCTGAACTGGTTTTCCCTTCGGGGGCCGCTCGGCGGCGCGTCGCAGTTGGTGGCCTTCGTCACTGCAAGGCCTCCCCGGGGTCATCGCAGCCGGCATCGGCGCCGTGTTCGGCGTTGCCATCATCGGCGCGCTCGTCCCGGCGCTGCTCACAGCGCGCATCCGTCCCGTCGAGGGTGGCCATTGCCCGCACTCTGGCCAACCAGCCAACGCTGATCCTGGAAGACGAGCCTGCGGGCAACCTGGACGAGCAGACCGGTGACCACATCATCGAACTCATCAGCTCGCTCAGCCGGCATCACAGCACCACCATCCTGGTGGTCACGCACGACCGTGCCCTGGCGA
Organism: Arthrobacter sp. AB6; assembly: GCF_031844545.1. Lineage (NCBI taxonomy): Bacteria > Bacillati > Actinomycetota > Actinomycetes > Micrococcales > Micrococcaceae > Arthrobacter > Arthrobacter sp. AB6. The sequence goes on from NZ_JAUZVL010000028.1 coordinate 54,205, forward strand.
ACAAGACCGCCCGGCGCTTCCGGCTCCAGCAGGGAAAGCTGACGGAGGAGCCGGTGCGCAGCCGGAAGTGCCGTGCCGGCCACCGGCTGAGTGCAGGGGGAGGTTCCGTCGGGACCCCTCCCCGCGACTGCCAAGCGGTCCCGGCGCTTTCCGCAAGCCACATCCGAACGCTCTTCCACTTTCCGCAGGTCATAGCCGAACCGTCCAGCACTGCAATGAGAGGATGGGCACCATGAGTGCGCCGATCGCAAAGCCATGGCTGTCCAACCAGCCAGATCAGGATCCCCGTTCCCCAACCGGAACTCCCGTCCGTTGGGGAATCATCGCCACCGGCGGCATTGCCCGCTCCGTGTCCCAGGACCTGGCTTTGCTCGCAGACGCCGAACTGTATGCCGTCAGCTCCAGGGCCCAGGACACAGCCGAGGCCTTTGCGGTCGCATATGACTTCACGAAGGCCTACGGCGAGGTCGGCGGCGTCCCCGGGTACCAGCGGCTGCTCGCAGATGAGGAAGTGGACGTTGTCTACGTGGCAACGCCCCACGCGCAGCACTATGAGATGGTGCTTGCGGCGCTCAACGCCGGCAAGCACGTCCTGTGCGAAAAGGCCTTCACCATCAACGCCCGCGAGGCGGCTGAACTCATCGACCTTGCCCGAAGCCGCAAGCTTTTCCTCATGGAGGCGGTCTGGAGCCGCTTCCTGCCGAGCATGCAGCGGGCCTTCGAGATCGCAGCGTCCGGTGAGCTCGGCGAGGTCCACTGGGTAACAGCGGACCTTGGCTTCCCGGCCCCCTACTCCCCCACCTCGAGGCTGTGGGCCAGGCAGGACGGAGGCGGAGCGCTGCTGGACATCACGGTTTATCCACTGCTCTGGGCCCTGGGCACCCTTGGCTTTCCGCAGACGGTGAGTGCCACCGGCTTCATTAACGACGACGGCGTGGACGCCCAGAACGCCCTGACCCTGGGCTACAACCACGGAGCGCAGGTGCAGCTTACGTCCTCCCTGTTGGCGCACGGTCCCCGGACCGCCACCGTTGCCGGCAGCCTTGGCTTCCTCCAGAGCGTGGGCTCCATCAACAACCCCGGAGAACTGACGGTGTCCACAGGATGGGACGAACGCCGAACCGAAACTTTTGACGTGGTGGGCCGAGGGTACACATACGAACTGCGTGAAGTAACCCGCTGCATCCAGCAGGGCCTGACTGAGAGCCCGGTCATGCCCCTGGAGGACACGTTGAACACCATGCGGCTCTTTGACGGCGTCCGCGCCCAACTCGGTGTCAGCTATCCGAACGACCGGCACTGAACAGCACATGCTCGGGAACCGCATGATCGCCGCCTAAACTCCGTTAGCGGGCCGCGATCGTCTGTAATTCCTGCGACTTGAAGTTTCCGATTTTGTCGAGTTGTTTTAGCAGGCC
>NZ_JAUZVL010000029.1:0-53831 GCF_031844545.1 Arthrobacter sp. AB6
GACCCAGCTAAGGGCCGACAGTTTCGCCGCAGGGCTTCTCAACACAGGGTTTCTCAACACAGGGTTTCTCAACGCAGGGAGTAGTACCGGCACCCACGGTGCAGGCAGTGCTGGCGAGGGCGGTAATGGAGTCGGGGACGAACCACATGCCGGTAAGGAAGCCGGCCCGTCGTTGCCGATCCGGGCCGAGGTCCTGGTCACCGTGCCCGTGTTCTCGCTGATGGGCCTGACCGGGGAACCGGCCATGCTGGACGGGTACGGGCCCATCCCGGCGTCCATGGCCCGGGACCTCGTCGCCGGCGGTGCGAACTCTTTCTACCGGGTGCTGGTGGACCCGCGGGACGGGGCGCCGCTGGAAATCGGCCGTACCAGCTACCGGGTGAGCAAGGCGATGCGGAACTGGCTCAGGCTGCGGGACGGCAAGTGCCCCTTCCCCGGCTGCAGCAACAACTCCCTCCACAACGAGGCCGATCATCTCCTCGCCTGGCACAAAGGCGGCACCACCGGGGTATCGAACCTCGGACAGCCCTGCCCGAAACACCACAGGCTCCGGCACACCAGCGGCTGGAAACCCACGCCGGCAACGAAAACCGAACCACCCGGCTGGACCTCACCCACCGGCCGGACCTACAAGAGCGAACACCAGGACTGGGAACCACCACGATGGCCGGAAGGGGCTGTGCCGGCAGAGCTCCGCGCGCTTGATGACCTTGTGGAGATGTGGCCACCGCCCAACGACCTTTCGGGAGTGTCGCTGCCCAACGACCTTTCGGGAGTGTCGCCGCCTGATGGCCTGCCTGATGCTTGGCCTCCAGCAACCGGTCAGTCGCTCCAAGATCTGTCGCTCCAGGACCTGTATCCAAAGGAGGAGTTCCCCGAGGACACCTTTGCTGACTGGTTCCTGCCCGGATACCAGCTGCCCAAGGACCCACTGCCCGAAGATGTCTGGTGGGGAATGGCCTGCCAGGCAAGCGCCGGCGTCCCGTAATGAAACCCTCGTGGTGACTTTGATGATGACGATTGCCGGAGTGCGCCTCCCGTGGGGGAGGAATCGACGGGACAACGGGTGCTGCCGCCGTCCAACTTTCCCGCGCGCACGTTGACGGCTAGATTCATCAGCAAGATGACTAATCAATCCAGTCCACCGCAGCAATCCAGTCCCTCGCATGCAACCGCCTACTGGACCACAGCCAGGGAGCACGGCGAGCTGCGTCCTGAGGCGCTTCCGACCCCCGGACCGGACGAGGCCCTGGTCCGCGCCCTGTACTCCGGCATCAGCAAGGGCACGGAAATGGTGGTCCATGCAGGCGCTGTTCCGCCCCGGGTTGCCGAGGAGATGCGGGCACCCCGCCAGGAGGGAACCTTCCCCGGGCCGGTGAAGTTCGGGTACCTCTCCGTTGGGGTTGTCGAGGAGGGGCCGGAAGGCTGGCCGGGGCAGCGCGTCTTCTGCCTGAACCCGCACCAGGACCGCTACGTGGTGCCGGTTGGCTCACTGACGAAGATCCCCGACGACGTGCCCTCCCGCCGGGCAGTGCTCACCGGCACGGTGGAAACCGCCGTGAACGCATTGTGGGAGGCGGGTCCGCGGCTGGGAGACCGAATTGCGGTGGTGGGAGCGGGGCTGGTGGGCGGCATGGTTGCCACCCTGCTGAGGACCTTTCCGTTGCAGCGATTGCAGCTGGTTGACCTGGATGCGCGCCGGAGGCACCTGGCCGACTCCTTGGGCGTGGACTTCGCCCACCCGGATGACGCGCTCGCCGACTGCGACATCGTTTTCCACTGCTCGGCATCCCAGGAAGGCCTGGAACGGAGCCTGCAGCTCGTGGGCGACGAGGGGGACGTCATCGAGATGTCCTGGTACGCCAACCGCGAGGTCACCCTGCCGCTGGGGGAGGACTTCCATGCCCGGCGGCTATCCATCCGGGCCAGCCAGGTGGGTGTGGTGGCGCGTGCCCGCCGCCACCGCAGGACCAGCGCCGACCGCCTGGACCTTGCCGTCTCGCTGCTGAAGGACCCCGTATTCGACACCTTCCTCACGGGTATCTCGCCGTTCGCCGAGTTGCCCGGGACGGTTCAGGACCTCGCCAACGGGAAGTTTGAAGCCCTGTGCCACGTCATCGAATACCCCCGCGACGAAGACCGCGAGAACGAAGACCGCCAGACCAAAGACCCGCGCCAGACCCGAGAAGACCAGAGGTAAGTCCATGTTCAGCCTGACCGTCCGCCGCCACTTCATGATCGCCCACAGCCTCCCCCGTGAGGCGTTCGGGCCGGCCCAGGCCCTGCACGGGGCAACCTTCGTCGCCGAAGTGTCCTTCCGCCGTCGGACGCTCAACAAGGACGCTATCGTGCTGGACATCGGCGCCGCCGGCACCATCATCGAGGACGTTCTGGCAGGCCTGAACTACCGCAACCTGGACGAGCATCCGGATTTCGCGGGCAAACTCAGCACCACCGAGGCGCTGGCGGAATACATTGCCCATTCAGTTGCGGAAAAGCTGAAAGATGACGACGACGGCGGCCAGCTTAAGGGCATCGACGTCACCTTGCGCGAAAACCCGGACGCCTGGGCCACCTACTCGCTGGACCTCCCGGCAGCGGACCTTCCAGCAGCCTGATCCCGTGCCCCCCATCCGTCTGCTGGTCCCCGGCAACATCCACCACCATTCCGGCGGCAACGTCTACAACGCGCGGCTGGTGCGGGGCCTGGAGGTTTTGGGGACAGAGGTCGAGGTAATCGCAGTGGACGGCTCCTGGCCGGAAGCCAATGCCCGCGCACGGCGCCGGCTGGGCAGACTGCTTGGCGCCTGGGAACCGGACGCAGGACTGCAGGGCACCGTGATCCTCGTGGATGGGCTGATCGCCATGGGCGCGCCGGATGAGCTGGAATTCGCGGCCAAAGCCGGCCGGGAAACCTGGGTGCTGGTCCACATGCCTGCCCCCGCCCGCTACGGACTTGAGGCAAGGTCCCTGCGTGCCGCCACCGGGGTGCTGTGCACCAGCACCTGGGCAAGGAACGTCCTGGCGGCACGCCACGGCCTTCGCGGGCTGAAGGTCGCCCTTCCCGGTACTGATCCGGCGCCGTTGGCTTCGGGATCCACGCCGCCCCATATCGTCACCGTGGCCGCACTCCTGCCCAACAAGGACCAGTTGCTGGTGGTTGGGGCACTGGGCCGGCTGCAGGACCTTGAGTGGACGGCAGCGCTGGTGGGATCAGACCGGGCAGACGAGGAATACACCGGCAAGGTTCGCGCTGCCGTTCAGGCGAACGGGCTGGGCAGCCGGATCCAAGTGACTGGAGAGTTGACCGGCCAGGCGCTGGAAAGCGCATGGCAGCGGGCGGACCTCAGCCTGCTGGTCTCCCGCGCTGAAGCATTCGGCATGGTGGTCACCGAGTCGCTCGCCCGGGGCATCCCGGTGATCGTGCGTGACGGGACGGGCGCCGTAGAAGCGTTGCGCCTGGGCATACCAGGTACGGACGACGACGGCCCGCTTCCCGGAGCGAAGGTTGCCTTCCCTGCCGATGATGACCCTGCCAACCCCGCCCTGCTGGCCCAGGTCCTCCGCGGCTGGCTCGAGGACCCCGCAACCAGGGATTCCTGGCGGGAAAGGGCGGTTGGGGCGGCGGGCACGCTGCCGGGTTGGGACCGGACAGCGGCGGTGGTGCTGGACGCCATCAGGAATTAGAGCCGGTGCCCGGCGAAGAACTCACGCAGCAGCCCGGCGCACTCTGCCTCGCGCACCCCGGGATAAACCTCAACCCAATGATTCAGGCGGCGTTCGCGGAGCACGTCGAAGACGGATCCTGCCGCCCCCGCCTTCTCATCCCAGGCACCGAAAACCACCCGGGGAATCCGGGCCAGGACAATGGCGCCGGCGCACATGGCGCAGGGCTCCAGGGTCACCACCAACGTGCAGTCGGCGAGCCGCCAGCCGTCGCCGCTGCCGCCGTCGAGCACTGAAAGCTGGCGCAACCGCTCCGCCGCCTCCCGGATGGCAACTATCTCGGCGTGGGCGGTGGGGTCGCCCAGCTCCTCCCGCTGGTTCCGGCCGGAACCCAGCACGGCGCCGTCGGGCCCTATGACCACCGCGCCAATCGGCACATCCTCCGTAGCGAGGGCGCGGCGGGCCTCGGCAAGGGCAAAGCCCATCCACGCGTTATATTTTTTCTCTGCTGAGACCATGGCTCAATGATAGTTTCGTGGGATAACCAGAGCCCGTGACGCCCCAGACGCCGGGAGGCACAGTGAGCACCGTCCGAGACCGCATGGACAAGTGGATCAAGCCCTATGCCGCCCTGTGGCTGACCATGATCATCGGCGGAACACTCGTGGTCACCTTGGCCCTGCTCGGCGCAGAGGTGTATGCCAATGTGGTGGCCGAGGAAGGGCTTGCCAGCCTGGATATTCCTGCGCTGGAATACTCCCAGTCATTGCGGAATCCGGAGGTGGACGCCTTCGCCACGGGCTTTACCAACGTGGGCGGCGGGATCGGCATGCCAATCCTCGCCAGCATCCTTACTGCGTGGCTGACATTACTGAGCAGGACGTGGCGGCCCATCGTCCTGGTGGGCGGCGCTGCCCTCGTTTCCACAACTGCCACCACCCTGGGCAAGCGCCTGGTCGGCAGGACCCGTCCGGACCATTCGGAGGCGGTGCCGCCCTATGAGACCACACCGTCCTTCCCCAGCGGACACACGCTGAACACAACAGTGGTGATAGGGGTCCTGGTGTATCTGATGTGCCTCCAGTTCCAAATCCTGTGGGCAAGGATCGCCGCAATAACGGCCGGCGCCATCTTCATCATCGCCATGGGCCTGAGCAGGGTTTTCCTGGGACACCACTGGTTGACCGATGTGATGGCCGGCTGGTTCCTTGGCCTCGCATGGGTGTCCATGGTGATCCTGGCCCACCGGCTGTTCCACCTGATACGCCGCCGCGAGCACGCGGGCCCGGCGCCTACCTTTGAACACCCCGTCCTTCGAGAGGAACCCAACGGGGAAGCGGAGGCCAGCGGCGACCGGTCGGGGAGGGGCCCGGCGGCCGGGTGATACTTTTGACCCATGCGCACTCTCGTTGTGGACCACCCGCTGGTCGCCCATAAGCTCACCGTCCTCCGGGACAAAAACACTCCGTCCCCGGTCTTCCGGCAGCTGACGGAGGAGCTGGTGACCCTCCTCGCCTACGAGGCAACGCGCGAGGTCCGCACCGAGCCAGTCACCATCGAAACGCCCGTCAGCACCACTGTTGGCACGGCGTTCACCAAGCCCACCCCGCTGGTGGTACCCATCCTGCGCGCGGGCCTTGGAATGCTCGAGGGCATGACCAAGCTCGTCCCCACCGCTGAAGTGGGATTCCTCGGCATGGCCCGTGACGAGGAAACCCTGGACATCATCACCTACGCCGAGCGCCTGCCCGAGGACCTTACCGACCGGCAGATCTTCGTCCTGGACCCCATGCTGGCCACCGGCGGTACGCTGCGCGAAGCCATTAAGTTCCTGTTCAAGCGCGGCGCCTCTGATGTCACCTGCATCTGCCTGCTTGCTGCTCCGGAAGGCCTGGCAAAGCTGGAGGAAGAACTCTCCGATGCCAATGTCACCATCGTGCTGGCCTCCATCGACGAAAGGCTCAACGAGAAGTCCTACATCGTTCCCGGCCTCGGCGACGCAGGCGACCGGCTGTACGGCATCGCCGGCTAGGTCTCCGGGAGGGCTGGGGCAGAATGGGAGGCATGACCGTCCCGATGCCTCCCCTAACCCTGGCACTGACCTGCCGTGCCGTCCTCTTTGACATGGATGGGACCCTGGTTGATTCCACCGCGGTAGTTGAACAGGTTTGGGGCGAGTTTGCCGTCCGCTACGGGCTGGACCTTGGAGAGATCCTGCGGACTTCGCACGGCGTCCAAGCAGGCGACACCGTGAAGCGCTTCGCTCCGCCCGGCGCCGATGTGCCGGCACTGACCGCGGAACTTGGTGCCATGGAACGCGTCCGGACTGACGGCATCCTGCCCCTGCCCGGGGCAGCCCGGTTGCTGGCGGCACTTCCAGCAGACGCCATCGCCCTCGTCACGTCCGCTGACCGCGTCCTGGCTGACATCCGGATGGGCGCCGCGGGTCTAGCCATGCCTGCCACGGCCGTGACAGCTGAGCTGGTAACCCGGGGAAAACCGGATCCTGAGGGATACCTGCAGGCCGCCGCCGCCTTGGGCGTGGATCCTGCCGATGCGGTGGTGTTTGAGGATGCTCCCGCCGGCATTGCAGCAGGGGTCGCCGCCGGCATCCGTACGGTGGCTGTTGGACCCAACACCGGACCGTTGCCTGCCGGCATGCTGCACATTGTTGACTACAGTGCAGTTGCCGTCGAGGTCGGCGTGGATGACGAGGGCAGGAGGGTCATTTCCTTCCGGCTGTGAGGTTGGAGTCAACGGACGCGGCCGGTGCCGCTTTAGTACCAGTTGTTCGACAAGTGGAAGTTCAGTGCACCGCACGGGGACTGGTAGCGTTCCTGGATGTAATCCAGGCCCCAGTTGATCTGCGTGCGGTAGTTGGTGAGGTAGTCGGCGCCGGCACTGGCCATCTTCTCAGCCGGCAAGGACTGGACGATGCCGTAGGCGCCGCTGCTCGGATTGGTGGCCGTAGTGGTCCAGTCCGATTCCTTGGTCCATAGGGTCTGCAGGCACTGCATCTGGTCCGGAGCCCAGCCATAGGAAGCCAGTTGGCCGGCAGCGTACGCTTGGGCGCCCGCGGGGTCATTAACCGCGACGACGGGTGCGGGCTCGGGTACCGGTACCGGCGCCGGTTCGGGAGCGGGTACCGGCGCAGGTGCGGGCTCGGCTGCCGGAGCTGGAGCCGGTTCGGCTGCCTGCGGGACAACATTGATCGGCCCAGCCGCGGACTCAGGCGCAGGGTTGGCCCGGATTTCGCTTTGCTCCATGCTCAGCTTCGACAGGGACTCGACAGCGGGCGCCTCGGTGGATGCCACGCGGGCACCCGTGTCGGTGGCCTGGCCCGCAGCGCCAACTCCAACAAGGATGGCGCAGGATACTGCCAGGAACCCGGCGCGCCGGCCGAAGGACGGGAATTTGGCTGCTCGACGCGTAGCGCGGGTATCCGAGCCCGATTGCGGGCGTGGTTTTACAAGGAACTTGGACATGATGGATCGCCTCTCACACCTGCGGAGTTAGCTGTCGGGTTCGGATGAGGGCATCCGGCCGCACGGAAAAAACACGTGCAGGCTTAACCCCAAGGGCATTCAGTGCCCGGGACGGTGGGTCCCCCGCCTCTGCCGTTGCTCAAGAGGAATCCGGGAAGTGGCAGAGCTTGGCGTCAACCCGGGATATGCGGCCCGAACGGGGGCCGCACCCATTCGACGGTACAGGAGCGCAGCCCAGAAGTCACATTTTGGTAACAGGAATCACGATGGCGGCGCGCCGCCTTGTGTAATTTCGCGAACCAAGGGCAGCTGCAGGGCGAACTGTGTGCGGCCGGGCTGAGACGTCACCGTGACCCGTCCACCGTGGGCCTCAACAATGGACTCGACAATGGACAACCCCAAACCGCTGGTTCCTTCAGCGGCGGGTGCGCCGGGCGTGCTGGCCGTTCCCGCGCGTGCCGCGTCTGCGCGGGCGAACCGCGCGAAGACCTGGTCCACGAACTCCGGCGGTATTCCGCCGCCGTCGTCCGTTACGGTTACAACCGCGGCTCCCTCCGGGGTCTTCCACACCCCCGTTACCACTGTGGTGCCCGGAGGGGTGTGCTTGCGGGCGTTGGAGAGCAGGTTCATCAACACCTGCCGCAGCTGCGACGGATCCCCGTTGACCACCACCGGCTCGTCGGGGAGCTCCAGCCGCCAGGTGTGCCCGGGCGCCATGACCTTCTCGTCGCTGACGGCTTCCACCACCAGCTGCGTTAGGTCCACCTCGCTTAGCTTCAGCGGCTGGCCCTCGTCAAGCCGCGCGAGCAGCAGGAGATCCTCCACCAAGGCGGTCATCCGTTCCGACTGGCTTTGCACCCGCGCCAGCGACTTCTGCCCGTCCGGAGTGAAGTTTTCCGTCATCCTCATCAGTTCGGTGTAGCCGCGGATGGCGGTCAGCGGCGTGCGTAGCTCATGGGAAGCGTCAGCCACGAACTGCCGCACCTTGGTTTCGCTCTTCTGCCGCGCCTGCAGCGCGTTGGCAACGTTGTCCAGCATGAGGTTCAGCGCGTGCCCCACGCTGCCCACCTCAGTTCCGGGGTTGGAGTTCGACGGCGGTACACGCACGGCAAGTGCCACCTCGCCGGCATCCAGGGGCAGCTGCGAAACCCGGGTGGCCACCTCGGACAGCTGTTCAAGGGGCTTCATGGTGCGGCGGATCAGGACTGTGCCCACCAGCCCGACCAGGAGCAACCCGCCCAGCGAGACGAACACGAAGGTCCACACCAGGGACGCGAGCGTGCCCTCCTTAGCGGCCAGGGGGAGTCCGGTCACCAGGACGTCGCCGAAACTGGTCTTGACCGCGATCAGCCGGTAGTCGCCGTTTGAAAGCCTGCGGTCAACAGGCCGGGCGTCGGTGGCCAGTGCCAGCAGGACCTGCTTGTCCTCGGTGGACAGTGCGGAGCGCGTGGTGTCCGGGGCAAGGAAGCCAGCGCTGTTGACCTGGCCGTTGAGGATGCGCGCGTTCAGTGTTCCCACGCTTTGGCCGCGGGAATCCAGGGGGTCCCTGCCGTTGAAGCCGCCGGAGGGAGGCCGGCCGGGATCGTTGGAGCGGGCTGCGGCCTGGCTCAGCTGCTCGTCCAGCTGGCGGGTGAGGAACGCGTCCATGGAGGCGTAGCTGGCCACGCCCACCGCACCGCAGATGGCGATCAGCAGCGCCATGGCCAGCAGGATAAGCCGGGTCCGCAGGTGCCAGGTGCCAGGCGTGAGCCAGCTCCGGCGCTGCGGCTCCGCGGTGTGCACGGCGGTCATGGCGCCGTCTACTCCGCCGGCTTGATGACGTACCCGGCGCCCCGCACGGTGTGGATCATGGGCGGGTGCACGGCGTCCACTTTCTTGCGCAGGTAGGAAATGTAGAGTTCCACGATGTTTGCCTGGCCGCCGAAGTCGTAGTTCCACACCCGGTCCAGGATCTGGGCCTTGCTGATGACGCGCTTGGGGTTCTCCATGAGGTAGCGCAGCAGCTCGAACTGGGTGGCCGTTAGCTGGACGTCATCACCGGCCCGCGTGACTTCGCGTGTGTCCACGTTCAGAACAAGGTCTCCCACCACCAGTTCAGCAGTGTCCATGGCGGCAACGCCGGAGCGCTGTACCAGCCGGTGCAGCCTCAGCAGGACTTCCTCCATGCTGAACGGCTTGGTGACATAGTCGTGCCGCCGGCGGCGAGGCCCACGATCCTGTCCTGGACCGCGTCTTTGGCGGTCAGGAAAAGCGCGGGGACCTCGGGCGCGAAAGCGCGGATCCTGCCCAGGACCTCGACGCCGTCGAACCCTGGAATCATGACGTCGAGGACCAGGACGTCGGGGCGGAAGTCCTTGGCCAGCTTCACCGCTTCAGGGCCGTCGGCAGCAACTGCCACGGACCAGCCCGCCATGTGCAGCCCCATGCTCATGAGTTCCGAGAGGCTGGGTTCGTCATCCACCACGAGGGCCCTGATGGGGGAGCCGTCCGGATGGGTGAGCTTGGGGAGGTTGTTTGTCATGGAGTGCGAAGTGGCCATGGGACAACTCTCCGATCATTGGTTTATGCCCGGCTATGGCAAACCTGTGGCCCAGCTGTGAATATCCCGGCGTAGCGAGCTGAATGCCGGAGACGCGGCTGCTCCTGCCATGCCCCAGCGGCGGGGTTGCCGTTGAGGTGCAGTTTCCCCGGAGAATTTTTTGTCCGAAACCGTGGGCGGTTGGACACGACGGCAAGGCGGTGAGTGGGATTTCCCTATCAGTCCCGGTCCTGAATATTTTAGCGTGAAACTCCCATTCCGCCGAACAAAGTTCTGTCCAAGGCCGAAAGTGCGCCTCTTCAAGGATAACGAACGTTATTTTTATGGCTCTGCCAGAATCGTGATTTGCAGCACATTAGCCGATTTCGTCTCATTATGCGGACGACCGCGTCCATTGTTACTTGCAAGTTGGCATTGTTACGCTGCACACTTCCAATGTGAACAAGAACTCAACAGCACCTGCAGCCGCAGAATATTGGCCCAGCACATCCGCTGCTGCCGACATGCGCTGTTGTCGAATGCACGCCTGACCTTCCCACCCTCCGAAGTTCTTAGGCATTCGCCCCCAGCCCAGCGTCGGGCGCCCCTCCCCAGTTCTCATTGCGGGGAAACCCAGCATTCGGGCCGTGATGACGGCCATTCACATTGAGGTAAGCACATATGTCAGTTGCATCCGGATACGTCCACATCTCTGTCCGTAACGCCGCCAAGGCGGGCCAGCCCTCCGGCCTCCGCCCCGGCTTCGGCCCCCGGCCTGCCCTTGCTCCCTCTGCTTCCGGAAGCAACTTTCCCGCCCAGGGCTATGCGCCCCAGGGCTATAACCCCAATTCCTACGGGCAGCTCCGCGCCGTCCAGCCTGCCGAGGCGGCGCCGATGACGGCCCCCACTCCCGTAGTAGCCGGCCCGGCTGCTGTCCGGCCCGTCGCCAATGACAACGTCGCCCGCGGATTCGTCCTCTACATGGGTATCGACGAGGAAACCGCAGCAGCCGCCGGAACCTCCATCGCCAAGCTGGCCCAGGAAATCCGCGCCTACGCCCAGTCCCTGGTGTCCGGAGCAGAAAGCTACGCAGCCGTCGCCGTGGCTCCCGCAGGCACCCCCGGTTCCGCGCTCGACGTCGTCCGTTCCACCTTCGGCGACCCCACCGTCAACACCCGCCCGCGCACTGAGGCCCCGCGTCCCGCGCAGGCCCAGGAGCCGCGCCCGTCCGGTGTCCTGATCGACCTCGCCCGCCGCGAGGTCCACCTGGACGGCGAGTCCCTCAACCTGACGTTCAAGGAGTTCGAACTCCTGAACTACCTCGTGGAAAACGGAACCCGCACCGTGGGCCGCGATGAGCTCCTGGAAGGTCTCTGGCGCAATGCCGAAGAGGTCCCCAACGAGCGCACCATCGACGTCCATATCCGCCGGCTGCGCTCCAAGCTGGGCCGGCTCGCCAACACCGTGCGCACCGTCCGCGGCCAGGGATACCGGTTCTACGAGCACCCCGAAGTGGTTGTCTGGGCCGCTCCGGAATACTCGATCTAGGTCTTTTCGCGACCACGCCAAAGCGGCTTTCTGCCGGGTTGGGGCACCGTGCGCTGCGTCGGCTGGCTATAGGCTTAGGCCATGAGTGGGCACCATCTTCGACGGCTTGTGATCATGCGCCACGCCAAGGCCGATTGGCCTGGCGGCGTGGCCGATCACGAGCGTCCGCTGGAGGAGCGTGGCCACCGTGAGGCGCCGCTGGCGGGCCGTTGGCTGCTCAAGCACAACATCGTCCCGGACTTCATCCTCTGCTCCAGTGCCCTGCGGACCAGGCAGACCTGTACCTGGGTGTGCTCGGAGCTGGGGGACAAAGCGCCCACCCCCAAGCTTGAAGACGGGCTGTACGCTGCCTCCGCACTTCGGATGCTGACGGTCATCAACCACGTTCCGGACACCGTGACCACACTGATGGTGATTTCACACCTGCCGGGGGTCCAGGACTTGGCAATGCACCTCGCCTCGCGGGATTCCGACCACGATGCCTACATGGACGCCGCCACCAGGTACCCCACCAACGCCCTCACCGTCCTTGAGACGGAGAAGTCCTGGGCCGAATTGGACGGACAGGACGCCCGTATCACCAAGTTCAAGGTTCCCCGGGCCCGCCACTAGCCTGGCGCCATCCTGACGGGCCGGCAGGAGTCACCGGCGCGGTGGAGGTTTGGCCCCCGTTTTCGGCGTTGTCCTGGCAGGGGAAGCGGACGACGACGGCCGGTTGGCTGCGCTGGAAGGCACCCGCGCAGGCGCGCGGAGGCCGCCGGTTCCCTCACCACGAGTCCGCTGTGCCGATGCCTGCTGGGCCGGCTTGCGCTGGGCTGTCCCTTTGGCAGCTGGCCTGCCCGGCGCCGTCGTCCGTCCCTTCACGGAAGCGCCCCTGCTTGCTGGGCCCGTGGCGGCAGTGCCTTTTCTGCCCGTGCCCCGCCCAGCCGTGCCCCGCCCAGCCGTGCCCTTCCTGGACAGAGCCTGCAGCCGGCGCCCGCGGGGCCAGGCCGCACCGAGGAACAGCACGAGCAGGGTAACCACGGCTGCAGCGGCAGCACCAAAAAAGTAATTGTCGGGATCGTCGGTGGGCAACGGCGTTCCTACAAACGAGGACTCGCCGGCGAAAGCCAGCTCCCACGTGCTGATGAAGGCGAGGGAAAAGCCGATGGTGAGGCTGGCGCCCCCACCGGCAACCAGCAGGGCAAGGCGCCGCCCCCGGTTCAGGATCTCCGTAATACAGGCCAGGCACGCCAGCGCCAGGACACCGAGGAACGCGATGAACACCGGCTCAGCGAGCGTCATTCCGGTCAGCACCAGCAGGCCGGCCGCAACAATACCGGAAATAACCGCGAACTTTCCGCTCTTCCCCATGGGTCCAATCATCCCTGAGCCGGAGGCTGCTTCAGCACGTAGCCGCGCATGATGGCCATGATTGCTGCAACGCTTTGGTCACGCGTCCGCTCGGGGTGGTATGTCTGGCGGTCCAGTCCCACCACGAAGCAGGCCCCGAAGATGGCGGTTTCCAGGCTGCCCCGGGAAACCGACGGGTCCACGGGGTATTCCTTTGCCACCTTCTCCACTGCCTCCCCGATCACCGCCAGCAGCTCGCCGCGAAGGACCGCGAACGTGCCCTGCCACTCGCTGGGCGTACGCCAGTTTTCGCTGACCCAGAGGCGCGCGAAGGACGGGTACTCCGCCATGAAGTCCATGGCCTGGCCGATCATTGCCTCCATGGCCCGCATCGGGTCGCTTGCCCGGGTGCCGCCGGCCCCGGCTTGGTCCGCAGGACCATCAGCTCCCGATCCCGGTGCTCCCTGTTCCGGCGCTAACAGGAGGCGGGCCTTCAGGATGTCCACACCATGCCGCAGCAGCTGCGCGATGAGCTCCGACTTGCTGCCGAAGTTGTAGTAGACGGTTCCCTTGGAGACGCCCGCCGCAGCGGCGATCTCATCAACCGTGACACCCGCCGCACCCCGCTCGCCGATGAGTTCCATGGATGCGTCGAAGAGTTTCTGGCGCGTAACGTCGGTCCGGGCAGGGCGGAGACTCTTCGCTGCTCCCGGTGGCTCCGTACTCATAGCGCAATCTCAGGTTTCAGCGTTTTCAGGGTCCAGTACTTGTTCCTGCGCACCGCAAGCGTGGACATGGCCGCACCCAGCGCGGTATAGCCCACCAGGCCCAGTACCGTGGGTGCGATCATGGCCAGGTCCCCGCCATAGACCAGGTGCCGCATCCCGGCCACCACATAGCCCATGGGCAGGACCTCGTGGACCACATGGAGAGGCTGCGGCGTGGTTTGCCAGGGGAAGGTGCCGCCGGAGGACACCAGCTGCAGGACCAGCAGGATCAGCACCACGAGTTTCCCCGGAGACCCGAGCAGCGCCACAACGCCTTGGATGAGGGCGCTGAACGCCATGGCTGCGGCGAGCATAAAGAGCCACATCAGGACAGGGTGGGCGGGATTGAGGCCCAGGGCAAGATTCACTACCAGGGTGAGGAGGGTTGCCTGTACCGCCGAGACCGCCAGGAACGGGAGCCAGCCGCCCAGTGCGATCTTCCAGGATGCCGCATTGGACGCCAGCGCCCGCTGGGTGATGGGACGCATTGCCTGGACCAGCATGAAGATGCCGATCCACAACGCAAGGGTGAGGAAGAACGGCGCCAACCCGGCGCCGTACGACTCCGCCTTGGCCTGTGAGACGTTGCTGACCGAAACGGGGTCTGCCATGACGCGGGAGAGGTTGCTCTTCTGGGCGTCATCAGGGTTGGGCACCTGCCCTGCCCCTTTACTGATTTCGTCCGCCAGCGTGCGTGACCCGCCCGCTGCCGTCCCGGCACCATCCACCAGCTGGGCTGCCCCGGCATCCACCCTGCTTGCTCCTTCAGCGAGGCGGCCGGCAGTGTCGAGCGCGGCCTGTTCCCCCGTGGCCAGCGCGGCAGCCCCGGTGTGCAACTGGTCGGCACCGGACGAAGCCTGCGACACGGCGTCCCTCAGGTCCGGCGTGCCCGCGGCGAGCTGCGCCGCGCCGGCACTGACGGACGCTGCTCCGTCCGCCAATTGCTGGATCTGGGCGGCGTCTGCCTGGATCCCCGTCTTGGCTGCAGCCATAGGGCTCGAGCCGGCCGTGGCGTCGAAGTCGGCCAGGATGCTGTCGGCCTGCTCCTGCGTGAGGATGCCTGCCGCGATGAGCCTGTTGTTTGATTCCATCACCCGTGTCCGAAGCCCCTGGTCTGCGGCCTCCAACTGGGCTGCAACGCCCTGCACCTTGGCGTTCAGCTGCGCGTTTCCGGCTGCCACCTGCGCTGCCCCGGCGGCGAGGTTTCGGGAATCGGCGGGCAGCGTGGACGTCTTGTCCTTGAGCGTGGAGAGTCCGCTGCTGAGCTGGCCTGCGCCATCGGTCAGCTCGTTGGCGCCGTCGCGCAGCTTGGCCTGCCCGGCATAAAGCCCGCCGGCGCCGTTGCTCAACTCGGCGGTGCCCTCATGGAGGGCGGCGGCTCCGTCGCGGAGCCGCCCCACGCCGTCCGCCAACTGGCCGGCGCCGTCTGCGGCCTTGACCATCTGTGCATGGATGGTGCCAAAACCCGTCAGCAGCTGGTTGGCCGTTTCCTCGCCCACCTCCGTGGCAACAGTGCTGTGGACGGCGGTGGTGAGTTTATCCACAATGGTGCTCAGGAGGTAGTTGTTGGCATCGTTGGTGGTGACGTTCAGCATTGCCTGGCTGGCGGAATCAAAGCTGCCCGGCGAGACCAGATTGCCCGAAAAGTCCCGGGGAATTTTCAAGGCGAAGGCGTATTCGCCGCTGCTGACCCCTTGGTCCGCCTCTTCCGTGGTGGCGACGGGTATCCAGTGGAACACGTTGCCGTCCACCAGGCTGTCCGCCACCTTCGCCCCCGCCTGGAGCCGCGTACCGTCGCTGGCCGGGGCGCCGGCGTCCTCAACAACAAGGGCCGCGTCGATGTGGTCGAGGTTGCCGTAGGGATCCCAGTTTGCGTAGAGGTACACGGCGCCGTACAGCAGGGGGACCATGGTCAGCGCGAGGATGGTCAGCTTCGGCAGCAGCCCGCCGGTCATCCTCTTGAGTTCGGAGCGGGCCAGCCGCAGTACCGTCATTTGGCAACCTCTGTTTCAAGTTCAGCAGTTTCCGCGGCATTCCCCGTGGCGGCATCCCCCGCGGCGGCGTTGCCGATGGCTGCGCTGGGTCCGTCCCACGACGTCGGGAGGGCGCCAACAGTGGCGACGACGGCGAGCGGCCGTCCGCCGTCGAACGCCAGGCGCTGCAGCCCCGGCAGCCACTCGGACTCATCCGCACCGTGCCGGTCGGGGGAATCGACCACCAGCAAGTCCGTGCGCGGATTTGCCAGCGCGAGCGCGGTCAGGAGCTCAAGCCGCCGGCCGGGGTCCAGTTGCTCGGTCCAGAGGCCGGCAATGTCCTCGAAGCTGTTCACCTTCAGCCACGGGTTGCTTAGCAATGCCCCCCGGTAGCGTCGCGGGACCAGGGCAAGGTCCTCGGTGACAAGGTCCCGGACGCTGAGGTGCTGTTCCGGCTCGTTCACACCGGGGGAGTCCACCAGGGCGCTGGCCAGCCGGCGCGGTTTGATGCGCTCGCTGCCGTCCCAGGTGATGAGGCCTCCTGTTGCCTTCATCCTGCCGCTGAGCACCAGCGCAAGAGCTGTGCGGTGGTCCTGCCGTCGCCCGGTGGCCAACAGGAGTTCGCCGCGGTTCACGTGGAGGGAAGTCGCCGGAAGCAGGGGGTCCCTGCGGCCCATGACAGAGAGCAGCTGTGCTGAGAGCAAGGTTGGCCTTTCGCAGAATGCGTCCGGTCCCAGCCTAACTAAACTGACCGGTCAGTTCAAATAGGGGTCGGTTCGACGTCCTAGAGGCCGTATTTTTCCAGGAGCCGCAGCCAAACCTCACTGATCGTGGGGTAAGACGGGACCGCATGCCACAACCGGTCAAGCGGGACCTCGCCCACTACGGCGATCGTTGCGGCGTGCAGGAGCTCGGACACGTCCGGACCGGCGAATGTGGCGCCCAGCAGTACCTTCCGGTCCTCATCGACCACCAGCTGCGCCCAGCCCGCGTAATTCTCCGAATGCAGTGAAGACCCGGCAACCTGGATGGGGAGTTCCACCGAAGAGGCGTTGTAGCCGTCCTTGCGGGCACTTTCCAGGGTGCGGCCGACGGTGGCAACCTCAGGATCGGTAAACACGACATTGGGCACGGCATGCTGGTTGGCAGTCTGTGCATAGCGGCTCCAGTCGGCCGGCCGCCCGCTCAGTTCGCCCTTGGCCCTGGCCGTGATGGCATCGCCCGTCGCCCGCGCCTCGTACTTGCCCTGGTGCGTCAGCAGGTTCTGGCCGGCTGCGTCACCCACGGCATACAGCCACGGGCCGTCGCCAGGGATGCCCTCCACCAGGCCGGAAATATCCGTACTGAGGTTCAGGCGGCCGCGGCTGTCCGGCTCGATGCCGACGCTTTCCAGTCCCAGGCCCTCAAGCGCGGGATGCCTGCCCGTGGCGACGAGGACCTTGTCAGCGATGACCGTTGACCCGTCGGCCAACTGCAAACTGAACGTGCCGTCGTCGTTCGCGGTGATGCCCTCCGTCACGGTATTGAGCCGGATGTCCACGCCGTCCGCGCGCAGGCCGGCGGCAACCAGACTGGCTGCCTCCTCCGGATAGTTCCCCAGCAGCCTGCTGCGCGCCATGAGCGTCACAGTGGACCCGAGGCGGGCGTATGCCTGGGCCAGCTCCGTCCCGGCGACGCCACCGCCCAGGACAGCGAGCCGCTCCGGGATTTCGCTGGCGGAGGTGGCGTCCCTGGTTCCCCAGACCTGCACGTCCTCAAGCCCTTCGATCGGGGGCATGTTCGGCATTGACCCTGTGGCCAGCACCACCGCGTGGCGCGCCTGCAGCAGGTGCGAGGTGCCGTCCAGCCCTGCTACCTGGACCGATTTGGGAGCCGTAAGCCAGGCGTGGCCCCTGATGAGGTCGATGCCGGAATCCTTGACCCAGGCAACCTGGCTGTCATCCTGCCAGTTGGACGTGAAGTGGTCCCTGCGCTTAAGCACTGCGGCAGCATCCAGTGTCCGCGTGACGGCCTCCTTGGCACCCGGCGCCGTCTGTGCGGAGTGCAGCGCCGTTCCGGGCCGAAGCAGGGCCTTTGACGGCATGCATGCCCAGTAGGAGCACTCGCCGCCCACCAATTCCGCCTCCACGAGCACCACGGAAAGGCCGCCCTGGACGGCGCGGTCCGCAACGTTTTCCCCCGCGGCGCCGGCGCCGATCACCACAACGTCAAATTCCTGCTTCACAGGCTCGGGCATCATGGGGACAGCCTACGCCCGGGACGGTGCGGACGTGGGTCAACGCAAAAGGTCCGCACCGGCGAACCGGTGCGGACCTTGATGGTGCGCCCAAAGGGATTCGAACCCCTGACCTTCTGTTCCGTAGACAGACGCTCTATCCAGCTGAGCTATGGGCGCATTCCGTGTTCCTGGAGAAGAACCGCTCTCCCTGAACCTCGAATTACTTTACGCGAGGGTTGGCTGGGATGCCAAATCGAAGGACGTGTAATCTCGGCTACTAGACCGGTATAGGTGACCTTCGTCACTTTGTCGTAGAATTTCAGCCTGAAGTTCCTTGATTTCCCGCGGAATTCTATTTCTGTGACCTCAAATCGTCAGCAGACGTCCGAAAAACGGCAGTGGTCCGGACCATAACATTTAGGACACACCGATGAACCCGAGGAAGGGAACCGTAATGGGCGATCTGGCACAGAAGCCGCTGCTTGAGAAAGCACCCACCACACATGCCGGCCTGCTGGCATGGGTCGAAGAGGTTGCCGAGCTTACGCAGCCGGACCGGATCCACTGGGTTGACGGATCCGAGGCGGAAAACACGCGCCTCACAGACGAGCTCGTGGCTGCCGGCACCCTGACCCGGCTGAACCAGGAACTGTTCCCCAACTCCTTCGCCGCTTTCTCCGACCCCGCGGACGTTGCCCGTGTGGAGGAGCAGACCTTCATCTGCTCGGAAAACAGGCGCGACGCAGGCTTCACCAACAACTGGATGGCACCGGCCGAGATGAAGGAGAAGCTGCGCGGACTGTTTACCGGCTCCATGCGCGGCCGAACCATGTACGTCATCCCGTTCGTCATGGGCCACCTGGACGCGGAGGACCCGAAGTTCGGCGTCGAGATCACGGACAGCGCCTACGTTGTTGCCTCGATGCGGATCATGGCCCGCATCGGCACCGACGTGCTGGACCGCATCACTGAAACCAACGCGTTCTACGTCCCCGCGCTGCACTCCCTCGGCGCCCCGCTGGAGCCCGGCCAGAATGACGTGCCGTGGCCGTGCAACCCGGACAAGTGGATTGTCCACTTCCCTGAGGAGCGGTCCATCTGGTCCTTCGGCTCCGGCTACGGCGGCAACGCCCTGCTGGGCAAGAAGTGCTACGCCCTCCGCATCGCCTCCGTGATGGCCCGCGACGAAGGCTGGCTGGCCGAGCACATGCTCATCCTGAAGCTGACCTCCCCCGAGCAGAAGACGTACTACGTCTCGGCAGCCTTCCCGTCTGCCTGCGGCAAGACCAACCTTGCGCTGCTCGACCCCACCATCAAGGGCTGGAAGGTGGAGACCCTCGGCGACGACATCACCTGGATGCGCTTCGGCAAGGAAGGCGAGCTCCGCGCCGTCAACCCCGAAGCCGGCCTGTTTGGCGTGGCCCCCGGCACCGGCTGGGGCACCAACCCCAACGCGATGCGTGCCATTGCAAAGGGCAACAGCATCTTTACCAACGTCGCCCTCACTGACGACGGCGGCGTGTGGTGGGAGGGCATGACCGAGGAAGTGCCCGCGCACCTCACCGACTGGCAGGGCAACTCCTGGACTCCGGATTCGGACACGCCTGCTGCGCACCCGAACTCCCGCTTCTGCACCCCGATCGACCAGATCGACATGCTGGCCGAGGAGTACCACAGCCCCAATGGTGTGGAGCTCTCCGCCATCCTGTTCGGCGGCCGCCGCAAGACCACCATTCCGCTGGTCACCGAGGCGCGCAGCTGGTCCAACGGCATCTTCATGGGAGCAACCCTGTCCTCGGAAACCACTGCAGCAGCAGCCGGTGCCGTAGGCGTGGTGCGTCGGGATCCCATGGCCATGCTGCCCTTCATCGGCTACGACGCCGGCGACTACCTGAACCACTGGGTCAACCTCTCCGCAAAGGCCAACCCGGAGCGCCTGCCCAAGATCTTCCTGGTCAACTGGTTCCGCCGGAACTCCGAAGGCGGCTTCGCATGGCCCGGCTTCGGCGACAACGCCCGCGTCCTCAAGTGGGCCATCGAGCGGCTCGAGGGCAAGGCCGACGCCGACGAAACACCCATCGGCTTTGTGCCGACGGGCGATGCCATCGATCTCGACGGCCTGGACATGACCCCGGCGCAGGTTGAGGAAGCCGTCAAGGTGGACCCGGTCGAGTGGGCCACGGAGCTTGCGTCCATCGAGGAATGGTTCGCCAACTTCGGCGAGTCGCTCCCGGCGGCACTTCAGTCCGAGCTGGCCGGCCTGAAGTCCAGGCTGGGACAGGCCTCCTAGGAACAGCGGCGTTCCTCAGCGGGACGACGGCGGCCCCGCACCTTTTCGCGAAAGGTGCGGGGCCGCCGTCGTTGGCTTCTAGCTGGCGAGCCAGATGTCCGGGCCGAAGACCTCATAGTGGATCCGGGCGGCCGGGATGCCGGCGTTGATGGCTTCGTCACGGATGTTCTTCATGAACGGCAGCGGGCCGCAGAGGTATAGGGACGCATCCGCCGGCAGGTCCACCTCACGCAGGGACATGAAACCTTCCTTGGCTCCGGCCGCGGGCTGTTCGAGCCAGAGCTGCAGCTTGGCACCGTCCAGGCGATTGACGTCGTCCGTCATCTGGCTGCGCAGGGCCCAGCTGTCCAAGGTGCTTTCCGCGTGGAGCACCAGCACTTGCCGTTCGGATCCGGACTCTGCCAGGGACCGAAGGATGGACGCGGTAGGGGTGCAGCCGATGCCAGCGGAAGCCAGCACCACCGGCCCGTCACCGTCCTTCAGGGTGATCTCGCCGTAGGGGTTGGAGATCTCCAGGATGTCGCCGACCTGCACGTTGTTGTGGAGCACGGGCGAGACTTCGCCGCCGTCGTCCAGTTTGGTGGTGAAGGTGCGGCCGGTGCCGGCGTCGCCGGAGAGGGAGTACTGGCGGACCTGGCGAAGGCCGTCCGGCAGCGTGACCTTGACGCTGATGTACTGGCCCGGAAGCGCTTCGGTGATGGGGGTGTCGTCCGCGGGCTCCAGCGTGAAGGTCATGGCACCGGTGCCGGCGGGGGTTGTCGCGGCCACGCGCCAGGGAGCCCACATCTTGCTGTTGGCCTGGCGTGCGTACAGGCCCTTCTCGATCTTGATCAGCGCGTCGGCCATGAGCCAGTAGACCTCGGTCCATGCCTCGGCGATCTCGGGGGTGATCACCTCTGAGAGGTCATCGGCAATGGCAGCGAAGAGGTGCTCGTAGACCACCTGGTACTGCGGTTCAGTGATACCCAGGGACGCGTGCTTGTGGGCGATCCGGGAGAGGACGGTCTCCGGAAGAGTGCCCGGGTTGTTGACCAGGTGGGTCGCGAAAGCGGCGATGCTTCCGGCGAGAGCCTGCTGCTGGTTGCCCGAGCGCTGGTTGGAGCGGCTGAACAGGCCGTCCAGAAGCTCGGGGTGCGCTGCGAACAGGCGCGCGTAGAAGTTGGGGGTGATGGCGCCGATCCGTGAACCGACCAGGGGCAGCGTTGCTTCGATGACGGGGCGGGATTTTTCCGAGAGCATGGGAACTCCTGAGGTAGTGACCGGGGCCTTCGTCCGGCCTTCGTGAATACCTGCATTCCATATGCTGGTTTTCATACCCAACTTCTACATCTTGTAGAAGTTGGAAGCAAATCGGCCGGTGGTGAAGGCGGGGCCGGGGGTGTCAGAGCCCCGGGCGGAGTCCGATCATGCTGAAGACCGGGGCCATTTGGCCGGACACGGGGAGGTTCGCAATGTTGACGGAATCGAGTTCCTGGTAGAAAGCCTCGCGTGCCCGGGAGAGTGCGGAGCGGAGCCGGCATTCGTTGATCAGGGGGCAGTTCCCGCCGGGAGCCACGCAGTCCGCCGCGTCGGTCCGGGTATCGAGCTGCCGCAGGACCTGACCCACGGTGGCATTGCGGCCGGCGTGGCTAAGGCGGGAACCGCCGGTCCGGCCGCGGACCACCTCGAGATATCCGAGGGTGCGCAGCTTCGCCATCGCTTTGCTGACGTGGTTGTAGGGCGTGCCTACGGAGTCGGCGACGTTCTGCGTGGTCAGCAGGGCACCCGCGGGGGCTGCCGCAAGCACCATGAGGGCCCGCAGGCTGACGTCGGCGAACGCGTTGATCTTCATGGAGGCGCCGCCGGTCTAGTCCACCCAGATCGCGGGCTCGCTGGCATCGGCCGCCAGCTCCCCGAATTCCCACGTCTGGGTTCCGGCATTGGCCGAGTAGGGCAGCACGGCAGCGAAGACAGAGCCGTCGCGGTGTTCAGCCGCCACGTGGATGGCGTCCGAGTCCTCCTCCACCAGCAGGATGTCGCAGACCACGGCGGCAGCCCGGAAGTCCTCCCGGTTCTGCCGCAGCAGGGCTGTGAGGTCGCTGATCATGGCGTCGGCATCAAAGTCGCCGTCTGAACCTTCCGCGGCGTCTGCCGGCGAGACGGCCACCAGCCGCACCTCGCCGTCGTTCTGGACGGTCAGGGCGAAGGGCAGGAAGCCGCCGCTGCGGTGCAGCTGCTCCTGGGCGGCACTGACGCCCGTGCCCAGGAGGTTCTCCAGGTCCGTGGCGGTGGCATCCGGCACCGAGCCGCGCCAGGAGCCCTGTCCTTCGGAGCCCGGCTCCGGGGTGTCTGTCACGCTGGCCTACGCCCGGACAATCGACAGGACCCGGTCCCGGACCTGTTCCATGGTGGCGCGGTCGGTCGCCTCGGCGTTGAGCCGGAGGAAGGGTTCGGTGTTGGACGGACGCAGGTTGAACCAGTAGCTGCCGTCGTTGGCCGTGAACGTGCTGCCGTCCAGGGTGTCGATGGTGATGTCCTCGTCCGCGAAGGCCGCTCGGACACGCTCGACGGCGGCGGGCTTGTCATCGACCTCGGAGTTGATCTCGCCCGAGCTGACGTACGGCTCATACTCGCGGCCCAGTTCCGAAAGGGGTCCGTCCTGTTCACCCAGGGCCGCCAGCACGTGCATGGCCGCCAGCATGCCCGTGTCCGCGTTCCAGAAGTCACGGAAGTAGAAGTGGGCTGAGTGCTCCCCGCCGAAGACGGCGCCTTCCTTCGCCATGACCGCCTTGATGAAGGAGTGGCCCACCCGCGTGCGCACAGCCCGGCCGCCGTCGTGCTCTACAAGCTCTGACACGGCCCGCGAGGTGAGGAGATTGTGGATGATCGTGGGGGTTGCCTCGCCCAGGGCCTTGGCGCGGGCAATCTCGCGGCGCGCCACCATGCCGGTAATGGCCGACGGCGAGACGGGCTCGCCCTTCTCGTCCACCACGAAGCAGCGGTCGGCGTCGCCGTCGAACGCCAGGCCGATGTCCGCGCGGTGCTCCACCACTGCCGCCTGCAGGTCGCGGAGGTTCTCCGGTTCCAGCGGGTTCGCAGGGTGGTTGGGGAAGGAACCGTCCAGCTCGAAGTACAGGGGGATGATGTCCAGGGGCAGCTTGGGGAGCAGGGTATCGCCCAGCACTGCAGGGGTGGTGAGCCCTGCCATGCCGTTGCCGGCGTCCACAACAACCTTCAGCGGCCGGGACCCGGACAGGTCCACGAGCTTGCGGAGGTATTCGGAGTAGTCCTTGAGGACGTCGCGGACACCGATAAGCCCGCGCTTGGCCGCGGCCGGGATGGCGCCGGTGTTGAGGTACTTCTCGGCGAGGGCCTGGATGTCCTTGAGGCCGGACTCGGAAGAAATGGGAACGGCGCCGGCCTTGGACATCTTGATGCCGTTGTAGCCGGCAGGGTTGTGGCTCGCGGTGAATGTGGCCCCGGCACGGTTCAGGTAACCGCACGCGAAGTACAGCTCGTCCGTGGAAATCAGGTCCAGCAGCTCAACGTTGGCGCCGCGGGTGGCTGCGCCGTTGGCGAAGGCCTTGCTGAACTCCGGGGAGGACGGGCGCATGTCGCCGCCCACCAGGATGGTTTGGCCTTCGAGCTGGAGGATGTCCACGAAGGCGGCCCCCACGGCTTCGACGATTTCGGCGGTGATGGATTCGCCCACGATGCCGCGGACGTCGTACGCCTTGAAGGATGCCGAAAGGTCATAAGTCGTTGTCTGTTCGCTAGTCACGGGCTTTATCTTACGTGGGCCGCGAAAGTGGCTGTGGAGGACGGGTGCGGACAGGCGTATGTGACACGAACCTGCGGTGGCGGGGTTTCCACATAGGACGCTCCCGTGCGCCTGGTGTCGGAGGCGGCTGGGATACTGAATCAATGGTCGATAACCAGCACGCCACCAGCCTCATTGAACCCGTACCCGTTCCTGAACCGGCAAACAGCAACATCCTTCCGTCTTCGGCGACCCACGCGCAGGCGCTCGCCGTTCTCCGCGAGCTGGTGGGCAACCCGACGGCCGGTTTCCACGAGGGCCAGTTTGAAGCCATCGAGGCACTGGTCGACGACGGCCGCAGGGCTTTGGTAGTGCAGCGTACCGGTTGGGGAAAATCGGCAGTCTATTTCGTGGCCTCCTTGCTCCTGCGCCGCCGCGGGGCCGGGCCCACGCTCATCGTGTCGCCACTCCTCGCCCTGATGCGGGACCAGGTAGCCGCGGCGGCCCGGGCAGGAGTGCGTGCCGTGGCCATCAACTCCGCGAACCAGCTGGAATGGGACTCCGTCCGCGAACAGCTCGCCGCTGACCAGGTGGACGTCCTGCTCGTGTCCCCGGAACGGCTGACCAACCCGTCCTTCCGCGAAAACCAGCTTCCCGAACTCATCCGGCGCACAGGCCTGCTCGTCATCGACGAGGCACACTGCATCTCCGACTGGGGCCACGACTTCCGGCCCGACTACCGCAGGATCGCGGACCTGATTACCCAGTTGCCGGATTCGGTTCCCGTCCTTGCCACCACAGCCACGGCTAACTCCCGGGTGGTCCACGACATTGAAGAGCAGCTCGGCGCCGGCGTCCTCACCATCCGTGGTGCGCTGGGCAGGGATTCCCTGCGGCTGGGGGTCCTGTCACTTCCTGATGCCAAGCAGCGCCTGGGCTGGCTGTTGACGCATCTGGCCGACCTTCCCGGAAGCGGCATCATCTATACGTTGACGGTGTCCGCGGCGGAGGATACAGCGCGCCTCCTGGCGGAGGCCGGCCACGAGGTGCTGGCCTATACCGGGCGCACGGACCCCGCAGACAGGGAACGCGCCGAACAGCTCCTGAAGGACAACCAGGTAAAGGCGCTGGTTGCCACGTCCGCTCTGGGCATGGGCTTTGACAAGCCCGATCTCGGCTTCGTGGTCCACCTCGGAGCGCCGTCCTCGCCGGTGGCTTACTACCAGCAGGTTGGGCGCGCCGGCCGTGGGGCGGCAAACGCCGATGTCCTGCTCCTGCCGGGCCCCGAAGACCGGGACATCTGGCAATACTTCGCCACGGCCTCCATGCCGTCGGAGGAAAAAGCCGCCGCCGTCCTCACGGCGCTGGCCGAAGCAGGCACCGCGCTGTCCACGGTCGCGTTGGAAGCCAGGGTGGACCTCCGACGCACTCCGCTGGAACTGCTGTTGAAAGTCCTCTCGGTGGATGGCGCCGTGGAACGCGTGGGCGGCGGCTGGCGGTCCACCGGCCGGCCCTGGGCCTACGACGCAGAGCGGTACCGGCGGATAGCGGAGGCCCGCGTGGACGAACAGGACTCCATGGTGATCTACCAGGACACTGCCGGCTGCCGGATGGAATACATCACGTCCGTCCTTGACGACGAGACCGCCCACGCCTGTGGCAGGTGCGATAACTGCGCCGGCAGGTGGTTCCCGGCAGAGATTGCCGAGCATGCCACCGCTGCGGCCGGCCAGACCCTCAGCAGGGCGGGCGGGGTGCTGGAACCACGGCTGCAGTGGCCCAGCGGCATGGACCGCCTTGGTGTCCCGGTGAAGGGAAAGCTCAAACCTGCAGAAGGAGTCTCCGAGGGGCGGGTCCTCGCAAGGCTGACAGACCTGGGCTGGGGCGGGGCACTGCGGGAGCTGTTTGCGGCCGGCGCGGGGGACCGGCCCGTTGACCCCGGCATGCTTCAGGCATGTGTCCAGGTGCTGCGCGAATGGGGTACGGGCAACCCCGGCAATCCCGGGTGGAGCGGGGCGGGACGGCCGGCAGCCATCGTCAGCATCCCCTCGCGGGGCAAGCCTGAGCTGGTGGGATCCCTTGCGAAGGGAATCTCGGAGATCGGCCGCATCCCATACCTGGGCGAGCTACAGCTTGCCCACGGGGGCCCCACGGGAAGCCGCGGCGGCAACAGCGCCTACAGGCTGGCGGGGGTGTGGGACCGCCTGGTGGTGGGGCCGGAGCTTGAGGCCGCACTGGCCCCGTTGCAGGGTGGCAGCGTGATGCTGGTCGATGACATCGTGGACAGCAGGTGGACACTCACCGTGGCCGGCCGGGCCCTTCGCCAGGCCGGGGCTGGTGCTGTGCTTCCTCTGGTGCTGGCCCAGGCGGGCTGAATCTGGGTGCCCTGACTTAGGCCGGCAGGGCTAGACCCGCTGGGCTTTACCTCGGCTGACTTCCGCTCCGGCATGCCGCGGCAGGAACAGGCTGTCCGCCGTGCTCGCCAACATCAGCACTGCCATGGCGAGGAATGCGCCGCGGAAAGGTCCGGCTGCGTCAGCTGGAAAGCTGTTGAGCCCGTCGAACAGGCGGATGAGCAAGGCCCCGATGGCAATGCCCGCAGCAGTGGCGAGCTGGACCAGTGTGGCAGAAACAGTATTCGCCGAGGTGAGCTGTGCCGGCGCGATGTCGGCGTACTGGACTGACGCGTAGGCAGAGAACCCGATCGAGCGGAAGGCGCCGCTGCAGACCAGCAGGGCAAACGTCAGCGGCCCTGGCGTTTCTGCCGTGAGCAGGGCGCAGAGGATAAACGTGGCCGCAGAAGCAAGGGAGGCAAAGACGAGCATCGCCTTGAAGCCAAAGCGCCGGATCAGCGGAGTGGTGGCCGGCTTGATGCCGATGTTGCCGATGAAGACGGCCGCCACCATGGCACCTGCGTGCAGCGGGGACCAGCCGAACCCGGCCTGGAACATCAGCGGCAGCAGGAACGGGACGGAACTGATGGCCAGCCGGTAGGCGAACCCGCCGGTGGCCATCGCCCTGAACGTGCGGGTGCTGAAAACCCCGAGGTCAAAGAGCGGGTTAGGGGTCCTGCGCATCCAGAACACGGCGCAGGCAACGGCCGCCACGCCGAAACCAGCGCTCAGGGCCGCCCAGGGAGCGTCAGGGTGGGCGCTCACCAGTTCAAGGCCCGCCACCAGGGCGCCCACGCCCAGCGTGGTGAGCGACAGGCCCAACCAGTCCAGCCGCCGCCCGCCGTCGCCCGCGGCAGCAGGAACCAGCCGGAGTGCCGCAAGCAGTGCGGCCGCACCCAGCGGGAGGTTGATCAGGAAGATCCAGTGCCAGGAAAGATAGGTGGTCAGGGCCCCGCCTACCAGCGGTGCGAGTACTGGCGCCAGGAGCCCGGGCCACACCAGGAACGCAGTGGCGCGGAGGAGGTCCGCCTTAGGGGTCCCGCGGAGGACCAGGAGGGTTCCCACCGGAACCATCATGGCGCCCCCGAACCCCTGCGCGGTCCTGCTGAGGGTGAGGGCAACCAGGTCCTGGCTGAGCGAACAGGCCAGGGATGCTGCCGTGAAGATGGCAATGGCAAGGCAAAATATGCGGCGGGCGCCAAAGCGCTCAGCCAGCCAGCCGCTGAGCGGAATGCCCATGGCGACGGTCAGCAGGTAGGCCGTCATCGTGATGTTGACGTCCGCGGCGGGAACCCGGAAGTCGGCAGCGATGTTGGGGATGGCCGTGGTGAGGACGGTGCCGTCCAGGAACTCCATGAAGAAAGTGGCAGCCACCAGCAGCGCCAGGCGGGGGCTCCACGCCTGCACCGCGCCGTGCGCCTCATCCACCGTGTTGCTTGCTGCCATCCGACAATCCTGCCACCGCCGGGACGTGCAAGGCGCCGGGTGTCCGTCCCACGGACGGATGCGTCCGGGGTGTTGGACATGCCGGGGCACGCAAAAGGCCCCGGTCCAGGACCGGGGCCAAACGCGGAGACGGGGGGATTTGAACCCCCGGTGGAGTTGTGCCCCACACTTCATTAGCAGTGAAGCCCATTCGGCCGCTCTGGCACGTCTCCAATTGCTATTCCTAGCCCACCAAGGATACGCAGAACGGGGCATGCAGTGCAAAACGGGTCGCCCGGGCCTTCAGGGGACTCCCTGGTTGCCCGGTGAGCGCTTCACTGCGGGGGGCGGTCCGCCCCGGACCATCCTGATTTCGCGAAGGTCTTCCCACCCGGGAATCACGTCGGCGGCGCCGTCAGGTTCAAACCCGAAGTGCCGGTAGAAGCCAATGGCGCGCTGGTTGTCGGCGGCCACCCACAGGCTCGCCGCCTCATTGTCCAGCGCTGCCACCAGGAGGCGGCGGCCCAGGCCCAGCCCCTGGTGCGACGCCAGCAGGTACAGCCCCCACAGTTCCAGGTCGCCGGACGACGGCGGCGCAAAGCCGTGCGAAGCGGCCCCCGGCTCCCTGCGGATGCCGGCGAACCCGACTACCGTGCCGTCGTCGGACGCCACCCAGGCATGCGCGGGTTCCGCGGCCTCCAGCAGGTGGCGCCACAGCGGCAGCCGCGAGCCGGTATTCTGCGAAGCCAGGAACCCGTCGGACAGCATTCCGCGGTAGGTCTCCTGCCAGCAGCGGACGTGGATCTCGGCCAGCCGCTCCACGTCGGAGGCCACCGCCCGCCGCACCTCGAGCGCCATCGTTACGCGGCCCCGCCGGCCAGCGCCTTCCACAGGAAGTGCTGGCTGCGGGCCTGCAGCGCCGCGGCCTGCCGGTTGTCCGAGGCGCCTGCGTGTCCGCCCTCCAGCGCCTCGTGGAACCAGACGTTGGGGATGCCCATGGCCAGCATGCGGGCTGCCATCTTGCGCGCCTGGACGGGGCCGACCCTGTCATCGGAGGTTGCCGTCCAGATGAACGTTTCCGGGTACTCCACCCCGTCCTTGAGCAAGTGGTAGGGGGAGAAAGTCCTGATGTACTCCCACTGCTCCGGGACGTCGGGGTCGCCGTACTCGGCGATCCAGGAGTGGCCGGCGGACAGCCTGGTGTAGCGGCGCATGTCCAGCAGCGGCACCCCGCAGGAAACGGCCCCGAAAAGCTCCGGGTACCGGGTCATCATGTTGCCCACCAGCAGGCCGCCGTTGGACCCGCCCACGCACCCCAGCCGCTCCCGCGACGTGACGCCACGGGAGATCAGGTCACGGGCAACGGCAGCGAAGTCCTGGTACGCCTTGTGCCGGTTCTCCTGCAACGCTGCCCGGTGCCACGCGGGCCCGTATTCGCCGCCGCCACGGATGTTCGCCATCACGTACACGCCGCCGCGGGAGTGCGGTGCTTCCCCGTCCGCCCCTTGCGCGCCGGAGGTCCTGCGTTCCAGCCATGCCCTGCCGACGGTGCCGCTGTAGGCCGGTGTCCGGGAAACTTCGAATCCGCCGTAGCCGGAAAGCTGGGTGGGGTTCTCCCCGTCCAGTGGCAGGTCCCGGGAGGCAACCTGGAAGTAGGGAATCCGGGTTCCGTCGTCGGATACGGCGAAGTGCTGCTGCACTTCATAGTTACCGTCATCGAAGAACGACGGCGACGCCTTGACCACCGCGTGCCGGCTCACCACGCCGGGCGTACCGGACGCCGCACGCTCCAAGGTGCCGCGCAGCAGGGTGGTCGGGGTGGTGAAGCCCGTGGCGACGAGCCAGAAGTCGTTACCCGCACCGCCGTCGGCCTCGTCTTCGTCGTCCACTGCGTAGGCGTTGACGTCATGCAGCGGCGGGCAGGCATCCAACGGCGACGACGCCCACGCAGCCTGGGCATTGTGCGTCGGCCGGGAGGGATCCAGCACCCGGATTTCGGAGGACACGTCCTTCAGGAGGTTCAACAGCAGGAAGTCCCGGGTCCAGCTCCAGGACTGCAGGGACGTATTCGCATCCGGGGTGAACAGCACGGCTATGTCACGGGAGCCGGCCAGGTAATCCTCGAACCGGGCAGCGAGCAGCGAGCCTGCCGGGTACGTTGATGTGCCCAGCACCCAGTCCTGCCGGGGCCGGAACAGCACCCATTCCCGGTGCGCGCTGACGTTTACATCGGTGGGGACGTCGATCTGGATCCAGGATCCTTCACGCAGCACCAGGTTCCTGCGGTTGAAGAAATCGATGTAGTCAACGGCGAAGGTGCGCTCAAAGCCTGGAGTGGAATCGTGAACAACCACGGCCATCATGTGCTGCTCGGGCACCTCGAACAGCCGCGGCGCTCCGGGCAGGGAATCCCCGCGTTTGAGCGTGACTGCCGTCCGGGCGTAGGAGGAGGCGGTCTTCGGCAGTCCGTCCGCCGTGGAGGCCACCAGCAGCGTGTCCGCGTCCAGCCAGGAAACGTGTCCCTTCGCCGTCGGCAGGTCAAAGCCGCCCTTCGCAGGGTCCACAAAGGCACGGGTCTCCACGTCGAATTCCCGGTACCGGTTGGCGTCGCCGCCGTCGGGGGAGAGGGCCAGCAGTGCATGCCGGTACGGTTCCCCGGAAGCGGGGCGCAGGAAGGTGGCGCCGTGGAAAACCCACTCCTGGCCCTCAGCTGCCACCAGCGCATCGACGTCGAGCAGCACATCCCACTCGGGGGAATCCGTGCAGTAGCTCTCCCAGGCGGTGCGGCGCCAAAGGCCCTTGGGGTTCTTCGCGTCCTTCCAGAAGTTGTAGTACCAGTCGCCGCGCTTGCCCACCATGGCGATCCGGTCCGTGGAGTCCAGCACCTCCAGGATGCTGCTTTCCAGCCCGGCGTAGTCCGCGTCCTCCAGGAGGTCCTCGGTGCGCGAATTCTGCTCCTTCACCCAGGCAAGCTGCTCCTCGCCGTAAATGTCCTCGAGCCAGGCGTTTTCGTCAGTGGGCTCGGGCGTGATGCCCTGCGGGTCGGTGCCGGAAGGGTTGCCGGAACCGGGGGCGGGCGCTGGATCAGCTTCAGTGGTGGTCATGCGCCCCATCCAAACAACATCCGCGGACGGCTGGCAAGTCAAGCGTTCAGCGCACACTTTGTTTGCAGCCCGTACGCTGGATGGCGTGGAAAAAACGCAGAGCATCCGGACCGCCATCATCGGCGCAGGTCCGCGGGGCACCAGCGTGCTGGAACGCCTGCTTGCCCGCTGCGCCGCGCAGAGCGCTTCCGGTGCAGGAACGGTGCGTCTCCACATCGATGTCATCGACCCCTTTCCGGCGGGCCCCGGGCACGTGTGGCAGCCGCAGCAGTCCCGACTGTTCCTGATGAACACGCAATCCTTCTACCCCACGCTGATCCCGGAGGACCCTGACCTGGCGCCGCCGGTCGCAGGAACCACCTTCGACCAGTGGCGGGCCCGGCAGCAGCGCGACCCCTCGCCGTCCCTGGCCGAGGACGAGCTCGCTGAACTGGCCGTCCTGGGCCCGAATGACTTTCCCAGCCGCGCCCTTTACGGCCGCTACCTCCGCAGCACGCTGGAGGAGCTGGCGTCCAAAGCGCCCGACGGCGTCACCATCGACTTCCACGAAACGTCGGCACAGTCCGTGCGCCCCGCGGGGGACGGAACGTTCGACGTCGGCCTGGCCACGGGAGAGACGCTGAGCACCAACGCCGTGGTGCTTGCCTTGGGCCACGTCCCGTCCCGCCTGAACCCTGAGCAGCGCGAACTGCAGGCGTCGGCCAAGCGGTTGGGCCTCCAATACTTCCCGCCGGCTGTCCCTGCGGACGTGGACTGGTCCCTGGTTCCCGCAGGGGAGCCCGTCCTGGTCCGCGGCATGGGCCTGAACTTCTTCGACACCATGGTGCAGCTGACCGAGGGCCGCGGCGGAAAATTCGTCAGCAACGGAACGGTGCTCAGGTACGAGCCTTCGGGCCAGGAGCCGAGGATCATTGCTGCCTCCCGACGGGGCACGCCCTACCGGGCGAAGGCGGCCCTGAACGGCTACTACCCGGCGTCGGTCACCCTGCGCTACTTCACCGAAGCGGCGCTGGAACCATTCCGCACGGCAGGAATCCGCCCGGCGTTCGACCACGATTTCTGGCCGCTCCTGCACCGTGACGCTTTGTGGGCGTATTACTCCACCCTGGTACGTTCCCAGCCGAACGCGGTACCGGATCCGGCGGCCTTCCTCGGCGCCCTGGATGAGGCGCTCCATCCCCACGCGCACAGTGCCGTGAACTGGGAAGACAGTGTGGAGAGCGTGCTGGCCGTGCACGTGGGGCCACGGCACCGGCTGGACCTGCCGGCGCTCGCCGCCCCCCTTGCCGGACGATCCTTTGCCTCACGCGCCGAACTCGATGCCGCCGTCGTGGACTACCTGCTGGATGACGCACGCCGGTCCGCGCTCGGGGAGGATGACCCCGTGAAGATGGCCATCGGGGCACTCCACCACGGGCGTGCCGCGCTGAAGACAGCAGTGGCCGACGGCGGCATCACCGATGAATCCTGGGTGGCGGGACTGCGTGGCTGGTTCGAGTCGTTTGTGGAAGGACTCGCCAGCGGTCCTCCGGCCCTTCGCTCCGAGCAGCTTGCGGCGCTGGCCAGGGCAGGAGTGGTGAGCTTCGTAGGCCCGGACCCCAAGTTCGCAGTGGACCGGAAGAACGGCGCCTTCACGGCGTCGTCCCCCTGGGTGGCCGGAGCTCCGGTGGCTGCCCGGACCATGGTGGAGGCGCTCGCGCCCGGTAACCGGGTCTCGGCCAGTGATTCGCCGGTGCTGGAGCAGCTGCTGGCAGACGGCCTGGTGCGGCCGCGGCTCATGATGACGGTGGAGGGCGCCCCCGTGCAGTCCACCGGCCTGGACGTGGTGCCGCATCCCTACCGCCCGGTCGCAGCCAACGGCTCCGTGACCGGAGGCCTGTACGTGCTGGGGCTGCAGCTCTCATCCGTCCAGTGGGGCACCGCCATCGCCGCCGAGGCCGTCCAGCCCGGCGGGCCAAACTACCGCAGCGGCCAGCGGACCCTGCGCGACGCGGACGAGATCGCCGGGGCCATCCTGGCGCTGTAGCCGTCCAGCGGTTGCATCAGGCAGCCGGAACCCGGTGCCCGCAGGCCTTTGCAGGGCAAAAAGAAAGGACCCCTGCCGGTCAGCATGCTGGCCGGCAGGGGTCCTTTTTCGCGGAAGGTAAGAGATTCGAACTCTTGGTACGGGGTTACCGCACACTAGTTTTCAAGACTAGCTCCTTCGGCCGCTCGGACAACCTTCCTCACCCAGTAGTGTTTCATAGGCACTTGCCTGCAACAAAACAGAACCCGGAAGGCGTCCGGTGCACACTGGTTGCACGCAGTATTCAGTCAGAAACGGGAGTGTTCCATGAAAGCCGTCTACATTTCGGAGCCGGGCGGCCCGGAAGTTCTGGAGGTCCGCGAGGTGGAGGCCCCGGTACCGGGTACCGGAGAGGTGCTCATCGACGTCGTGGCTGCCGGCCTGAACCGGGCGGACGTGCAGCAGCGCAGGGGCTTCTACCCGCCGCCTCCCGGCGCATCGGAAATTCCCGGCCTTGAAGTATCCGGCCGGATCGCCGGGTTCGGTCCCGGCGTCACAAAGGCATTCTCCCTCGGTGACAAGGTGGTGGCGCTGCTGGCCGGCGGCGGGTACGCGCAGCAGGTGGCGGTCCCGGCCGAGCAGGTCCTTCGGGTGCCCGACGGCGTTGACCTGGTGACTGCCGCCGCCCTTCCCGAGGTTGCGGCCACTGTCTACTCCAACCTGGTGATGACGGCCCAGCTGCAGGCGGGCGAGACCGTCCTGATCCACGGTGCAACGGGCGGGATCGGCACCATGGCCATCCAGCTCGCCAAGGCCCTCGGCGCCAGGGTTGCCGCAACTGCAGGATCCGACGAAAAAGTGAGCACGGCCAAAGCCTTCCTGGGGGCCGACATCGCCATCAACTACGCCGAGGAGGACTTTCCGGAAAGCCTTCGCCGCCAGAACGGGGGCAAGGGCGCCGACGTGATCCTCGACGTCGTGGGCGCCAAGTACCTGGCCCAAAATGTGGACGCGCTCGCTGACTACGGACGCCTGGTGGTGATCGGGCTGCAGGGCGGAACGAAGGGGGAGCTCGACCTGGGGCAGCTGCTGAAGAAGCGCGCCGCCGTCGTTGCCACCGCCCTGCGCCCACGCCCGGTAGCGGAAAAAGGCGCCATCATGAACGCCGTGCGCGACGCCGTGTGGCCGCTCGTCAGCGACGGATCGGTCAGGCCGCTGGTGGCAAAGACCTTCCCGCTGGACCAGGTGCGCGCCGCCCACCGGTATTTCGACACCGGCGACCACGTGGGGAAGGTCCTCCTGGTCATGTAGGTTCCGTACACCGATGCCCGCGCTACACGGACGCCAAGAACAAGGAACAGCATGTCCATCCGCCACAGCCTCCTCGCCCTGCTGGAGGACCAGCCCCGCTACGGCTACCAGCTGCGGATTGAATTCGAGAACCGCACCGGTGCCACCTGGCCGCTGAACATCGGGCAGGTGTACACCACGCTGGACCGGCTGGAACGGGATGCGCTGGTGGCCAGGGACGGCGACGACGGAAACGGCCATGTGGTGTACAGCATCACCGCAGCCGGCAAGGCCGAAATCCGGAACTGGTTCGCCGCCCCCGTGGAACGGAACAACCCGCCACGCAACGAGCTGGCCATCAAGCTGGCGCTGGCCGTCACCCTGCCCGGCGTCGACGTCAAGGCCATTATCCAGAGCCAGCGGCTGTCCTCCATGAAGTCCCTGCAGGACTATTCGAAGGCCCGCCGGGACACGGCGCTGAACCAGCGCGCGGGTGACATCGCATCGCTGCTGGTCCTGGACTCCCTCATATTCCAGGCGGAGGCGGAAGTCCGGTGGCTGGATCTGTGCGAGGCCAGGATGATCCAGCAGGGGCTGGCGAAATAAGTAACACAATTGGGTCTTTTTGAATGCCCTGGACAGGCATACCGTAAGTTCCACGAACCGTCCGGCCGGGCGGTGGAACAAACGGAGGAAGCTCATGACAACGCACGTCGCCGACTGCAGCGTAACGAACTGTTCCTTTAACGACCACACCAACTGCAATGCCGCCGCCATCACGGTGGGCGGCGCCGAAAACCACGCACACTGCGCCACGTTCATCGAGACCGGAATCCATGGCGGACTGCCCAAGGTCCTTGCCGACGTCGGGGCGTGCCAGCGCTCCGAGTGCGTCCACAATGACCACCTGATGTGCAAGGCCGCAGAGGTCCACGTAGGCCCCGGCGCGGACAACGCTGACTGCCTCACCTACTCACACGCGTAGGGGCAGCTTTACGCTTTTCCCGCGAGCCAAGGCCTCCGCCCGGACCTTCCGGACGGGGGCCTTCTCTGCGTTGGTGCAGGAACGGTGGCAGCCCGCTCCGGTCGTCGCCGCGTCCACTCCGCTCGCCGCACGTTTCTGCGGCAGCTGGAAGAACGCCTCCGGATTATGACTCCGGCTTGGTAGGGTGCGTGACAGAAGACGCATAACAATCTCAAGGAGGAGACATGGCCAAGACGCCTGATCAGCGGGGTAGTGCATCCGGAGGCAGGGGCGTGGCTGCCACCGACCCGGCGCTGCCGCCGACAGCGGTGGATGACGAGGTCCGTGAGGCCGAAGAACGGAAATGGACACCGGGAAAGATCGCGCTCTGGGCTGCGATTGCACTCCTCGGCGGCGTGGCCTGGTTCATGCTGGCCATCATCCGCGGCGAAACCGTGAACGCCATCTGGTTCGTGTTCGCCTCCGTGTGCACATACCTGATCGGCTACCGGTTCTACTCCAAGGTCATCGAGCGCTACATCACCAGGCCCGATGACCACCGCGCCACTCCGGCGGAGTACAAGGCCGACGGCAAGGACTATGTCCGGACGGACCGCAATGTCCTGTTCGGCCACCACTTTGCCGCCATCGCCGGCGCCGGCCCGCTGGTGGGCCCGGTCATCGCGGCCCAGATGGGCTACCTGCCCGGAACTCTCTGGATCATCATCGGCGTCGTCCTGGCCGGCGCCGTCCAGGACTACCTCGTGATGTTCTTCTCCATGCGGCGCGGCGGCCGCTCCCTGGGCCAGATGGCACGCGAGGAACTGGGCGTTATCGGCGGCACTGCCGCCCTCATCGCCACCCTGCTCATCATGGTGATCATCGTGGCCATCCTGGCGCTCGTCGTCGTCAACGCCCTGGGCGAGAGCCCGTGGGGTGTCTTCTCCGTCGGCATGACCATTCCGATTGCGCTGTTCATGGGCATCTACCTCCGCTACCTGCGGCCCGGCAAGGTGATGGAGGTTTCGCTGATCGGTTTCGTCCTGCTGATGGCTGCCATTATCGGCGGCGGCATCGTGGCGGAAACCCCGTGGGGCGCGGACATCTTCAGCCTCGATAAGGTGACCATCGCCTGGGGCATCATCATTTATGGCTTCATCGCGGCCATCCTGCCCGTGTGGCTGCTCCTGGCGCCGCGTGACTACCTCTCCACGTTCATGAAGATCGGCGTGATCGTGATGCTGGCGCTCGCCATCATCGTGGTTCGGCCGGAGATCACCGTACCCGCCTTCAGCGAGTTCGCCAGCAGGGAAAACGGTCCGGTGTTCCCGGGCGCCCTGTTCCCGTTCCTGTTCGTCACCATTGCGTGCGGTGCCTTGTCCGGCTTCCATGCACTGATTTCGTCAGGTACCACACCCAAGCTGGTGGAAAAGGAGCGGCAGACGCGTTTCATCGGCTACGGCGGAATGCTGATGGAGTCCTTCGTGGCCATCATGGCCCTGGTGGCGGCAATATCAATCGACCGCGGCCTTTACTTCGCTATGAACTCCCCGGCAGCGCTGACCGGCGGCACGGTGGAGACAGCAGCCACCTGGGTCAACAGCCTGGGCCTGGCCGGGGTGAACATCACGCCTGACTTCCTGAGTGAAACCGCCGCCAACGTGGGCGAAGAAAGCATCGTTTCGCGAACCGGTGGTGCTCCCACCCTGGCCGTTGGGCTCGCCCACATCATGCAGCAGTTCATCGGCGGGACGGCCATGATGGCGTTCTGGTACCACTTCGCCATCATGTTCGAAGCCCTTTTCATCCTCACCGCAGTGGACGCCGGCACCCGTGTTGCCCGGTTCATGCTGCAGGACTCGATCGGCAACTTCATCCCCAAGTTCAAGGAGCACTCCTGGCGGCCGGGTGCCTGGCTTTGCACCGCGGTCATGGTCGGGGCCTGGGGGGCCGTGCTGCTCATGGGCGTCACCGATCCGCTCGGCGGCATCAACACGCTGTTCCCGTTGTTCGGCATAGCCAACCAGCTGCTTGCCGCGATTGCACTGTCCGTGTGCCTGGCCATCGTGGCAAAGCGGGGAACGTTCAACTACCTGTGGATCGTCGCGCTGCCGCTAACGTTCGCTGCCGTGGTCACCATCACGGCGAGCTACCAGAAGATCTTCTCGTCCACCCCGGCTGTGGGCTACTTCGCCAACAACGCGGCCTTCAGCAAGGCCCTGGCCGACGGGAAGACCGAGTTCGGTACTGCCAAAACGGTGGCTGCAATGGAGGCCGTGGTCCGCAACACCGCCATCCAGGGCTGGCTCTCGGTGATCTTCGTGGTGCTCAGCATCATTGTGATCGCGACGGCGCTGCTTGCCACGATCAAGTCTTTCCGCAGCCGCAGGTCGGGAGCGGTCATCACGGACAATGAAGATCCCGCCAAGCCTTCACGTGTCTTTGCCCCTGCCGGACTCATTCCCACTCCTGCCGAGCGTGAACTGATGGCGGAATGGGAGAAGGTTCCGGCTGAACTCCGCTTCGAACGGGCAGGGCACCACTGATGGGCGCGGCTCTCACCGGACTCTCCAGTGGGTTCAAGGGCTTCGCCCGCTACCTTGGCGGAGTCCTGGGCGCGGACGCCTACGCCAATTACCTCGAGCACCACAGGGCGGCCGGGCACGGGGAGGCACCCCTGACCGAGCGTGAGTTCTGGCGTGACCGGACCGACCGCCAGGACAACAACCCCCAGGGCCGGTGCTGCTGATTGAGCTTGCAGCGTACAAGCCGCCGGGAGGGATCATCCAGTGGGTTCCGGGTGGATTGCTCATGAGAGTATGAACGCATGAGCGATCCACAAGGCACTCAGTCAGCTGAGGACCTCCCGGTAGAGGGCACTCCCGTCGATGAGTGGCAGCCGCAGGTGCCCCCGCCGTCCGCACCTGCCGGTGGCAGGAAGCCCAAGGGCAGCAATGTCCAGGACCTGGTGGATGAACCGGCCAAAGTCATGCGGATCGGAACCATGATCCGGCAGCTCCTGGAAGAAGTGAAGTCTGCGCCCCTGGATGAGGCTGCCCGGGGCAGGCTTGCCGAGATCCACGCCCGTTCCATCAAGGAGCTGGAGGACGGGCTGGCTCCTGAACTTGTGGCGGAACTCGACAGGATCAGCCTGCCCTTCCCCGATGCGGGTACGCCTTCCGACGCTGAACTCCGGATAGCGCAGGCCCAGCTTGTCGGGTGGCTGGAGGGATTGTTCCACGGCATCCAGACTGCCATTGCTGCCCAGCACGCGGCCCGTGAGCAAGCGGCCGCGCAGATGCAGCTCCGCCAGCTCCCGCCGGGCACCATGATTGCCCCGGGAGTGGTCATCGGCGAGAACGGGGAGCCACAGCGCGCCGGCGCCGGTGCGCGCTCCGGAAGCCCGGCACGGCCTGGCCAGCGGGACGACCCGGACCACGGTCCCGGACAATACCTGTAGGCTCCGCTTGGGCTTTTTCAGCGCCGCCAGGCAGGGGCGCAAGGACGACGCGGAACTGGGCCAGGGGCTGTGGCGCCGGGCCCATGACCGTTTCCAACGGGGGCTGGACCGCTTCCACCAGGTTCTCGAGGGCGTGGAGGATGACCAGCTGTACGCCGAATTGCTGGAGATCGCCAATGAATTGGCCAGCCTCCTCGAACGGGTGCGGCTGGTATGCATGGAAGCGCAGCGGCGTTCGCCCAACGACGGCCTCGATATCCCCGTGGCCCTTTCCGGGGTTCACCGTGCCCTGTCCAAGGCGGGCAATTCGCTGGCCACGACGGCGGAAGCGGCCGCCATGCTCCGGCTCGCCGTTGGCCCCGTCCCGGTAGGTGCAGCCTCCGTCCGCCGCCGGGCCGAGTCCGTTTTCCAGCAGGTGGCCGACGCCGAACGGCACCTCAGCGAAGAGGATTCAGGGCCGCAGCAGTCGGTTAGTCCCGATTAAGCGCCTGGCTTACTTCACGCCCGTATCCTCCGGGTGGAGCCGATAGTTTGGCAGGATGGACAAATGACTCTTTCACCTACCTTGACCTTTAATGACGGAAACACCATCCCCCAGCTCGGCTACGGCGTGTGGCAGGTTGAGGACGGCGTGGCTGAAAAGGTGGTCCGCCAGGCGTTTGAAGCGGGCTACCGCCACATCGATACCGCCAAGATCTACGGTAACGAGGCGGGTGTGGGCCGGGCGATTGCCAGTTCCGGCCTGTCCCCGGAGCAGCTCTTCATCACTACCAAGCTCTGGAACGCAGACCAGGGATATGAGTCCACGCTGGTTGCCTTCGAGGAATCCATGGACAGGCTCGGGCTGGAGACCCTGGACCTTTACCTGATCCACTGGATGCAGCCCAAGCAGGACAAGTACGTGGACACCTGGAAGGCGCTGATCGAGCTGCAGAAGCGCGGCCGGGTCAAGTCCATTGGTGTTTCGAACTTCACGGTCGAGGGCCTGCAGCGGCTCATCGATGAGACCGGCGTGGTTCCGGCCATCCACCAGATCGAGCTCCACCCGTACTTCAGCCAGCGGGAACTGCGTGGGTTCGGCGCGGCCAACGGCATTTTGACGCAGGCGTGGTCGCCCCTGGGCCAAGGCGGCGAGCTGCTGGACGACGGAACGGTCGCTTCGATCGCAGCCAAGCACGGCGCCACCCCGGCACAGGTTGTCATTGCCTGGCACCTCGCAATCGGCAACGTGGTGATTCCCAAGTCCGTCACCGAATCCCGGATCCGGGAAAACTTCGCAGCGCTTGAGGTCAGCCTGGATTCCGACGACGTGGAGGCAATCAACGCGCTGGACCGCTCCGCCAACGGCGAAGGCCGCATCGGCGCGGACCCTGCAGTTTCCGACTTCGCCTAGCCGGCGGCCGGCGCCCGCGCCCGGGTGCCGGCCCCGCAAACCGCCCCGGATTGTCCAACAAGCCGGGGCGGCCCGCGTTAAACGGGTTCGGCAGGGAGCTGGAACATGTCAGGCGGCAGTGCGGACGTGCTCGACTGCCACTGCGTCAACGACGGCCCAGCCGTCCTCTTCGCGGCAGTGCCGGCTGGCGAAACGTTCCGCCTCGGCCAGGGTGTCAAAAACCTCTGCCCGGGCACGGCCGCAGTCGGCGTCGAAGTACGTGACGTGAAATTCCTGTACCAGTTGGTTTTCCATGAATCCAGTCTGCAACCGGGGTCTGACATTCTTTGGAATCAGCCCCGCGTGTTGCCCAGCCGGAGGACCCGCTCCTGCGCGAGCATCGCCGTCCGCTCGGCTTTCTCCGCGGCACGCACCGCCTGCTTGGCCTCCGCAGTGGTGGCCGCCAGCACTTTCCGGGAGCGCTCCAGCCGCTCTTCAACGCCCTTGAGCCGGGCACGGAGCTCAGCTGCCTCCTGAATGAGTTCCGCGATCCCGGTCCGTGCCTGGTCCGCCTGGTCCTGCAGTTCGCGGGCAGCCCGGGCCGCCTCAGCCTCGGCGGCCTGCGCTTCCGCCAGGGCGGCTTTGGCTTTCTCCAATGCAGGCGGTGACGCTGGACGCGGGGCCTGGCGGACTGCCTCTAGCCGCGGCCTGTCCGGCCTGGCACGGGCGGTGCCTGCCGTCGTCGTGCGTGTTTTCCTGCTTACTGTGGCTGCTGGCCCAGGAGGCGGAGCTATCGCAGCCGGCGGCAGCGCGGAGGGAACGGCAACAAGCCCCTCCAGGTCCACGGTGTTCATTCCGTCGGCGGACAACGCCTTCAGGAGGCGCCCGCTCCGCACGGCGGCCGCTGCCCCTTCATCGGCCGTCAGGGCCCGAAGGGTCTCTTCGACGTCGCCCGCCATGGCATCGCTGATGCCCCGGCCCTGCTCCCTGGCAACAGCGCGGGCGGTCTCGACGGCGGCAGCGAGCAGGACGCGGCGCTCACGGCCCAGCTCCCGCAGCGCCCCGGCGTCCAGGGACGACTGTGCCTCGCGCATCCTGCCACCAAGGTCCGCCAGCTCCGCGAGGACACCGGGCTGGTGCAGGGCCAGCATGTTGACGGCCCACGCGGCGGCTGACGGCTTGGGCAGGGTGCGCACTGCTGCTCCAAGGTCCTTGTCCGACCCGGCAGCCTCCTTGGCCGCAGCCGTGCGTGCTGCCACGAAGTCTTCCAGCGGCCTGGCGTAAAGCCCGCTCGCGATCCCAGCCAGGGCCTCGTCTTCCATGCACGCCATCTTAGGTGCCGCGGCTGCCGCGGGTGCACGCCCCGCGGGCTGCCACACCCGCAGCCGGCGTTCAGTCCTTGCGGCGGGGGAGGACGAGGATTGCGTCGCCTACGGGACGTTCGCCCGATGCGTCGGAGGAGCTGTTGACGACCTTCCCTCCCACGGCCATGGTGGTGGATCCGCCGCCGTCGAGGTTGATGGCCTCCACCATGCCCAGTGACGTGGCAACGTCTGCCGCCTCTTTGATGCTCAGCCCAAGGGATGCCGTCTGGCGTCCGTCGGCGGTGACCAGGAGCGTGCGGCCCTGGCCGTCAACGCCGGCGATGGTGCGCGGGTTACGCTTGTGCACCCAGCCGTAGTAGAAGCTGTTATTGTCCCCGGTGCGCACCATTCCGTCCCGCTTCACCGTGACATTTTCGGCGCCGCCGGACACCAGGACCGGGCCGCCGTTGACCACGTCCGTGGACGTATTGGTCTTCAGGGGTTTGCCGTCCTCGCTGATGAGGTCCGCATCGACGTCCAGGCGGGCGCCCACCGTTGCCAAGCTGCCCAGCGTGGCAGCGTCGGCACCCGTGGCCTGCAGCGTTCGTCCCCCGGCCGGCACGGCCGTGCCCCGGGAAGTGTTGACCGAGGTGACTGTGCCCTGGCCGTCCAGCACCACTTCCAGCCCCGGCCCGGACGGTGTGGACGGGCCGAAGTCCGCGGTGAAGGCAATGACCTCGTCAGGGTCCGTGCAGGTGTAGTCGTGCAGCGGGAGGACGGTGGGAGCATCGCCCGTTCCGCCGCAGTTCCGGATGAGCCCCGGGACACGGTTGATGCCGTCCAGGGCCAGCTGTGCATCCTTGGCGGCCTTGCCGCCGTCGTTGTTCTCCGGGCCGCCGCCCACCGCGGCCACGGTGCCCCGCCAGCCCAACCGCTGGATGCTGGACTCGTTCTTCTTGCCGTCGATCACCAGCGAGGGCCGGTCACCGACCGGTTCGCTGAGGACCTCGCCGTTGAACACGGCTGTTCCTGCGGGATCGCCGGGGGCGCCGGCCTTTGGGTCCAGGACGAAGTAGCCCCCGTTGATGCCGGCGAGAGCACCATCGGCAGCCGCCAGTTGGCTGGTGGTTTCCCGGTTGACCAGGTCGGGGCCGTATGTTGAAGCCAGCTCGCCTGTGAACTCCTTCGGGTCAATGGTCAGGACTTCCAGCTTCCACTGGCCCCTTGACTGGTCAATGCTCCCG
Source organism: Arthrobacter sp. AB6 (assembly GCF_031844545.1). Lineage (NCBI taxonomy): Bacteria > Bacillati > Actinomycetota > Actinomycetes > Micrococcales > Micrococcaceae > Arthrobacter > Arthrobacter sp. AB6. The sequence goes on from NZ_JAUZVL010000029.1 coordinate 42,098, forward strand.
GCGTCACCGTCCCATCCTGTGTAAAGCACGGACGATGAATAGCCTGCCGCCTTGATCCGCGCAACGGTGGAAGCGCCGTCGTCCTTCGTGGCGAACTGGCCGGCGCGCACCCGGTAACCCAAATCACCGCCGGCACCGGCGAACTGCGGGGACCGCACCTTCTCCACCCTGGCTGCCACGCCGGCTGCGATGAGTGCGTTGGCGACGGACTGGGCTTGTGCCTCACCGGACAGGGCCGACGACGGGGCGTCCGGGTCGGGTGAATTCGCCGGGATGGCCACTTCAGCCGTCCAAAAAAGGGAAGGGTTGGGGGTTCCGCGGCTAATCGACGTGCGGGTCAGGCCGGGCGCCAGTTCCGTCACGTCGCGCGCTTCGGGCAGGTCCTGGGCGCCGAGGTTAAGTTCGACGGCGGGAAGGGCCTGGGCGTCCCCTGACGGGAGGGCCGGGGTAGCTGCGGAAGGGCCGGCGGTGGTGAGGAACGCTGCGGGAAGCCCGAGGACCAGGGCGGTGACGGCAGCCTTGACGGGGAGTTTGTGTGGGGATTGCATGCTGCGACCCTAGCCAGGCGCCTAGCTGGAGGACGAAGCCACACGCCGGAGTTCAGCAGGTTGTGGCGGAGTGTTCACGGCTAGTTTCCGCTGGCAGCTGCCGCACCCCTTCATCGCTTGTTTACCGGCGGGTTCCCTCGGAGTTCCCGGCGGGAGGCGTCCTGTTCAAGGCTCAAGGGGACGCTGGCAGCATGCCCTTGATCCTGCCTGGAAACTCCCGCCTTATAGACCGCCGCCTCTTCCTCTCCGGCGTGGCCGGTGTCTCCGCCGCTGCCGCGCTGGCCGCCGCCCCGGCCACCAAGGCGGACGCTGCCACGACGCCCGCGCGGAGCAAGGATGACCCCTTCACGCTTGGCGTTGCATCCGGCGATCCCACGCCTTCCGGCGTGGTGCTGTGGACCCGCCTTGCCCCGAAACCGTTCGAGCCGAACGGCGGCATGCCCCCCGGCCACCCCGTCGTGGAGTGGCGTGTAGCCACCGACGCCGGGATGCGCAATGTTGTCCAGGGCGGCAGCGCACATGCTCCCGCGCAGTTGGGGCACTCGGTCCACGTGGAAGTGGAGGGCCTGGAACCGGACAGCGAGTACTTCTACGAGTTCAAGTTCCGCAACCACTGGTCCCCGGTAGGCCGGACCAAAACCTTGCCCGCCCCGGGGGCGGATGTCAGGCAGCTGGATTTTGCCTTCGCCTCCTGCCAGAAGTGGGATGACGGCTTCTTCCCCTCCTACCGCCACATGGCGGCAGAGGAACTCGACTTCGTGGTGCACCTGGGTGACTATGTCTACGAGTACGAGATCTCCGCGGACGGCGGCCTGCGCCGCACACCAGTGCCTGCCGCCGCGCAGCCGGCCCCGCAAACGCTTGAGCAGTGGCGGGCCCGCTACGCCCTCTACAAGTCGGATCCCGACCTGCAGGCTGCCCACGCCCGGTTCCCGTTCATCGTGACCTGGGATGACCACGAGGTCCAGAATGACTATGCCGGAGGCTGGGAGGGCCAGACCCAGGCCTTTACCGCAGTGCGGGCCGCGGCCTACATGGCGTACTACGAGCACCAGCCCTTGCGGGCACGGTCGCTGCCCCAGGACACGGGCATGCAGCTTTACCGGCGGTTGCGCTATGGCCGCCTTGCTCAGTTGGACGTCCTGGATGGGCGACAGTACCGTGACGCCCCGCCCTGCGGCTGGGGCGAAGCCCAGGCATGCGAAGCGGCCTACGACCCCTCAATCAGCATGCTCGGCCCGGAACAGGAGCAGTGGCTCTACGCCGGCCTGCGCGACTCGGACGTACGGTGGAACATCCTGGGGAACAACGTCATGGTGTCCCGCCTGGACCACGACGGTGCCGCTGGCGAGCTGCTGTGGCACGACGCCTGGGACGGCTTCCCGGCGGCGCGCCAAAGGCTGCTGGATGTTATCGCGGGGCCTGCGGTGCGCAACGCCGTGTTCGTCACCGGCGACTGGCACTCCACCTTCGTCAACGATGTCCACCTGGACTTCGACCGGCCCGATTCGCCGGTGGTGGCCACCGAGTTCGTCGGGACCTCCATCAGCTCTAACGGTGACGTGCCAGTTTACGGGCCCTACTACGAGCCCATGATCGGGTTCAACCCGCACATTAAATTCTTCGACGGCGACCGGCGCGGCTACGTCCGTTGCCAGGTCACTCCTGAGCGTTGGCGTACGGAGCTTCGGATGGCCACCGCAGTGGGCACACGGAGCGCAGGACAGTACACGCATGCGGTGTTTGAGGTCGAAGACGGCACGCCAGGCGCAGTGCGGGTTTCGTAGCGGCTTGCCAGGTCTGGCTAGTCTTCCGGCCAGAAACACTGGACGCCCGTCGCGGCCTGCCGCAACCGGCAAGGAGGCGGCACAAACCTCGTGGCGGGGCGCCTGGGGCCGGACGCCGGGATGGGAAAGTCCTGGAAGAAGGTCACGGGATTCCTCGCGTTCGCTGGCTCCGACCGACCAGCGGAAAGAACGGCAGCGCCGCCCTGGTTCCCCCACTCCGTCGTTATCCGGCCAGTGTAGCCCTGCCCGGCCACCATCGGCGGGGATTACTGCCCAGGATGTGCCGCGGGAGGGACCGGAATCCCGATCCCTCCCGCGGCCACGGATTAGTGCCGGCTTAGGGGCGGGCTTCGAACACGAACAGCTCTGTACCGGCGATTTCTTCGCCGTCGTCCGGGGCAGCGAACATGCGCAGCACGCCGCCGTCGGACTCGAGGGCCACCGGGTTGCGGGTCATCGAGTGCCCGGCGGTGGAGAACAGCTGGGAGGGCACCTCGTGGACGACTTCACCCGTTGCGAGGTCGGTCAGGGCGAGGCCGCCCAACTGGAACGGCTTCCCGTCGGCGGTCTTGAGGTTGGTGACACCCGAGCAGAGCTGGTGCCCGGCTCCTGCGTATTCGCAGTCCTGGTAGTCGATGAAGTGGCTGGGGTTGGCCTGCGTCCCCAGGAGCGCGCCCTGGCCGTTCCAGGTGAACAGCTTGCGGGAACCCCAGCTGACGCCGCTGATCCGCTTGGTCTTGCGGTCGGCGACGACGCCGCCCACGTGGTCCGCCTGGCGGAACTGCTCCGTGACCTCGTAGGTGTCGGGGTTGATGGTGTAGACGATGGAGCTGCTGTTGGGCCGGTACTCGGCCACCGGCACCCAGACGTTTTCGCCGTCGAAATCCGTGCCGCCCGGATGGTAGATGTCGCCTTCGCCCAGGACGATGTCCTTCAGCAGCTTGCCCTGCCGGTCGATGACGAAGACGTGGCCGCGGCCCTCGCCGGCGCTGCGGTCGTAGCCGTCCACGGGTGACGGGTAGCGCACGCTCGGTTCGATGATCTCGACGCTGCTGAGGAAGATCTTGTCTCCCACCAGCGACATGCCCTGCGTGTGGAAGGTCGGGAAGTCCAGTTTGAGCTTCTGGACCTGGTTCCACTGGGTGTTGCGGTCAACCTTGGTGAAGGCTTCCGCTTCTGCCGTGAGGCCATTCGGTGTTTGGCCGTTGGTGGCAACAGCGGAGGTTCCGGCTGTCAGGGCGGCGGCGGCGACGGCTGCGATGGCCAGGACGCGCTTCATCTTCATGTCTGCTCCAGGTGCGTGATGGGGATGCCCGGTGGCCGGGCGCGTTCAAACGTAGGCGCCCGGGATGGCAGGACAGACAACGGCAGGTGTCAAGAGGATTAAGAGTTAGAGAGCTACAGCGCGCCCGACAGCCGAACGGCAGAGGTCGTTCAGGTAATCGGACAATGTTATAGGCGCCTGCCCGGGGCCGACAATCAGCAGGTCCCCGTGCCGTGTCAGAACCATTGCGTCGCCACGGGGTTCTTCTCCCATTTTGACGGCGAGGATGAGCTCTTCGTAGCGGTCGGCCAGGCTCGGGCAGCTAATGGGCGTCAGTCGGTGTGCGCCGCGGATGACCTGCACCGTGTGGTTGCGGACCATGCGGCCGGAGCCGTCCACCACCACCTCAGCCACCGCCGTGTCGGAAGCGGCACCGGTTGAGGCGTGATCTTGCTCCAGCCTGCCCAGAATGTAGGCGGGAGCCCACTGCCGTCCATTCGAATCGTGGACCGGTACGGGCGTCCTTCCGGCGACGCGGAGTGTGGCCACGACAGTACCCACGAGCTCGGCCAAACGGGGTTCGAACCGCATTCGCAACTCCGGGCCGGATGCTGGCAGTAAGTCGGCCAGGGACGGGGCTGCGGCGGTGTTTCGATGGAATGCGCGGCCGAGGAAGCCTGTGGAATCAGCCATGCCGGTCTCCTGTCCGAGGCCCCGCTACTTGAGCCTTCACAACAGGATGAGGCGTAGGCCTGCCAGCTGTAAAGCCTCAGCGGCCACGAATATAGGAGGGCGGCAGCCATAGACCCATGGAGGTTAGATGCCTGCTGCCAGGGACGGTCGCCTTCATTTCGAATCCAACTCCGAATGGATGGCCTCGACATCGTCCCAGGTAAGCTCTTTCCCTGCCTCCCAGCGCCGATAGAGACTGGGGCACGGGTTCGTGCCGATGCAGGTCCTGTAATGTCCGAAGCTCAATGACGACGACCGGAGACAAAGTGTGGCCCGGCCCTATGCGGTGGACGGGCGTTAACCAGCGAAAAACCCCGGAAACCCCTAGATTTAGGGGCTGTCCGGGGTTTATCCCGAGCTTCCTATCAGAATCGAACTGATGACCTTTTCATTACGAGTGAAACGCTCTACCGACTGAGCTAAGGAAGCACCGCATGAACCTCCGGCGGAACCGGGCGCCTCATGCAAGAGTCAACTGTAATAGAGTCCCCGCGCCCGGGTCAAAATGGGCGCCCGGGTACAGTCGGAGGCCTTCAGCACACCGTGTTGTCCGTGGGAATCTTTCCGCTGACAAGGTAGGCGTCAACCGCATCCTCGATGCAGCCGTTGGACCGGCCGTAGGCGGTGTGACCTTCGCCTTTCCAGGTCATAAGTGCCGCATTGCCCAACTGCTTGCGCAGCGATGACGCCCATTCCACCGGCGTGGCAGGGTCACCGGTGGTGCCGATCACCACGATGGTGGACCCGCCGTCGTATTCCACCGGGGCGGGGGTGCGCACGTTCGGGTACGGCCAGTCGACGCAGTTGGTGCCGCCATAGGCAAAGAAATACCCGAAGGTGGGGGAGTCCTGCATCAGGCGCTGCTGTTCGGCGCGCATCCCGGCAGTGTCGGACACCATGGGGTAATCAAGGCAGTTGATGGCGTTGAACGCAAAGGTCGAATTGGATGTGTACGTTCCGTCGGATGAGCGGTCTGCGCCGAGGTCCGCGAGCCGCAGCATAAGGCTTACGTCCCCGGTCATTGCCGCTTCCAACGCCTGCGTCAGGGCGGGCCAGCTCTGGTCGTTGTACAGCGGCGTGATGAGGCCGCTGACGAACGTGGTGGCATTGACTACACGGCCGTCCTTTGCCGTGCGCGGAGTCTGCTGGACGGCGGCAATCAGGTCGCGGATCTGCTGGACGCCCGCCTCCACATCCCCGCTCAGCGGGCATCCGTCCTGGCCTTGGCAGCTGGCTACATATGCCCGAATGGCCCTTTCGAAGGCGCGGGCCTGGCCGCTGGTCAGTTCCTCATTGCTGATGGACGGATCCAGGGCACCGTCGAGGACCATCCGGCCAACATTGTCAGGGAAGAGCGAAGCGTACGTGGACCCCAGGAAGGTGCCGTAGGAGTAGCCGAGGTAGTTGAGCTTCGCATCATTGACCACGGCCCGGAGGACGTCCAGGTCCTTCGCGGAGCTGATGGTGTCGATGTGACCCAGCACCGGGCCGGTTTGCTCCCCGCACTGGGTGGCGATCGCTTTGTTGTCCGCCAGGGCGGCAGCCAGGCCGGCATCCGTTTCGAGGTCGTAGATCTTCGCCCTGGCTGCGTCCCGTTCCGCGTCCGTCATGCAGCTCACGGGGGCGGACCGCTTCACGCCCCGCGGGTCGAAGCCCACGACGTCGAACGAATCGCGAACAGCCTGGGAGAAATGGGTTCCAGCGGCATCCTTGACGAAGTCGTAGCCGGAGGCGCCGGGACCGCCCGGATTGACCAGCAGGCTGCCCGTCTTTTTCCCCGTGCTCGAAGCCCTCAGCGCTGCGAGCTGGATTGTACCGCCGTCGGGATTGCCGTAGTCCATGGGCACAGTCACCTTGGCGCACTGGAACTCGCCCTCGCACGGTTCCCAAACGACCTCCTGGGAATAGAACTTCTCCAGCCCGGCGGGAGCAGAAGCAACGATCGACGGGTCGGCCTTGGCGGTGGCAGCCTCCTCGCTGCGGCCGCCGCCGGTGAGGAGGCTGCAGGACGCCAGAACCATGGCAAGGACCATGGCCCCAAGGGCGCGGACGCCAAGCGCCACGGATCGCGGCCGTGCGGGCAGGGGGCGGGCAGTCATCGGTCTCCTTGAAGGACTAGATCAGGCTGGCTGCCATGGACTCAATGGTCAACAGCGGTGCAACGTTGGTGGTGGTGATGCGTTCGCGGGCTTTGTTGATGGCATCCATCCGGGCAAGAGTGGATTCCGGCGTGGAGCGGGTGGCGAAATCCTCCAATTCGCTCCTCAGCTCAACGTTCACCAGCTCCACGGCATTCCCGAGCTGGATAATCAGCACATCCCGGTAAAAGGAGAGGAGATCCGTCAGCGTCCGGTCAAGGGAATCCGTGATGGACCGCTTGGCCCGGCGCTTCTGGTCTTCCTCCAGCTGCTTGACCTGGCTGCGCATGGCAGGCGGGAGCGTCCCCGACTCGGGTGCGCCCAGTGTTGCCAGCAAGGCGGCCTTCTCGGCAGCATCCCGTTCTTCGTTGGAGCTGGTGGCCTCCGCGGTGGCGATCTTGACTAGTTTGTCCGCCATCATCACGGCAGCCGTAACGCCCCGCAAGCCAAGCGGAAACCGCACGGTTTCCAGCCGGCGTTCCCTGGCCGCAGGATCGCGGGCAAGGCGGCGGGCGATGCCCACGTGGCTTTGAGCTGCCCGCGCGGCGCGCTCCGCGAGGGCCGGATCCACGCCGTCGCGCTTGACCAGCAGGGCGGCGACGTCCGCAGCCGGCGGCAACCGCAACGCCACGCTGCGGCAGCGCGACCGGATAGTCACCAGGACGTCGGCCGGGGACGGTGCGCACAGCATCCACACAGTCCGGGGAGTTGGCTCCTCGATGGCCTTGAGCAGGACGTTCGTGGTGCGCTCGGCCATGCGGTCGGCGTCCTCCACCACGATGATCCGCCAGCGGCCCGCGGAGGGCCGGTTCCCGGCAGTGGCTACCAGTTCACGGGCTTCGTCAATGGTGATGGTGACCTTCTCGGTGCGGACGAAAGTGACGTCCGAATGGGTCTCGCCCAGGATGGTCAGGCACGCGGGGCAGCGCCCGCATCCGCGCAGGCTGACGTCCTCCTGGTCGCAGTTCAGTGCTGCGGCAAAGGCCTTGGCCGCATTGGAACGCCCGGAACCCGGCGGGCCGGTGAAAAGCCAGGCATGCGTCAGTCCCTCGCCGCTGGAGGCCTGCCGCAGCTGTTCGACGACGGCGGGCTGGCCCTGAAGGTCGTCCCATACCGTCACGGGGCGCCCCCGGCCGCCGTGGCCCGGGCCTGCGATGCGCCCGCCGGTGTTTCGTCCTGTTCGGCCAGGAGGGTATTCACCCGCTCCAGGATCCGGGCGGACAGCCCGCTGACGGATTCGTGGGCAGGCAGCACGAGGTAGGACTCCGGACGCCGGTGCGCCAGTTCCAGGAAGGCCTCCCGGATCCGGAGGTGGAACTCGTCAGTTTCGGACTCCAGGCGGTCCTCCGCCGTCTCGCCGGCCGTGCGGCGGCGGCGGCCTATCGCTGGATCAACGTCCAGCAGGACAGTGAGGTGGGGCTGCAGGCCGGAAGTGGCCCACTCGTTGAGGGACCGCACCGCGTCCTCGCCCAAGGCGCGTCCTGCACCCTGGTATGCCACCGACGAGTCGATGTACCGATCCGTCAGGACTATTTCGCCGCGTTCAAGCGCAGGCCGGATCACCTGGCTGGCGTGCGCTGCCCGGGAGGCGGCAAAAATCAGGGCCTCCGTGTGCGCATCAATTTCCCCGTGACCGTGGTCCAGCACAAGGGAGCGCAGTTTCTCGCCGATGGGGGTCCCGCCCGGCTCGCGGGTCAGCAGGACAGTCAGGCCACGGGATTCGAGGACTTCTGCAAGGCGTGCAGCCTGCGTGGACTTGCCCGCGCCGTCGCCGCCCTCAAACGCGATGAAAAGACCGGCACTCTGTTTGCTCACCACCCAAGCCTACCGACCCCCGCCGGCAATTCCCGATTCAGCTGTGGATTCCCGCGGGCGCCATCGGGCGGGTAACGGCTTTCCGGGCCGTCCCCGGCGGACAGTACGCTGTCACCATGAGTCTTTCTGAACAGCAGGCGGCGGCCCTGTCAGCCGAGACGGTTGTGGTTGCGGCGGGGCGTCCCCCGCGGGAACGCGACCAGCCGGTGAATCACCCTGTGGTCCTTTCCTCCACATACTTCGGTACCGGGGCACTCGGCGACGGCGACCGCGGCTACGGCCGGTATTCCAATCCCACCTGGGACCCCTTCGAAGAGGCGCTCGGCCAGCTGGAGGGCTCAGAACTGCCGGGCCTCCTCTACGCGTCAGGACTCGCGGCGGTCAGTTCGGCACTGTCCCTGATCCCTGCCGGGGGAGTGCTGGTCATGCCCACGCACAGCTACTCCGGGTCGCTGGTCATGGCCGCTGAGCTCGCCCAGAAGGGCTTCATCGAGCTCCGGACCGTAGACATTGCGGACACCGGCGCGGTCCGGGAGGCCCTCGCACCCCGCAGCCCCGCTGCGGGGCCGCAGGCCCGGCCGGCGGCGATGCTGTGGCTCGAAAGCCCTACCAACCCCATGCTCGGCATCGCGGATGTCTCCGCCCTCACCGACGCCGCCCACGCCGTCGGGGCCATCGTCGTCACGGACAATACTTTCTCTACACCCCTGGTGCAGCAGCCCCTGCTGCTCGGATCCGACGTCGTCCTGCACTCGGTGACCAAGTACCTTGCGGGCCATTCCGACGTCGTCCTTGGCGCCCTGGCCACCTCCAACCCGGACATCCGGTCCGCGCTGCTCCATCACCGGACTATCCACGGTGCGATTGCGGGGCCCTTCGAAGCATGGCTGGCGCTGCGCGGCCTGAGGACGCTGGCGCTGCGGATCGAACGGTCCCAGGCTTCTGCAATGGTCCTGGCCGAGCGGCTTGGCGACCACCCTGCGGTGGAATCCGTCCGGTTCCCGGGCCTGTCCGCGGATCCCGGCCATGAACGCGCCAAGGCGCAGATGAAGGGCTTCGGATCCATCATCTGTATCCAGGTACGTCCGGCGGCGGGCATGAGCGGCGCTGACGCAGCCGACAAACTGGTTGCCGCAGTCCAGCTGTGGCTGCCCGCCACATCGCTGGGCGGTGTGGAGTCACTCATTGAACGGCGACGGCGGCACACCGCTGAGCCGGCCAGCGTCCCGGAGAACCTGGTGCGGCTCAGTGTGGGAATTGAGAACGTGGAGGATCTCTGGGCTGATGTGAAGCAGGCGCTGGACTCGCTGGACGGCTAGGCTTGGGCTTGTGGACGTTGAACTCGTTATCATCCAGCCTGTTGAGAAGGCCCTGTTCTTTATCCTTGCCCTGGTTGCGCTGGGGCTGGAGCTCTGGGCGGTGGCGGACTGTGCCCGGCACCGTGCAAACGCGTTCGAGGCCACGGGCAAGCGGACCAAGGCTTTCTGGCTGGCACTGACCGGCGGCGCGGCCCTGATCGGCGCCCTCTCGTTGTATAGCGGTGGTGGCGGTGCATTCTTCGGAACCTTTGGGCTGTTCGGGCTCGCCGCCGTCGTTGCTGCCTCGGTTTACCTGGCGGACGTACGGCCGGCCGTTAAGGACGCGGGCAGGGGCGGCAGCCGCAACACGGGGCCCTACGGCCCCTGGTGAATTAGCCGGGGTGAATTAGCCGGCGCCTCCGCCGGCCAGGGGTGCCACGGCATCCCAGTCCACGGTGAGCTCCCCGAGCCGCCACCGCGAAGGCCCGTCCTGGACTGGCCAGCCCGTGTCCCGCAGGCTCCTGCACATGCCTTGCCAGCGCTGCCTGTTCCCGAAGGACGCCAGCGGCGCGCACTCAAGCCAGGCCCGGTCCATGGCCTGCAAGAGCGCGTGCACCGGTTCGCCCGGGACATTGCGGTGAATCAGTGCCTTGGGCAGCCTTTCGGCAACGTCCGAGGGAAGGACGAAGCTGCCGAACCTGACGGAGATGCTCAGGAACAGCGGCCGCTCCGCATCCAGTGCCACCCACGTCACCCGCCGCCCGATCTCGTCGCAGGTGCCATCGATGAAAAGGCCGCCGGGGGCCAGCCGGTCCTGCACCAGTCGCCAGATTCCGGCCACGTCCGCTTCCTCGTACTGCCGCAGGACGTTGAACGCGCGCACCAGGACCGGCTGGCCAGGCACGGGCAGTTCGAAGCCGCCCACACGGAAGCTGAGCCCGGGCCGCTCCAGGGGAATAGCCGCGCGGACGCGCTCCGGTTCGATTTCGATTCCAAAGACCCGGACATCCCGGCGGACGGCAGAAAGCCGTTCATAAAGCTCGACGGCGGTGGCCGGCGCAGCGCCGTAGCCCAGGTCCACCACCAGCGGATCCGCGGCGTTCCGGAGCCGCCAGGCCTGCGGTCCCGTCAGCCAACGGTCCACCCGGCGCATCCGGTTGGGGTTGGTGGTGCCGCGGGTGACGTTGCCAACCGGCCTGCCCGGCCTGCCGGTATTCCTGCCCAAAATTTGCGGGGCGGTTACCCGTTCAGCCTTTTGCACCACCGCCCAACCTTATCCCTGCAGCACTAGGTCCTGCACCAATAGGTGACGCCTAACCGGGCATCGCTTGTAACGCTGGGCGGGCGGCAACACTGCTCGGCTAGGATGAAAATCATGACTTACAAGCTGATTCTGCTGCGCCACGGCCACAGCGAATGGAACGCAAAGAACCTGTTCACCGGCTGGGTGGACGTTGACCTGAACGATCAGGGCCGCGAGGAGGCAGCACGAGGAGGGGAGTTGCTGGTTGAGAATAATGTTCTCCCGGACATCCTCTACACCTCGCTGTTGAAGCGTGCCATCAACACCGCGAACATCGCCCTGGACAAGGCCGACCGCGGCTGGATCCCGGTGAAGCGCGACTGGCGGCTGAACGAACGCCACTACGGTGCGCTGCAGGGCAAGGACAAGGCGCAGACCCTTGCCGAGTACGGCGAGGAACAGTTCATGGAGTGGCGCCGCTCCTACGACACCCCGCCGCCGCCCCTGGACGACAACTCCGAGTTCTCCCAGGCGCACGATCCCCGCTATGCAGACCTCGGAGACGCCCTTCCCCGCACCGAGTGCCTGAAGGATGTCCTGGTCCGCCTCCTGCCGTACTGGGAATCGGACATCAAGGAGGACCTCAAAGCCGGCAAGACCGTCCTGGTCACGGCCCACGGAAACTCGCTGCGCGCACTGGTCAAGCACCTGGACGGCATCAGCGACGAAGCCATCGCCGGCCTGAACATTCCCACCGGCATCCCGTTGGTGTACGACCTCGACGAAAACTTCCAGCCGATCAAGCCCGGCGGAACCTACCTTGACCCGGAAGCCGCGGAACAGGCCATCCTGGCAGTCGCCAACCAGGGCAAGAAGTAAGCAGTACATACGACGGCGGGCCGGTCACTT
>NZ_JAUZVL010000030.1:0-52660 GCF_031844545.1 Arthrobacter sp. AB6
CAGCTGGCGTCCTTCCGTTGACCGATAAGTGCCGTCCGCGGCGTGGTAGCTGCCATCTTCATCGCGGTAGGGGTCATCCTCGTACCGCAGGGGGGTGTCGTCTGCAGTTCCCCCGGGGAGGGTTGAGGTGGACACAGGTGCCCTCGTGCCGACTACCGACTCGTCGAAGAGGTCGTCAGTGCCAGCGGCATAGACGGTCTCCGGATGAAGGGGCGCAACCGGCTGGGGCTGCACCGACCGCTGTGAGGACACGCCCTGGACTGCACCCTGTGCCTCCGGTGCCCCCGCGGTGAGGCCACGCGTGAGCCGTCCGGCCAGGACGCCGGCGCCGGCCGCGATCAGCAGGAACGTGCCGGGACGGTTCCGGGCAAACCTCTGGACTTCGCCGAGCAGGTCTCCCGGCTGCTTGTTCTCAAGCCATGAGGCGACCGTTTCGGTGGAGCTGGCAGCCTGCCGGATCAGGTCACTGGCGACGCCCTGCTGGTCGGGTGCGTCGGCCATGCTCTGCAGCTGGCTTGAGATGGTGCGGATGCCCTCCGCAGCCTTCTGCTGCTGGGTTCCCGCCTGGCTTGTCAGGCCCGACTTTGCCTGGTGCAAAAGATCCTGCGCATTGGACTTCGCCTCAGAGGCCACATGTGCGGCTTCCTCCTTGGCGGCCTGGGCAACCCCCTGGGCTGCGGAGGTGGCCTGGCCGGCAACCTGCGAAGCTTCTTCCTTTGCCGCCTGGCTCTTGGAGCCCCCGGCGGAACCGGCAGCGGGGGACGTGCCATAGCGTTCGTCAGCGCCTGAGTCCGGTGCACCGAAAGGATCGGTGGTAGCAGGGCTGGATGTCTGGGGCCATTGGTTCTCTGTCATCGGGCTCTCTTTCATGAAGGGTCAGCTGGCGATCAAGAACCAGCAGTGCTGGCTAGTAGTAAGCATGGTTACTAATTAGATACTAAGCACACTTCCCTTTTGGAGCGCAAGGGGGCGGCCCAATAAGCGGCCGCCGGGCGCGGACTTTGGCTCACCGATAGTAAGCCTACTTGCGAATATGATGCTAAGCATGCTTATTGTAGAGACTGTAGCGACGCAAAAGAGGTGATCACACCCTGCATTTCGCCACCCACAGGAAGGCCACGGCCCGATGACCAGCAATCTTGATCCAGATGCCCGGAGCAGCTACCGCCTCATTTCGGTGGCAGCCCGGCTGGTGCAAAGGCGGCAGGACGATGCCCTGGCCCACTTGGGCCTGACGCGGGCCGCCGTCATAGCGCTGGAAGGCCTCGCGGCCGGGCCCCTTAACCAGGAGCGGCTCGCAGAGTCCATTCGCGTCCAGAGCCAGACTTTGGGACGCGTACTGATCCGGCTGGAAGGAGCCGGGCATATCACCAGGACCCGCCAGTCCACCGACCGCAGGCAGTTCAAGGTCGAATTAACAGAATCAGGCGTAGCGGCCCTTGAGGCTGCCCGCAGGGCCGAAATCAGCGCGTATCCGGATGATCCCAGCATTGACTGGAAGGTCCTCAGTGAGGAATTGGCTAAGTTTGTGAGCGCCTTGCCTGCGGAGCGGGAGCATGACGTAGTCCCGTTTGCCGCGCCTGAACACCGCCCGGTAAGGCGGCCCAAGGGCGGCCGCGGCACCGGCCTCCGCGGCGTGGACCAGCCCCGCCTTTGAGCCGCGGCAGCCGACCGACGCCGGGTGCCGGTGTCTGGCCGGCTGGGCAGATAGGTGTATAGCTAAGCCGAGCAGGCGTCCTTGAGTGCCTGGACGGATTCGCCCGGCACTTCGTCTCCAGCCGCGGCGATCTGGCCCAACGGCGTCGTAATCTCTGCGGGGACTCCGGCCGTGCGGGCGGCGGAGACCAGGCCGGCCAGCACCTGCTTGTCGTCCACGCTGACCAGGCCGTCCTGCACTACGGCGCAGATCTGCCGTTTCACTTCCGCGGCGCCTGCGGCAGCCACCTTCGAAGCGGCGTCGCTGGCAGCATTGCCGGCAGCCTCCTCAACGGCACCACAGCCGGCGAGGAGCAGGAACAGGGGAACGGCGGACAGGGCGGCAAGGCGGTGTTTCATCAACCCAGCCTATCGGCCCCGTGCAAACGCGTCCGGGGAACAGGGCTCCCCGGCAGGACCCCCTGCCGAAGCGCGCCTGATGATCAGCGCGCGCTGGCCGCCGGAACGCCGAGGATGCTGTCCAGCAACCCGTTCCGGAACTTCCCGTCAGGATCGTGGGCCGATGCCAGGGAACGGAAGTCGGCGAAACGCGGGTAGAGCGCCTCCCAATCATGGCCGGCCGGGGAGAACAGCTTGCCCCAGTGCGGGCGGGCCCCGAAGGGCCGCAGGGCATCCTCGAGTTCCGGAAGGACCGCCTCCACCTCAGGCTGCAGCGGCTTCCACGTGAAGTGGAGGGCCACGCTCTGCTGCCGGTAGAAGGGGCTAAGCCAAAATTCATCGGCGGCACCGGTGCGGATCTCGGAAACAAACAGCAGTGGCGCGAGCTTGTCCGCAAGGCCCCGCACCTCCTCGATGGCGGCCGGGGCGTGCTCCAGGGGCAGGATGAACTCGCTTTGGAGCTCCTCGCCGTTGCTGGGTGTGAACTCATGGCGGAAATGGGGCAGGCGGTCCAGCCACCGGCCCGGCTGGTCCATCTGGAGCGTGCAGTTTTCGGCGGACATGTCCGGCAGCGGGTGCCTGGCGGTGCGGGCGGCCGAGGCACCGAACAGCTCACCCAGCGGCCGCTCCGAATCCAGTGCCTTGAGCCACACCTGGCTGATGGAATCCCCGGCATAGTCCGTGAAAAGACTGACGCTGTAGGCGCTGGAGACGATCTCGCGGAAGCTGCCCAGTGCCTGGTGCCACGGCAGGTTCTCCAAAACGCGCTGGCGCATCCGGAAGCTCGGCCGGACGCTGAGTTCCAGGCCGGTGATGATGCCCAGGGCGCCGAGACCCACCACGCTGGCCAGGAATTCATCGCCGTCCGCGCGGGAAAGCGTCACCTGTTCACCGGAGGGCCGGACCAGGTGGATGGATTCGACGGCGCCGGCCAAGGACTGGTTGTCCACGCCGGATCCATGCGTTCCCGTCTGGACTGCACCAGCCACGGAGATGTGCGGAAGGGATGCCAGGTTGTGGATGGCTACGCCGGACTGTTCGAGCGAGCGGCACAGCGTTCCGTAGCTGACCCCTGCACTGACGCGGACGGTCCGGCGCTCCGGATCCAGGTCGATCGTCCGGGGCAGGCCGTCCAGGAGCACGTGGACGCCGTCGGTGTCGCCCACCCGGTTGAACGAGTGGCGGGATCCCAGGGCTTTGACCCGGCGGGCCCCGGCCACGATGCCGGCAAGTTCTTCCACTGACGACGGCTGCCGGACCTCCGCTGAGGCGTACTCGAGGTTTCCTGCCCAGTTCTTCATTAAGTCGGCTTTCCGGTCGGAGGTGAAATTGGCTTTCTCCACTGTCAGCGCTAACAATCGGGCTGTCAAGGCACGTCCGTTCCCTTCCCGCCGGGTTTGGAACTGGTGCGGGGCGGCGGAACCCGCCTGCTGCCGGTGGCTTCGAAAGCGGCCGCAAGGTGCAGCAGTCCCGTGTCGCTGTAAGCCCTGCCGGCAAAGGTCAGCCCCACCGGCATGGCGATGTCCGCAGCCAGACCCATCGGGACCGTCACCGTGGGAATGCCCAGATGCCGGGGGACCAGGTTGCCGTTGGACACCCAGACGCCATTGCGCCAGGCCAGCTCTGCCGAGTGCTCGTTGCGGTCGGCGTCAGCAGGGCCAACATCAGCGGCGGCCGGGAACACCACCGCATCAAGGTCCAGGCAGTCCATCCACTCCTCCAGGTCAACCCGGCGTGTCTCCTCCAGACCGCGCAGCCCCTCGGCCAGGTGGGGTATCCCGGACAGCACTGGCACTCCGTTGTCCCGTATCCACGCCGGGTAGTCGCTGATGTCGTCCCCAAACCCGTGGTACCGGTCCGGCAGCGAACCGTCCGGCGCGGGGAAGATGCTGGCGCCGTCGACGTCGGACAGCCGTGAGAGGTTTGGGTCCCCGTTGGCATCCAGGAAGTCGTGCCAGGCCCACGCCGAGAGGTCCACGATTTCCCTCCGGAGGTATTCGGGGGACACCAGGCCCCTCGTGGCAATGGTGGATGCGCCTGGCCGGTCCCCTTCATAGTTGGATACCACCGGGAAATCCACCTCCACGACTTCAGCCCCAGCTGCCTCCAGCGCGCGGCGGGCGGCATCCCACAGATCCATGATGGAAGCCCTGGTCTGGATGCGCTGCCCGGTGGGCCCGCCAATCCCCGGGGCGGGAGCCGTCCCGGCCTTCGCATCGGCGTTGATGTACATCCGCGGCACGCCCAGGCGCTTGCCGGCCAGGACGTTTGCCGCAGCCGCAGGGTCCGGGATGGCCAGCTCCAGATAGGAGGCTGGGCGCACCGCGGACGCTTTCGGCACCTCAACCCAGGGCTGCATCCGCCAGAAATCGCCGCGGGTTTCGGTATCGTCAGCCACCACCACGTCCAGCACTTCCAGGAGGTCATCCATGGTGCGGGCATGCGGGACCACCACGTCCATGGTGGGAACCAGCGGCCAGTTGCCGCGGACCGAGATCACGCCGCGTGAGGGGGTGTAGGCGCAGAGAGCGTTGTTCGACGCCGGCGCCCGCCCCGAGGACCAGGTTTCCTCTGCGAGGCCGAAGGCGGCGAAGCTGGCAGCCGTGGCGGTTCCGGAGCCGTTCGAGGATCCGGAGGCAAACGCCGCGGTCAGGTAGTCCGCGTTATAGGGGCTGTCCGCCCGGCCGTACACCCCGCGCTGCATCCCGCCGTTGGCCATGGGCGGCATGTTGGTGAGGCCGATCAGGACCGCCCCGCCAGACCGCAGCCGCTCGATGGTGAAGGCATCACGCCGGGCCACGAGGTCCTTGAAGGCCGGGGAGCCGGCAGCCACCGTCAGTCCCGCCACCTGGTAACTGTCCTTGGCGGTGTAGGGAATGCCGTCCAGGGGGCCGAGGGTGGAGTTCCTCGCGCGCCGTTCGTCGGAGGCCCTTGCCTCCGCCACGGCCCCGGGGTTCAGGACCACCACCGAGTTCAGGCGGATGCCGGACCTGTCGTATGCCTCGATCCGCTGCAGGTACTCGCGGACCAGTTCCTCGCTGGAGACCCGCCCCGCTTCCAGTGCTTCGCGGAGCTGCCTGATACCTGCTTCCACCACGTTGAACGGGCTCACGCTGCGGCGTCCTGTCGCCCGGCCGGCACCGGCTGCTGCTGGGTGATGCAATGGATGCCGCCGCCAAAGGCGAAGATGTCCCGCGCGTCCACCAGTTCTACGGTGCGGCCCGGATAGGCGCGTTCGAGGATTGCGGCGGCAACGGCGTCGTTCGGGTCACCGAAGCTGCAGAGGACTACTACGTTGTTGGCCACGTAATGGTTGATGTAGGACCAGTCCACAAACCCCTCGTCGTCTTCAAGGGCGGCAGGGGCGGGCACGTCGATGATGCGCAGCGGCCGGCCCTGGGCGTCGGCCTGCCCTGCCAGGACGGCATGGAGGTCCTGGCAGACCTCATAGTCAGGGTGGTCCGGATTGTCCTGGCGGTGCAGCAGGACAGTGCCCGGGCCGGCGAAGGCAGCCACGATGTCCACGTGCCCGCGGGTGCCGAATTCACCGTAGTCGCGGGTGAGCCCGCGGGGCAGCCAGATGGCCTTGGTGGTTCCCAGTGCGGCGTGGATCGCGGCTTCCACCGATGCCTTGGTGGCGCCCGGATTTCGCTGCGGATCCAGCTGCACCGTTTCGGTGAGCAGGACTGTCCCCTCGCCGTCCACGTGGAAGCCGCCGCCCTCGTTGACCAGGGAACTCGGATGGACCGGCACCCCTGCGTGCGCCGCGAGAATGCGGCCCACGTTCTGGTCCTTGCCCCATTGAGCCCACTGCTGGGCGCCCCAGCCATTGAACACCCAGTCGACGGCGGCCACGGTACCGTCCGGACGGC
Organism: Arthrobacter sp. AB6; assembly: GCF_031844545.1. NCBI lineage: Bacteria > Bacillati > Actinomycetota > Actinomycetes > Micrococcales > Micrococcaceae > Arthrobacter > Arthrobacter sp. AB6. The sequence continues at coordinate 5,967 of NZ_JAUZVL010000030.1, forward strand.
GCGTGAAGGTGGGCCCGCTGTCGCGCAGCCAGGCGTCATCGAGCGGAACGCCAAGGACAGTAATCCCCTCCCCGAGCCACTCCCTGGCGGTCGTCGCGTCACGGGGATCCGCCAGCACGGTCACCGGTTCATAGCGGCTGATGGTGCGCGCAACGCGTGACCAGGCCGCACGGGCGCGGTCCAGGGTAGGGCTCCCGGCTGGGCCGAAAGTTTCGTTGGGCGGCGGGAAGGCCATCCAGGTGCGCTGGTGGGTTTCCCATTCGGCGGGCATGCGGGCGGGAGCTGCGTCCGGCGTCGGTGCAGGAGCGGCAGCCCCGGAAGGCGAGTAAATGAATGGCATTCATTTATTATGGAGACGGCGATGCTTCCGCGCAAGGGGTTGGGAAAAACCTTCTGGGTGGTTGGTACGCGGAGGTGCAGCCCTTACTCGGCGGGCTGGCCCTTCCGGTCAACTGCCGCGAGGATCGCCCGTGCCAGTTCCACCGGCTTGGTGAACTGGGGCCAGTGCCCGGTGGGAAGGTCCACGAACTCCACATCGCGGACCCGCGCCAGCTCGGCAACAAAGGGGTGGCCGGCGTCGATCCATTCGCGGAGCAGCGAGGAGGGGAATTGGCACGCAATTACCGTGGCCGGGACGTCATAGCGGCGGGTATCGTGCAGGTGCTGCTTGCTGTAGGCCACTCCCTTGGGTTGCGGGATGGCACGTGCGCGGAATGCTTGCCGCAGCCCGTCGTCCAGGTCAACGAGGTCGGCATTGTCGAAGCCTTCCCACGGCGGCAGCGGAATGTCGTCGCCGTCGGCCTTCAATTCGTTGTTGATCACGTCCCCTTCACCCAGCGGGCCGCTGTCCACGTAGATGGCGCGTTCCACCCGCTCCGGGCGCGCGTCCAGCGCGCCGTGGATGACGGCGCCGCCCCCGGAGTGGCCCACCAGGACGACTTTGCCCTCGAGCGCGTCAATGGCGGCAACCACAAAGTCGATGTGGTCCTGCAGGCTGATGCCCGCCCGGTCCGCGTCAACGGATTCAAGGCCGGGCAACGTGAGCGGATGCGGCCGGTGTCCCGCGGCCTCGAGCGCCGGGACCACCTCCTGCCACGAGGAGGCATCCAACCAGAAACCGGGTACCAGGATGATGTCCATGCTGGAACCCTAACTTGTTGCGGCAGGCCTTGGTAGCGTCAGGAGCGCTTGTGCAGCGGGATATCAGCGGGCCGGGGACAGCGGCGTGTAGTCCAGGGTTTTGAGGGGGAGCGGCCCCTTGTCCATGGCCATTGTGATGGCGTGCTGCTCCGAGCGGGGGAAGACGAGCGACGTCAGTGTTTGCCCGCCCTCGTCGGCGAATACTTCGACGGAAGAGTGGTCAACGAAGACAGTAAGCTTCACCACGCCGTCCTTCGCTGGGGCTGCTGCAGTCCGCCGCTGGGTGAAGATCGGGCCCAGGTCGGTATCCGTGGGCTGTTGCCGGTCCAGGAACACGGCTCCGTCCTGGAAGTTGTAACCGATGGTGGCGAATGGAGAGCCTTCGCTTTCCATGCGAATCCGCGCCTCAGGCCCGTCGTGGGGTCCGGGCCGTTCAAGCGTCACGTCCAGCCGGTACGCCCCTCCCTGGGAGGACGGAAGGGCCTTCGTGCCGTCGGGTGTGGACCCTTTGAGATCCAGGGTCTGGCCCCCAAGCCGGCTCAACGATTTTGCAGGAGTGGAGACCAGGCTTGGGCGGTCCTGGACGGTTTTGAGGCGGATGTCCCGAATGAGGGTGTCCATGCCGCCGTGCCAGTCCCCGGTGGGGAGTTTCCGGGCGTAGTCCCAGTTGTTCATCCACCCGATTGCCTGCCGGGACTGCTTTTTCTGGCCCTCGGTGAGCCGGGGGTCGTCCCAGGTCACGGCTGCGTAGAAGTCGGACCCGGCGTCCAGCCACTGATGGTCCCCGTCCCGGGGCGTGAAGCGGGTTCCGTCCCAGTTTCCGGTCCAATAGGCGACACCAGTGGTTCTTCCCTCTTCTGTTCCGTTGGCGCTTGCCGCGAGGACCCAGGTTCTCTTGCCGGGATCGCCGTCCAGGTCCAGCTGGAACAGGTCGGGGCACTCCAGTGTCCCCAGGCCGGTCCGTTCGAAACCTGAAACGTAGCGCCAATCCTTCAGGTTGGAGGAGGTATACATGCCGATCTTGTGACCCTCGGCAAGGACCATGAGCCACTGCCTGCGTTCCCCGTCCCAGACGATTTTCGGGTCCCGCCAGTGCTCTGCGCCGGGGTTGTCCATCACGGGATTGCCCCCGTACGGGGTGAAGGTGTATCCGCCGTCGGTTGAGTAGAACAGGGACTGGCGCTGGACGCCCTGGTCCTGCTGCGTCAGGACTGAGATGACGGCGCCGTGCCCAAAACCGGCAGTGTTTTCGTAGTCCACCACCGTGCTGCCGGTTTCAATGTCCCCCAGCCCGTTTTTGTACTTCTCAATGGCCACCCCTTCGTCCTTCCAGGTCAACAGGTCTTCACTGGTGAGGTGGTACCACTCGGTTCCGTTGCCGTCCGGATAGTCGGAGTTGTACAGGTAGTAGTAATGCCAGAGCCCATTGAGGAAAAAGGGCCGTTGCGGGTCATTCATCCAGTTGCGTTCGGGCGTGATGTGGTAGTCCGGGCGGTACTTCGATGAGTTTTGCGGCCGGTCAGTGATTGGCCCTGGTCCGCTTGGCTGTTCCTGCAGGCCAACGTCGGAGAGCATCTGCCGCAGGGCTTCATCGGTGACGCAGCCTGGCCGGCGGATTTCCCCGGCTCCGGCCGGCACAGCGTCTTCCTCGAGGTTTGAGCGTACGTAGATTTCGCCGTCAACCCTGGCTGCCGCCACCCAGCCGTCGGCGCAACTGATGCTCCTGAGGTCCGCTACCCCTTCCGCTTTGACCGGATGGGCTGCAGAGAGGCTGTGGTCACCGCCGGCCAGCCAATAGGAGGCATAAGCGCCCGCTGAATCCTTGGATGCGGACTGGGCCGCCGCAACGTTCTGAAGCGCCTCTTCTGCCCGGACTTTGGCGTTCGATCCCTCGATCGGAACAACGGTGGTGAGAAGGGCGGCCAGGATTGCGAGGGCTGCTGCTGTCCAGGCAATGCGCCGGCTGGTGGCAGTGCGGAGATCGGGTTTTTCCAGCATGGTGACCATTTCGGTTGGGACTGCTCGTCTGCGCACGGGTGCGCCACGGCAACGGAGCGGGACGCCTGGGTTGATGGCGCCCCGCTCCGCATTGGTGTCAGCTTGCGCACAGGCAGCGAACCTGCGCATGCGCTGCCTGCAGGCAGGATGTTGTCGAGGTGGCCTCGAGGGTGGTTACTTGTAGTGTCCCTCGCCGCCGACACGGACGTTGGTGGGCAGGTAGCCGAACGGGCCCAGCCCGTTCTCGCCGAAGCTGCGGTCAACCTGCGTGACGCCGTTCTTGAAGTTGATCTTCACGGTCGGGGACAGGGAGCCGCCGCGGACGCCATTGACGTTGTCGATGAACGACTGCACGAGTCCATTGGGCTGCACGTAGTGCGAGTAGGCCTGGAACTGCCGGCCGTTCTGCTGGCCGGAGATGGTGCCGCTCGGGTTGTTGGCCGGCAGGTTCAGGTCGGTGGGCGAACCGAGTGCCAGGCCGGAGTTGTTGACGGGCTGGTAGTCGGAGCGCACGCCGTCGCCCACGAAGCCGTAGACGCCGTCGGGGCCGCGCATTCCGGCCGCGTACGTGAACTGGTGGCTGATCGTGTACAGGTAGTACTTGTTCTTGCCGTCCTCGTTCTGGATGAAGATCTGGGGACGTTCAGTCTGGTCGTTGACGCAGTTCGCGGAGAGGATCGGAGGCAGGAAGGACCACTTGGTCAGGTCCTTGTTGTCCGCCACGGCGAGGCCCACATTGCCGGTCTGGTAGAAGGCGCCGCTGCTGTTCACCTCGTCGAGGGATTCTGCGTTGGCATCACCTTCACGGTAGCCGAGGTCTTCCTCGGTGCACTGGTACTCGCCGCGGTTGCCGCCCGTGTTGCCTTCGAAGACCATGAACGTCTTGCCGGGGTGCGCCGGGTCGGCGAAGGTGAACGGGTCGCGGAACGCGAAGCCCGGGTTCTGCTCCTTGGTCTGGTACATCTTGCCGTCCGGCTCCAGCAGCTTGGTGTGCTCGAAGCCGTCGAACCAGACGCGTTCCTCGTTGGCGTGGATGTTGCCGAGGGCCTTGGCGATGGCCGCGTCCGGGGCGATGCCGCCGCCGCCCGCGTTGCGCTCGGCCACATCGTGGAAAGTGGTGGCCGTGTAGAACACGTTTACGTGGTTGCCCTGCATCAGGCGGGTGGAGCCGGACCACTCGGTGTTGCCGATGGAGGAACCGTCCACGAAGAGGTGTCCGCCGTAGTTCCACTTGTCCTTGGCCGGGTCCGCATTGGTCTTGCGGAAGAAGAAGCCGATGCGGGCGTTCCAGTGGCGCTGGTCGAAGTTGTAGCCGGCGTGGCGGTCAGCTACGAGCGAGAAGATGACGTCGTAGCCCTTGTAGCTGATCTGGTTGGCATTCTCGTCGGTCAGGGACCAGGTGTCCCAGACCCAGACGTCCTCATTCATGGTGGGGAAATCCTCGGGGATTTCCGGCATGGTGACGTCCGGGCTCATCGAGTTCTGTCCGGGAGCCACCGTGGTGTCGCTCTGCGCCATGATCTGGCTTGCATCGGCGCGGGTCCACTTGGAGGTGAAGTCCGACGCCGGGTCGAAGGCTTCCTGGGTGTGTTCCGTGGGGAGCGGGAAACCGGGGGTCGGCGCCGGCATCTGCTCTGCGGCCGGCGGATCGGCAGGCTCGTTGGCCTGCGCCGACGGCACGGCAAGGAAGGCCGAGGCAGCCACGGCTGTTGCCAGTGCCGCGGCGGCGGACCGCCACCGCGGCATCCGGGGGGTTTGGGGGTGCTTGTGCATTATTGCTCTTCTCGCGGAGTTGTAACTGTTCGTGGAAGACGGGCATCTGCCCTCATTTCCCGATACTCCGGCGGCCCCGATTCCGCAGGCGTCATCAGGGACGCCGTTGTTCGGGGGCGAACCGGCGTAGGACCGCCGGTTCAAAGGCCAGGAGACTTTGTGGGCTCCGGGCCGCACCCACCGTAGGGAGAGGCGGGAACCAGGCGCAAGTATGTTTCCACGCACCCAAATGCCAGTTTCCCGCTGCTCATGTAAGCGCTTGCATCTGAAGTTGCGCGCGCGTAATCGGTCTGGCTATCCAAGTCAAATGTTTCTTCCGGAGTTCGTGATCCCGCAAAGCAGCGTCCATCCGGCACTATCACCGCCGCTTCCGGCCGGCCAGGACGGCAAGTTCCCGCTGCAGCTTCAGGTAGTCCGCGAGCGGCACCAGTTCCCGGGAGGTGGTGACCACGTCCACTCCTGCAGCCTGCAGGATGACTTTCCGACGACGTCGTCCGCCACGTCCGCGAGGTCCGCCTTGGTGATAGGGGAGTAGCCCCCGGGTCCCACGCCGCCACAAGGGTGCGTTCCAACCGATTGTGCGTCAGGGGCCGGTCGACCGGGACCACCACGCCAACAGTGTCCATGTTGGCGGCCAGGGCCTGTGCCTCGGAGGAGGCTTTGAACGCGCGCCTGCCGCTCAGTTCCGAACTGCGCGGCAGGACGCTGAGGATCCTGCCCGTTGTAGTCACGGGCGGCACAACCGTCCATGGTTTTCTGCTTTTTGTTCCGGGCGGTTCCGTTGCCTAGCGCTGCAGTTCCAGCGCCCGCCGCTGCCGCGCGGAAATGCTTGAGACGTACCCGCAATTGGTGCACGTGATCTGGTAGGAACGCGACGTGGTGAACACCGGAATGAAGAAGAGCGTGAACTTGGTAGCCCGCTCCTCAAGGTGGTGGTGGGCGAACGCCCGGCAGTACTGGCACGTGGCCGGTTTCCCGGGCAAGGCCTTGAGCACTGTCTTGAAACCAAAGAGAAGGAGCATGGGGGTTGCCTTCCGGAATAGTCCTGCTGGCGGTCCCCCAAGAGTAGTCCCTGCACCAGCCCATCGTCCCATCCTGACAACCTCCCGGACCGGTGCGATACTTGGGGTCGGCACGGTATTCGGCAGCGGGGGGACTTCGGCAACATGGCTCTGGATACCGTAACCCTCCGGTCCGCCTTTGGCCTGATGGCGCTGGTGCTGATGCTGCTCTTCTACTTTTCCGCCTACCGGACCACGCGCTCGCCCTACAGCGGCTGGTGGTGCCTGGCGCTCTTGTTCTTCCTGTCAGGATCCAGCTGTTTCCTCCTGGACGGGACAGCCCACCAGGTCTGGGCCAACCCCATGGGCAACGTGCTCCTGGTGCTCGGCGGAGTGGCCGTCTGGTCTGGCGCCCGATCGCTCCGGACCGTGCCGCCGCCAAAGTGGGCGTTTGCCGGCATCCCCCTGGTGACCCTGGTGGCCTCGGTCCTGGACAGCCCGGCCACCAACACCTGGTCCGGGGGCCCCGTGTACCTGGCAGCCATGAGCCTTACCGTAGGCTTGGCGTCGCGCGAACTCTGGCGGTTGGAACCGGGATACTCGCGCGTGAGGATCCCCATGGCAGCGGCGGCAGGCGGGCTCTCCGTGTTCTACCTGCTGCGCTGGGCGGCGTTCATCCTCGACGGGCAGGACGGCCCCATCTTCGTTACGGTTTTTGGCTCTGCAGTCACCACGCTCGTGACCATGGTCCTCCTGGTGGTGGTCTCATTCAGCATGGCGGCCCTCAGCAACGAACAGCAGACCAGGGCGCTCCGCATGGTGGCCTCCCGCGATGACCTGACCGGCCTCCTCAACCGCAAGGCATTCCTGAATCTGGCGGCAGAACAGTTGGCTGACCTGTCCATAACCAGGGGCACCGGCGCCCTGGTCCTGGCAGACCTGGACCACTTCAAGGCGGTCAACGACACCTTTGGCCATGCTGCCGGGGACGCGGCCCTCCAGACCTTCGCGGACGCCTGCACCGCCACGGTGCGGGCCACGGACCTGGTGGGACGCTACGGCGGGGAGGAATTTGTCATCCTTATCCCCGGTGCCAGCGCTGAACGGGCAGAAAATATTGCTGCGGCGATCAGCCGGCGCCTGGCCGCGGCAAGCACCGTGGACGGGATGGAGATGCCCACAGCCAGTTACGGAATTTCCACGTACGACGGCGCCACAACGGACGTGGACCGCCTCATCGCCTCCGCGGACGCCGCCCTCTACCGGGCAAAGTCGCTCGGCCGGAACCAGACGGCGCGCAGCGATCGGATGCTCTAGCCTCGAAGGGCAGCCGTAAGCCCGGCTGATAAAATAGCGGCGTTGCAGGGCGGCCTTATTGCTGGTCCAACCAGCGCCGTAACCAAGTAAGGGACCAGACACACATGACGGCAGGCGGGTCACACCTCGGGACTTCGGAGACGCAGCCGGCAGCGCCGGCCAAAGCCTCCGGCCCGGCCACGGGCCGCGCCTACCTAGCTACCATCGAGGGCTTCGTCGGGGCCCTGATGATGTTCATCGGTTCCATCGGGACAGGGTGGATCGCCAACGGCTCACCCATGATCCGCCAGCCGGTGGTAATCGCCCTTCGCACGGAGGGCTGGGGAGTGACAGTGTCCACCGTGCTCCTAACGGTGGGCGCCATGGTGCTGATTCGGTCCTGGCTCCGGCTGGGCCAGCGCTTGGCGGACTGGGGCAAGTCGTCGCTGCGGTCCGTCGTCATCGCCATCTCCGCCTGGTCCCTGCCGCTGCTTTTCTGCGTTCCCGTATTTTCCCGCGACGTCTATGCCTACACCGGCCAGGGCAGGCTGGTGATGGAGGGCCAGAACCCTTACCAAGTGGGCATTTCCACCCTCAGTAACTGGTTCTCGCTGGGCGCCGATCCTGCCTGGGCGGAAGCCAGGACCCCCTACGGCCCGTACTTCCTCTGGCTGGCGCGCGGGGTGGTGGGGCTGACCGGTGCGCAACCGGACGTGTCGGTCCTCCTGTTCCGCCTCCTCGCCGGCGTCGGAGTCCTGCTCTGCGTCATCTACGTGCCCAGGCTGGCGGAACTGCACGGCATCAACGGGGCGCGCGCACTGTGGATCTCCGTGGCCAACCCGCTGTTCCTGATCAGTTTCATTGCCAGCGCGCACAATGACGCCCTCATGGTGGGCCTCGCCGTCGCAGGCGTCTACCTCGCGGCCACCCGACGCTACGTGCTCGGCGTGCTGCTGGTGACGGCCTCGATCGGAATCAAGCCGATCACTGTCCTCCTGCTTCCCTTTGTTGGCCTGATGTGGGCGGGCCCGTCCGCTTCCTGGCCCCGTAAGTTCCTGATGTGGGCCGCGACGGCAGGCATCAGCTTCGGCGTGCTGGCCCTCAGTGGCATCCCGTACAACCTGGGGATGGGGTGGGTGTGGGCCATCATGGACCCCACGCCGGGCTATACCGGCTACTCGCCATCGGGCTTCCTGGGCCAGCAGGTGGAGTTCCTGGGCAACGTGCTGGGGCTCCCCGGCGGCACGTTCGCCACCCTCCTGCGGACGGGAATGAAATGGGCGGCGATCGCGCTGGTCCTGGTCCTGATGTTCCGCGGTGACTACTCCCGCGCGGTGCGCCGGATGGCGCTGGCGTTTACCGCCGTCGTGATGCTTTCGCCCATCATCCAGCCCTGGTACATCCTCTGGTTCCTGCCCTTCCTGGCCGTTACCGGCATCCGGGACGACTGGCAGATCAGGTCGCTGTACGTGGGCGTAACGTTCTTCGTGGTGTTCGGCGCGCAGGACCAGCTCTCCGTATGGTCCTTCGTGGAGCTTCCCATCGACGCATCCTCGCTGGCGTTCGTTACGGCCCTTGCTTTCACGTTCTACCTTCTATTCCTCGATTTGCATACACGGCGGCTACTCATAGAGGCCAGGCCGCTTGACCTGGTAAAACGCGGGTGGAACAGGGCTGGGGCCGTGGTTGAGGCGAGACGCGGGGCTGCCCGGCATCAGCCGTGACCGGCGATGTACGCTATCTGACCTCCCACCGTTGCCACCTGCGTATAGTCGCTTACCAAAATATTTATGCCCGTTGCGGCATCTACCGTTTCGGCGCGGCGCCGGAAGCCGGGTGAATCGAGTTCAAGGCCGTGCCGCGGCCGCGTCTTCCGCTTGGCCGGGCCTTTCGGCACTATTGGCTGTGCTCCGCGCCGGTATCTACTGGAAACGCACCGGGACCGCAACTGTCCTCGCTCCCGGCGGGGGAGGGCCCGCCGGGAGCGGATGTCTGGCAGATGACTGGTCTCATGCGGAGGGGTGCCTGATGTATGAATTCCTGGGCAGGGTTGACGCCGGCCGGAAGCTGGGGCTCGTGTTGGAACGTTTCCGCGCGGAAGACGTCCTGGTCCTGGGGCTGCCCCGCGGAGGGGTTCCGGTGGCGGCGGAAGTTGCGAAGGCCCTGAATGCTCCGCTGGACGTCATCGTGGTCCGGAAACTCGGCCTCCCGTTCCAGCCGGAAGTAGCAATGGGAGCCATTGGTGAAGGCGATGCGCGGGTCCTCAACCAGCGCGTCATCTCGCTCGCCGGAGTAACGGAGGATGAAATCGAGGCCGTTGAGCGGCGCGAGCGCGTGCGGCTGGAATCCAGGCTGGAACGCTACCGCCAGGGGAGGCCCCGGAAGGACCTCGCAGGGCGCACCGCCATCATTGTGGATGACGGCATCGCAACGGGGTCCACGGCGCGTGTTGCCTGCCAGGTTGCACGCCACCTGGGCGCAGCAAAGGTGATCCTGGCAGTTCCAGTGGCCCCGGCGGATGCGATGGCATCACTGTCCGAGCCGGACCAGGTCTATTCCCTGATCAGCGCCCGGAACTTCCAGGCCGTGGGGTACTACTACCGCGACTTCTCGCCCACCACCGACGAGGAAGTGGTGCAACTGCTCGATGCCGCCGCGCTGCGGGAACGCCTTGCCGGGGCGGGGGCTGCGGGCATCGACCAGGATGTGGAGATCGCAGTGGACGGGGTTGCGCTCCACGGCGATCTGCACGTTCCGGAACCGTGCAGTGCGGTGGTGGTCTTCGCCCACGGCAGCGGGAGCAGCCGGCACAGCCCCCGAAACCGCTACGTTGCCTCAGTCCTGCAGGGTGCGGGCCTGGGCACACTGCTGCTGGACCTGCTCACCCCGGCAGAGGAAGTGGACCGCGCGAATGTCTTCGACATCGCCTTGCTGGCTGAGCGGCTGGGCGCGGCAACCCGCTGGCTGAGCGGCAGGAGTGACACCGCAAGATGCAGGGTGGGATATTTTGGCGCCAGCACCGGCGCCGGTGCCGCCTTGTGGGCGGCAGCCGACCCTGACACGGAAGTGGACGCCGTCGTTTCCCGGGGCGGCCGCCCGGACCTCGCCGGACCGCGGCTGTCGGCGGTGCGCGCACCCACCCTGCTGGTGGTAGGGGGCGCCGACACCCAGGTCCTGGCCCTGAACCGCCAGGCAATGGACCGGATGCGGGCGCCGGTCCGGCTGGAGGTGGTTCCGGGGGCAACCCACCTGTTCGAGGAGCCCGGCACGCTCACCCAGGCCGCAAACCTCGCGCGGGAATGGTTTGCGCGCTACCTGCTGCCGGGAAGCCAGGCCCGGAACTAGGCGCCTGCAGGCACCGCGGCAGGGGATTTACGCCCCAGCTCGGCAGTCCGTTTCACCGACCACCACAGCAGCACCACCAGGAGCACATTGCGCGTGGTGAGGATCGCCGCCATCACCGGATGGGCGTGGATCAGCGGGGTGTAGAACAGGGGATAGATCACGAACGTGGTCATGGCGATGCCCATGAGCAGCGCTGCGGGGACCTTCCACCGGTTCCAGTCGTGGGCAAGCCCGGCAATGATCACCGGTGCCAGCCAGATGATGAACTGCGGTGAACCCACCTTGTTGAACACTATGAACGCCGTAACCATCATGAGCGAACCCTCAAGGAACAGCTCCTCCCGTTCGGCGCCGCGGTTCAGGGCCCGCACCAGCAGGACGGCGGCCACCACCGCGGCCAGGATCAGCAGCGGTTGCATCAGGAAAGCAGCTGTTCCGGCACCCGGGCCGTAGACCTCGGTGGAATTGATGGCGGTGTTGTCCGCCATCCTGGAACCGGCAATGTTGAACACGCTCAGCCACACCCACGGGGTGGAGAAGGTGGCTTCAAGCTGCATGCCGCGCTCGCCCTGGTTCAGGAGGAAGTCCATGATGTGCGGCAGGCCGCCGGAAATCCACGTTCCCAGCGCAACGACGGCGGTCACGGCAGCGCCTGAGAGGACCACATGGATCCGCTTCCGGCTGGCTATCACGATGGGTACCAGCACAGCTGCGGGCCACACCTTGATCCAGGTGGCGATGCTGAGCAGGATGCCGGCCACCACCGGCCGCTGGGCCGCGTACAGCAGCGCGATCAGCACGATCGGCGCGGTGATGCCTTCCACCCGCGCGAAGCTGAGGTAGCCCATGAAGACGGTGAAGAACAGCCACCACCAGGCGGGCGCAATGCCGCTCACCTTCCGCGGTCCGCGGGTGAGGAAGGCCAGCCCGACGGCGTTAAGGGCCGTGATGATCAGGAACCAGGTCAGGAGGTACAGGTCCGGTCCCGCGATATTGGCGAGGAAGATGGGGAGCTGCGCCAGCACCGGGTAGACCCAGGGGCTGATCTTCCCGTCCAGGTCCTGCGGGTTGTAGCCGTCCATGGCCCACTGGCGGTACTGCTCAGTGTCGCTGAAGGTGTCGCCATGCAGGAAGAAGGACGCCATCCAGCCCAGGAAGTAGAGATGCACGACGGCGAAGCCCCACCACACGGAGGACGGGCGGGCGAACCAGTCCACTACCTTGGCGGGGAGCACTTTGGTGCGGACGGTCACCAGCCGGTCAAAGAACTTCGTGGAAATTTCAGGACTCCTTCAGTACGGGAGCCGCTGCGGGCGTCTTCTTGCCCAGCAGGTAGAGGCGGCGGACGCTCCACAGGAACAGGACCACCAGCAGGACGTTGCGGATGGTCAGCACCAGCGCCATCCACGGGTTGTTGTGGCTCAGGGCGTCGTAGAAGAGCGGATAGATGAAGTACGTGGCCACGGCGATAACGATCAGCATGGTGGCCGGAACGCGCCATTCCCGCCAGCTGTGGGCAAGTCCGACGGCGACGGCCGGGGCGAGCCACACCATGAACTGCGGGGAGCCCACCTTGTTGAAGACAACGAACGCGGTGGCCAGCGTAAGGGCGCCGGCCAGGAGCAGCTCGGTGCGGTCCACGCCGCCGCTGATTTTCCCGTTATGGAGCGCCCAGAACGTCAGGCCGGCCACCAGCAGTGCCGCCAGCACCAGGAGGGGCTGCATCAGCACTGACATCAGCGCCGTGCCGGGGCCGTCCACCTGCATGGAGTTGATGTCCGTGTTCATGTACATGCGGGAACCGCCCACATCCAGGACGGACAGCCAGAGCCAGGGCGTGGTGAAGGTGGCCTCAAGCTGCATGCCGCGGTCACCCTGCTGGGTGAGGAAGTTCAAAAGCTTGGGAACGCTGCCCACCGCAGCGGCCAGCGCAACCACGCCCGCCGTCGTCGTAATTCCTGCCAGGACCACCAGCATCCGGTTCCGGACGACGGCGAACAGGGCCAGCATGACCGCTGCCGGCCAGACCTTCACCCAGGTGCCGATGGCCAGGAGGACGGAGGCGATGAACGGCCGGCCCACGCCGTAAGCGAGGGCGACGAGGACCAGCGGGGCGGTGAGCCCATCCACGCGGGCGAAGCCGAGCCAGCCCATCAGGAACGTGAAGACCAGCCACCACCAGGCGGCGGGGATCGCGTTGCGGTCGCGGCCGCGGCTGGTGAGCTTCAGCAGGGCCCAGCCGTTGAGCAGCGTGGTCATCAGCACCCACAGGAAAAAGAACGGTCCGGGACCGGCGACGCCCGCGATGGCCATGGGGATCAGCGCCAGGATGGGGTAGACCCACGGACTGGGGCCGCCGGTCAGGTTGGCGTCGTTGAACCCTGCCATGGCCCAGTCGCGGTAAATGAAAGTGTCGCTGAAGGCCTCGCCTCGAAGGGACACCGAGGCGGCGAAGACCAGGAAGACCAGGTGCACCACGATGAACCCGCCCAGCAGTCCGCGCCCGGTATTCAGGCGCGCCCGGGCGGGCGCGGGAAGGATGACGTTGCGGATCCGGGTGAGTCTGCCGAAGAAAGCGTCGGTTGAAATGGCGGAATCCTTGTCAGATTGTGGCGCGCGAATGGTGCTGCGCTGGTTGCTTGGGTACTGCCGCCTGGCGGTGGTTCAGGGGCATGGGAGCCGTCCGGAAACAGCGCCCACTCCTGTCCAACTCTAATTCACGCGCTTGGCGCCCGATAACTGTTGCCGTCACAAGGAAAGCGGTATCCCGCGCTGACCTGCGGCTTTTATCTAAAGTTGCTGGCTGTTGAACGTTAGGGAAGCATGGAGCGGGGCACAACGGTGCCCCCCACTTCGTCTGCAGCCTTGGGGAGCGCAGGTGTCTGCCCGCCCCCTTTCCCTCAACCTACAAAGGCTAGGCCCATGAACTTCCCCCTCACCCTGACCGTCGCCGACCGCCACAGCATGGACGCTGAGCTCGACGCCGCCGTTACGGCGGCCAAGGCCCATGCCCTCGCCGGGAAGCGCCACGGCATCCTGGTCACGCGCCTCGGCGTCGACAAGTTCACCGTGGCCCTCAGCGAGGCAGTCCCCTTCGGCCTCACCCGCGAACACCAGGCCTGGTAAGCCAGGCGGCCGTCCGCGTTGCCGGCGCCCAGCTTTCCCCGGTGCCGCGTTTTCCGGACCCCACTCCCCTCTCCCAACCCTTCTGATGCACAGCTGTGCATCAGAAGGGTTAGCCAACCGTGACCTTCTAATCGTTCCGTCCCGACGCATGGCCCGTTACTGTCGACAGCACCATCCGGGACAACGGAGAAGAGGCACGATGAGCATCGACATCGAGATTGGTACAAGCCTCAGCAATGAGGACGCAGCGCACTTTGCGGCCAAGACGGAAGCAATTACCTCAGCGATGCAGAGGGTGCGGGAAAGCCACGCGGCATACAGCTGGGCGTGGACGGACGAGATCCGTTGCCGGGGCTGCAACGCCAGCCTGGACATACCGCCGCTGGCCAGCACGAACGTGACCGCGGACAAGATCTTCCAGGCGCATCAGTCCGCCCAGCTTGATGCCCTCCTGGCTGCTTACGGACATCAGCACGGCGCGTCCAGTTAGCGGTACCAGCCCACGGAACGGTCGTAACTGGACACCAAGGCTCCCGTGCCTGGTACGCCGCTTCCGCCCGCCGGAAAGTAGATGGCTCCGAACTCGGCACCTTGGGCTTCGATCCGTTTCCGCGCCCAGGCCTGGGCCTTCGCAATGTCCTTTTCCGGGATGCTTTCCCGGGTGTTGCTGCCCGCGCTGAGATGGATGTCCAGCTGGTACTCCCCGGGCTGGGAGGCGCCGGCATGATGGCCGGGATCCCGCTCGTCGCGCCTGCTGACCATCACCTGCGCCAAGGCATGGAGGACGGACGGGTCCTTGGCCGTGCTGCCGTGCTGCTGTTGTTCCATCCGCAGCGCTGAAACCACGCTCTCCACGGTGTCCCCGTCGCTGACCACGTACGACGCTCCGGCGACGTCCGCCTCCGAGCCCCCAACGCTTTCCAAGTACTGCATAAATTGCTCGGAGCTGGACTGTCTCGAGTTCATGCACCCTCCCTGAGGGCTATTCGCGGCAAATGCCGACCCGCCCAACACTAGACCCATATGGGTCCCCTAAACGGGTGCGCCCGGGACTGATTGATTGCGGGCGGCGGCACGCCGGGGTTAATGCTGGCAGCGGAGTTGGCGCTGGCGCAGGTTGATGTGGCCATTGTGGGGCGGCGCCCCAACCAGCACTTCGCCGGAGCGCGGGCCGGCGGGCTTCATGTCAGCCACTTTCCCACCCGCAATCCCTACAGACTGGGCCTGTGGCAGAACCACTCGAACGCATCCTCACCGGCTGGGTGGCGGAGCTGGCCGTCACGTTCTACCGCGGATGCGAGGTGACTGGCCTCGCGCAGGATGGCACCGGCGTCGGCCTCCACCCCAAGGACGGCAGGACGCTGCGGGGGGACCACGTTGTGGGGTGCGACGGCGGGCAGGAGCATGTGGCATGGGTGGGTGGCGGAAGCGACGCCGGTCTCAGGGAGGCGCTGGGCAGGTGGTTCGGACCAGCTATGCCACGGGCTTCGGTGCCAAGCCCTTGACCCCCCTTTCGTTACGCCATGCTTCGGGCCGTGACCCCGTATTGCCCAGGGAGTCAGCGCGTTTCACCCTCGATTGAACAGCACGCTTACGGGTGGTTGGTTTGAACCACCGGCCCCGAAAGGAAAGAACAATGACGGAACACTTTGACCTCGCCCCGCAGCGCCTGCGCCACGTCCTGGGCCACTTCGCCTCCGGACTGACCGTCATCACCGCCGTCGCGGACAACGGTCCCGCGGGCTTTACCTGCCAGTCCTTTTCCTCGCTCTCCCTGGACCCGGCCCTTGTCACCTTCAGCCCTGCCCGCAGCTCCAGCACCTGGCCGCGGTTGCGCGACGCGGGCCGCTTCACCGTGAACATCCTGCCCGCGGAACACCGGCACCTGGCAGCCCGGTTCGCCCGTTCCGGCACCGACAAATTCGCCGGCGTCGACTACTCAGCGTCACCCCTGGGCAATCCTTTACTGGACCAGGCACTGGCCTGGGTGGATTGCGAACTGCAGGAGGAGTACGACGGCGGCGATCACACCATTGTGGTGGGTGCTGTCCGCGCCCTGGGGGCGCGGGAAGGCGCCGAGCCGCTCCTCTTCTTCAAGGGCAGCTACTTTGAAGGAGTGGAGTCCCGTGCCGGTCGGCTGGAAAAGGCGGCATGACGGGGCCATGTTCGCCCCTTCATGCTTTCCGTGGCCATGAATGGGCGGCTGCGCGGGGCAGATAGGGACAAAAGACCGTCCCGTCCGGAGGCTTCGCACACGGTCTGGATTGTTGCCCGGCGTGCCCCTTCAGCGTAGCTGATGGGGCTTCCCCTTCCTCAAGGCAACGAAGCCAGCAGAGCCTGGCCGCTCAGGAGGAATCCGCGGACCGGAAGGTGGCTCCGCCGTCGGTGGACACGACGAGCTTTTCGGCGCTCGCGGCCCAGATCCATGGCTTGCCATCAGCGCCTGTTACAGCTGTCATTGCCTGGACCTGGCCCTCGATTTGGCCGGTACGGGTCCAGGTTCTTCCGGCGTCGGCGGAGTAATGCACGGTCCCGCCGGGTTCGACGCCGACTACCTCCGTGGCGCTGGCGAAGGCGACGAACTGGACAACGGGGGCTGTGGCGTTTAGTTCCCAGGTTTTCCCGCCGTCGGTGGAGCGCTGGAGCCCTTCGCGGGTGGTGGCGAGAACAGTGTCGCCCGTCGGGGCGCCTGCCAGGACGGCCGGAACGAAGCCCGCCCTTGCCGGGGTCCAGGTTTTTCCGTCCGGGCTTGTTTGAAGCGTCCCATCGTAGGCGACGATGCCGGACGTGGTGGCGGCGAGGGCGTGGAAATCAGATTCGCCCTGACGGGAGAGCTGTTCCCATGTCTTGCCGCCATCGACGGACCTGATCAGGCCCATGGGGTTGGGCAGATCGGAGCCGGGGCCGGGATGTCCGGATGCGTAGAAGACACCTTGGCCAGCCGCTGCGGTAAAGCCCATCAGGTCGTTGGTGGCGCCAATTTTGGTGCCCGGTGGTTTGGTGACGTCAAACAGGCCTTCATGGGTGGCAAGCAGCACCTGGTTCGTCTTGCGGTTCACGCTCAGTCCGTGGACGTGTGAGCTGGGCAGCCCGGAGGTGGGGGTTGCCGGGGCAGAGCCGGCGCCCGGACTACCGGATGTGGCGCTTGGAATGCAGGCGGAGAGGGTAAGCAGGAGAGCAGCGGCGGTGAACGCGGCCAGGGGCCTGCCGGTTCCAGGATGCAGGTGCATGGGTCCTCCTTCGCGGTCACCGTTGCGTGCTCAAGACTATCGGCCCAGCGGCAGGGCACTGTCCGGTACAACGAGCCTGGGGCGGGTTCCGTTTCACCATGGTCAGCGGACCTGGGGTTGGGAGGGCGTTCAGGCCCTTGCGGTGCACCAAAGGCGGACATCACACTGGGGGCAACAATGGCGGCACCTCCTGAAAGGTATGGCTCATGGGGCGGCGATGGAGTGGTTCGGTGAGCAGGACAGCCCGTGACCGCTGACCATTCCTCCCACCACATGCACCGGGGAGCGGTGGCGCGGGGCGGAGCGGTTCCCGCCGGACCGGGCATCCGGGGCAGGATCCAGGCGCTATGGCACACTGTGGTCGGCGCCGTCGGTCTGATCATGGGGCTGTTGCCGCACGTTCTGCACCACATCGGCCTGCTCGCCGGGACTGCCCTGGCGGCAGGGTCTGGCGGCACGGCACTTTTCGGCGCCCTGGGGCTTCTGGCATCGGTTCCTCTGCTGGTCCGGCTTTACCGGCGGTTTGGCAGCTGGATCGCACCGGTGCTGGGACTGCTGGTTTTCGCCGCCATGTTTTCCCTGTCCGCGTTTGTCATAGGTCCCGCGATCAGCGGCACCGGGACGGACATCACCCCCGGACCGGTGCCCACCGTGGAACACACCGGAGGGCACACCGGCGGCCATTGAACGCCCGCGTTCGTGTGAGCGCCAGGTCATGGAGCACCGGGGAAATCTGTTTTCCTCGGACCATTTGACCCGCAGCTCCCCGTACCAGGCCCTCGCGGCCTTGGGCGCAGGGACTGCTGACGGTCCTTATCGCCGCCACCGCGGTGTACCTAGCCGCCCGGGCCAAGACCTTAGCCTCATTACGCAGACTATGCAGGCGGGCGCCCGCTGCCCCTCGCGAGGGCAGCCTGCTCCGCGGCGGCCAGCATGCCGGTAAAGGTCGCCGTCAGCATCTTGTCGATCAACGGCCCGGTGAACCGGCCAACGGGGCCACCGCGGGGTACGTACCGGTAGTCGAAGGTGGCCAACGTCCCGCCGCCATCGGGCTCGAGCGTCAGCGTGGACTCGGCCTGCTTGAACGGCACCAACGCGCTTGGTTGATTCCGTGTATCCATCCTGCGGCCCTCCTCCCACACGGTGACGGTTTCATCCATGCTGCCCACCGGCTTCAGGCCGACGCGGCGCCGGGCACCCACGCCGCTGGTCTTGCCGTCAATGGCTCTGGTGGCCCTGACGCCGTTCCAATGGCTCGCGAGATTGGGGAAGTCTGCAAACAGGGCCCACACGGAACCCGTGGATGCAGCCATGCGACGTTGCACCGTGATGTGACGTTCAGGCATGAGGACCACTCCAATGCTCAAAACCGAGGATAAGCCCCAGATTCCTCCCATGCGGCCGCGATTGCAACGGCCGAGGAATGGCCGCCCGGGCCAAGACCTCAGCCGGTTACTGTGTCGCCGTGCCGGTGGGCGACCTTCCATGCCCCGTCCTCGCGGCGGTAGATTTGCGTTGCCCGGAGCACGTAGCTGCGCGGTGCGCCGTCGACTGAGGCTGAAGTGTGTTCCAGTCCGGCCGTATATGCCATGTCGCCCACAACGTCGTACGCCAGCAACTCGAACCTGTACGCGGTGCAGTTGGAGAACTGCCTGGCAAGGCCCGTGAACAAGTCGTCCAGTTCCTGCTGCCCGAAGGCGTTGCGCCATGCGCCCAAAACACTCACGGGTTCGTTGCGGGACCAGAGTGCCCTGCGCGGGGCGGCATCACCGTTGTGGATAGCAAGTTCCGCATCGTGCAGATGGGTCCTCACCCAGTCCAAAAAATCGGTACGGTCGCTCATGCCACCAGTATGATCCCGGAACTCGGCCGCTGCGAGCTCTTTCTCCGGTCTGGCTGCGGTCCTCCCGCCACCTCAGCTGCTGAACGCCGTCGTCCTGGCAACGCCGTCGTAGCCGCCGGACGGTGCCTTGAGCCCGTAAAGGGCGCCGACGGTCGGAGCCACGTCCACCGTCCGCGCAGGATCAGAGGACGTCCGGCCGCGGAGCACCCGGGGGCTGCCGCCGGAGATGAAGAACGGGATGGGTTCGGTGGCGGGGTGGCCGTGGTTGCCGGGGATGGGGTTCGAGACAATGTAGGGGTCCGAGAACCGCCAGCCGGCACGGCAGAAGGCCACCAGGTCGCCGGCCTCCGCCCCCAGCCGCAGCTCGGCAGGTGCCTGCACCGACAGCACGCCGGGATGGGACTGGACCAGGGAACGCACTGCCTGGAGGCCGGCTGCCTTCTGCTCGGCCGGTCCGGTCCAGTACAGCAGGTCCGCACCGCCGTTCTGGGCCACGGTGACGGAGGACCGGAGGTCCGGCCGGGCCTGGAGGATCAGGTCCACCGAAACCACGTTGGTGGGCAGTGACCAGTCCATGGAGTGGTCCGCAAGCACCACCAGGACGCTGGACTCCCATTTGCCCGTATCAACCAGGTGGTCCACCAGCCGGCCCACCTGCAGGTCGGTGCCGGCGAGGGCTGTATTCCGTGCAGCCTGGAGCGTGGTCCCGGTCAGGTCCGAGTGCCCCATCCGGTCAACATCGCCAAGGTTGGTGAACGTGAAGTCCGGGTCGGGGCCGCTGACGATGGCCAGCAGCGCGTCCATGGTCGCGGCGTCCGGCGCGTGTCCTGTCACGGGCAGCAGGGGAGAGGGCTCCCAGCGGTAGCTTGCCCGTGTGCCGAAGATTCCGTAGAGGTACTTCTTGCTCAGGACGGAGGCGGTGGTGAAGCCGGAGTCGCGCAGGCGTTCAAGCAGCGTGGGAAAGCGGAGGTCGGTTTCGCGGTCCATGTCCCTGGCTGCCCCTTCGGCGGGATCGTAAACCGAGTTGGCGGGGACTCCGGACCTGTCCGGCCGGACGCCGGTCATCATCATGACGTGGTTCGGGATCGTCTCCATCACCGGCAGCGACCTGGCGGCAGGGAAGTTGGTGCCCGCCGCCCGCAGCGCGGCGAGCCGCGGGGTCAACTCAGGGGTGATCTCGTCCGGCCGGCAGCCGTCCACCACAAGGACATAGGTGCGCATCCGGGCGGTGCCGGGATTCGTCGCCGGGCCGGCCCATGCGGTGCCGGGCGCCGCTGAAAGGACGACGGCGGCGCTTCCGGCGCCGGCCAGGCGCAGGAACTGGCGGCGGTCCGGGTTCACAGCGCGCCGCCGGTTGCCGCGACGACTTTGCCGGTGCCGGCACCGACCCTGAAGGAGGTGGACAGCGTGGCCGCCGAGGCCTGCGCAGTCCGGTCGGCAAGGACGTACCAGTCCATCCGGACTCCCGCAGGAGTGACGTCCAGGACGGAGTAGCCGTGCGAGTCGAAGTCGAGGTACTTCACGTGGGGATTGGCCGTCCTGATGGCCGCCTCCACCGCCAGGGAGGAGCTGCGGGGTGGAGCGTTCAGTATGTCGTCGAGGTTGTCGCTGGTCACCGACGTGCAGACCAGTTCCGCCGCCACCGAATCGCCGGTGGTGGGGTATGTCAGGGGGTCGGCGGGGAGGTCGCAGGCCCACCCGGAGTGGATGTCGCCGGTGAGGAAAACAGTGTCCTTGATTGCCTGGTCCCGCAGGTGCCGGACCACCCGGCTCCGGTCCGCCTCGTAGCCGTCCCACTGGTCCACGTTGTAGGGGACGCCATCGACGGTGGTGCCGCCCATGAGCTTCTGGACCCCCGCCAGTTCGGCCAGGCTGAGCGTGGAGGGAACCCGGACGGGGGCAATCATCACCGGGTTGCCCACCAGCTTCCACTGCGGCCCGCCGGATGTAAGGTTGCCCAGCAGCCAGTCCATCTGCGCAGCTCCCGTGATGGTCCGGTCCGGGCTGTCCACCGCGGGGTCGAGCCCGTTGGCGGCCTGCTGGCTCCGGTAGGAACGAAGGTCCAGCATGGAGAGGCTGGCCAGGGCACCGAAATCAAGGCGGCGGTACAGCGGACCTCCGGGCTGGTAGCGCACGGGCATCCACTCCGCATAGGCCTGGTTTGCGGCCGCGCGGCGTTCGGCCCAGAGCCCTTCTGCGCCTTCGGTGTGGTTCTCCGCGCCACCGCTCCAGGCATCGTTGGCAGCTTCATGGTCGTCCCAGGTGACGATGAAGGGTGCAGCCGAATGCAGGGCCTGCAGGTCGGCGTCAGTCTTGTACTGGGCGTGCCGGCGCCGATAATGCGCGAGCGTGGTCATTTCGACGGCGGGCTCGTGCGGGCGGACGACGACGTCCCTCGCCTGGTATTCCCCGGGCGCGTACTCGTAGAGGTAATCACCGAGGTGGAGCACGGCGTCGAGGTCCCCTCGCTGGGCGAGATGGCGGTAGGAGCTGAAGTAGCCGGCCTGGTAGTTGGCGCAGGAGACGACGCCGAAGCGGAGCTGCTCCACCTGGGCTCCGGCCGCCGGTGCCGTCTTGGTCCGGCCGACGGCGGACACCCCGCGGCCCATCGTGAACCGGTACCAGTACGGTGTGCCTGGCTGCAGGCGGCCGGCGACCACCTTCACGGTGTGGTCACGCTCCGGCCCGGTCTTCACCGAGCCCTTTGAGACGATCCTGCTGAAGGCGGGATCTGCCGCCACTTCCCAGTTCACCGTTGCGGCCGGGCCGAGTCCGGAGCCAGGTGTGGCTTCCGGGCTGGGGGTCACCCGGGTCCAGAGCACCACGCTGTCCGGGTGCGGATCGCCGGAGGCAACCCCATGCGCGAACAGCGGATCAGCCGCCTGGGCGGGGCTCGAGACGAGGGGCGCCACTCCGGCGACGGCGGCGGCAAGGCCGCCTGCGCGGAGGACCTGGCGTCGAGTGGGCGATTGTCCGTACTGGCGGGTAACAAAAGGCATGTACTCCAGTATCAACGCCCCGTGTGGCGCATCCGGCGGATTTTGCCGGATGTTCACCGATTGTGCCACCAGAGTTCTCCCGAAGTTCCGCCTGGCCGCCGGAGCCCTGAGTCCGGGCTTCGGGTGTCAAGTCAGGCGCTCGCCGGGAATGCTTGCCAGATGCTCCAGTCGGACATCGTCCGGGGGCGCAGCACTTCCGCATTACGGATGACGGCGTCCACCGCGCCCATCCGATTGACCTGTTCCGCGACGTCGCGCGATTGCTCCAGGTCGGCCAAGTCCCCAACAACGGCGGCGGCGCCGCGGTCCAGGAGGTCATGGACCGCGGCAAGACGGGCAGTGCCGCGTACACGTACGGGTGGCCCTGCCAGGACCCGTTGTGCAATCAGATGTGCTTGCGCTGGCCAGCTATCAGGGCGTCACGCAGAGCATGTTTTTGGGGAGCGGCCGACGGCGGCGGCCCAAATTTTCCGGGGGCCCGCGGCTGAAGGTGGGCCAAAAGCGTGCCGTATGTGACGCCGTCGGAAGTGGAGCTACGGCAGCCGGCCGGGCCGCAGCAGGGAGGGAACGCCCGCCTGCCCGGGATCCAGCGGAACAGGGCTGACCAGGACCGCCGGGCCCCGGTGCAGGACGCCACCCGAAACAGCGCGGCAGCGGACCCCGCCCCTGCCGCGCATGGCGGCATGGCCCCCCGGAGCCAGCACCTCGTTCATCCAGGCGCAGGGATGCGCCGGGCGCCCGCCATGGAGCTGGACCCGGGACCCGCGCGATTCCAGCACAAAATCCTGCCCCAGCAGCGGGGCCAGGTGCGCTCCCCGGAGGATAACGTTCCGCCGGGTGGCCAGAGGATCGAACGGCCCGGCGCCGAGTTCTGCCGCCATTGCTTCGAGGGCCTCGACGGCGAACAAAGTCACCGCGGCGTCCATGTGTGCGGCCTTGCCGAAGAAGCGGTCACCCACGATGCCCTTGCCCGCCACAACCTCCGCGCTCGCCGCGTCGGCGGTGGGGACATTGGCGGCGCCGTCCCGTGCCCGCCCGAAGTAGGCGTGCCCCGGCGACACCAGCAGGTGCAGGATCTCGACGTCGTAGCTATAGGTTTCGCCCATTCCAGCCTAAGAACTCAGATACGCGGCCAGGTGCTTGCCGGTGAGCGTCGAGGCATCAGCCACCAGCCCAGCCGGCGTGCCCTCGAAAACGATCCGGCCGCCGTCGTGCCCTGCTCCCGGACCCAGGTCGATGATCCAGTCCGCGTGGGCCATCACCGCCTGGTGGTGCTCAATGACAATCACGGACTTGCCGGAGTCAACCAGCCGGTCCAGGAGGCCCAGCAGGTTCTCGACGTCGGCAAGGTGCAGGCCGGTGGTGGGCTCGTCCAGCACGTAGACGTCGCCCTTCTCCGCCATCTGCGTGGCGAGCTTGAGCCGCTGGCGCTCGCCGCCGGAGAGCGTGGTGAGCGGCTGGCCGAGGCTGAGGTAGCCCAGCCCCACGTCGTCGAGCCGGTCCAGGATGGTCCGGGCCGCCGGCGTTTTGGCCTCGCCCTCCGCGAAGAAGGCGGCAGCTTCCGTCACGGACATGGCCAGCACGTCGGCAATGTTCCGGCCGCCCACCTTGTACTCCAGCACCGCGGCCTGGAAGCGGCGGCCCTCGCAGTCCTCGCACGGGGACTCCACCGTGGCCATGACGCCCAGTTCGGTGAAGATGACGCCGGCGCCGTTGCAGGTGGGGCAGGCGCCCTCGGAGTTGGAGCTGAACAGTGCGGGCTTGACGCCGTTGACCTTGGCGAACGTCTTGCGGATGGGCTCCAGCAGGCCGGTGTAGGTGGCAGGATTGCTGCGGCGGGAGCCGCGGATGGCGCCCTGGTCGATCACCACCACGCCCCCGCGCTTGGCCACCGAGCCGTGGATCAGCGAACTCTTGCCCGAACCGGCCACCCCGGTGACCACCGTGAGGACGCCCAGGGGGATGTCGACGTCGACGTTCTGGAGGTTGTGGGTTGACGCGCCGCGGACCTCCAGGGCCCCGGACGCCGTCCGGACCGTCTCCTTCAGGGAGGCGCGGTACCCGAGGTGGCGCCCGGTGATGGTGTCGCTGGCCCGCAGACCATCCACCGTGCCCTCGAAGCAGACCTCGCCGCCTTTGGTGCCGGCCCCCGGACCGAGGTCGACGGCGTGGTCCGCGATGGTGATCATTTCCGGTTTGTGCTCCACCACCAGGACGGTGTTGCCTTTGTCCCGCAGCTGCAGCAGGAGCTGGTTCATCCGTTGGATGTCGTGGGGGTGGAGCCCGATGGACGGCTCGTCGAAGACGTAGGTGACGTCGGTGAGCGAGGACCCGAGGTGCCGGATCATCTTGGTGCGCTGGGCCTCGCCGCCGGAGAGGGTGCCGGCCGGCCGGTCCAGGCTGAGGTAGCCCAGGCCGATGTCGGAAAAGGAGTCGAGCAGGTGCTGGAGGCCCTTGAGCAGGGGAGCCACGGAGGGGTCCCTCAGGTCCCGGATCCACCCGGCGAGGTCGCTGATCTGCATCTGGCACAGCTCGGCAATGTTCTTTCCGTTGATTTTTGAGGACAGCGCCTGATGGGTCAGCCGGGTCCCCTTGCACTCCGGGCAGGTCTGGAACGTCACCGCGCGTTCCACGAACCGGCGCACGTGCGGCTGCATCGCCTCCGGATCCTTGGACAGCATGGACTTCTGGATCTTGGGGATGATCCCCTCGAAGGTCAGGTTGACGCCCTCCACCTTGATCTTGGTGGGCTCCGCGTAGAGCATCGTGTCCAGCTGCTTCTTGGTGAACTTGGAAATCGGTTTGTCCATGGGCAGTGCCATGCCCTCGAACAGGCGCCCGTACCAGCCGTCCATGGAATAGCCCGGAACAAGCAGCGCGCCCTCGCTCAGGGACTTTTCGTCGTCGTACAGCGCTGTCCGGTCGATGTCGCTGACGTTGCCCATCCCCTCGCACCGCGGGCACATGCCGCCGAGGTAGACGGCCTGCTGGACCACGGCCCTTTCCACCCGGCCGCCCTTCTCCGTGGACATCACGCCGCTGGCCTTGCGCGTGGGCACGTTGAAGGAATAGGCGGTGGGCGGGCCCACGTACGGCGAGCCGAGCCTGCTGAAGAGGATGCGGAGCATTGCATGGGCGTCGGTGGCCGTCCCCACGGTGGAGCGCGGGTTGGCGCCCATCCGCTCCTGGTCCACGATGATGGCCGTCGTGAGCCCTTCCAGGAAGTCCACCTCGGGGCGGGCCAGCGAAGGCATGAAGCCCTGGACGAAAGCGCTATAGGTTTCGTTGATCAGGCGCTGGGACTCTGCGGCGATGGTGGCGAACACCAGGGAGCTCTTGCCGGAGCCGGAGACGCCGGTGAATACGGTCAGCCGGCGCTTGGGCAGCTCGACGCTGATGTCCTTGAGGTTGTTTTCCCGCGCGCCCTGCACGCGGATGAGGCCGTGGGTGTCAGCGATGTGCACGCCGTTTGTTTCAGTATGGGTCCCGGTGTCCGTGCTCATGCGTCTCCCTAGGCTTGCTGCGCTTACTGCTGCTGGTTGATGCGGACGGTGTTTCCTGCCGGGTCGCGGAACGCGCAGTCGCGGATTCCGTACGGCTGGTCCACCGGCTCCTGGACGACGTCGGCCCCGCTTGCCTCCACTTTTGCGAAGGCTTCGTCCACGTCCGGTGCGGAAAGGATGACGGTGGCGTAGGTGCCCTTGGCCATCATCTCCGCGATGGTGCGCCGCTCGTCGTCAGTGATGCCGGGGTCAACGGCCGGCGGGTGCAGGACGATGGACACGTCCGGCTGGCCGGCGGGTCCCACGGTGATCCAGTGCATGGTGCCGCGCCCAACGTCGTTGCGGACTTCGAAGCCCAGGGCATCGCGGTAGAACGCCAGTGAGGCGTCCGGATCGGTGTGCGGAAGGAAGCTTGAGGAAATGCTGATGTTGTTCATGGCAGCCATGCTAGTTGCGGCTCCGGCGCGGATGCTTCTCGATTCCTGACCGGTCTGGTGACCTGTTTCGCCACGCACGCAGGGATGCCCGCCGTCGTCATCGCCGCCTCCTGTTTGTACACGCTGGGCGGCATCCCGACGAGTTCCGTGAAGCGGGTGCTGAACGTCCCCAGTGAGGAACAGCCGACGGCGAAACACGCCTCCGTGACGGAAAGGTCGCCACGGCGAAGGAGCGCCATTGCCCGTTCGATGCGCCGGGTCATCAGGTAGCTGTAGGGGCTTTCCTGGTAGGCGAGCTTGAACTGCCGGCTCAGGTGCCCGGCCGACATGTGGACTCCGCGTGCCAGGGATTCGACGTCCAGCGGCTGCGCGTACTCCCGGTCGATCCGGTCCTTGACGCGGCGGAGGTCCCTGAGTTCGCGCAGGCGGGCATCGGAGACGGGGCTGGTGGTCACCTTTCAGATGGTGCTACGGAGCTGGGGAGTTGTCCAGAGGGCGAAAGCCCGGGCTGCGGGCGACAAAGAGCAGGCTCCCCTGCAGAGTATGATTATCCCGCCGACCAACAAATGAGGTCCTCGCCCGCTTGCGGGCTCGAGTAAACGGTTTGTCCGGCAGCCTGATCCAGCCAGCAGTGGCCTCCGGCAAAAGACACCCCGAAAACCCCGTCAACAACCTTGCCCGGCCTCTGCCTGCCGGGCGCCACCCTTGAGAGGTCTCCATGGAACTGCTGTGGGAAATCGCCGGCTGGGCCGGTGCGGTTGCTATCCTCAGTGCCTATCTTGCCGTTTCCATGGGCTGGATGAAGGCCGGCAAAGGCTTCCAGACTGCCAATCTTTTCGGCGCCGTTGCCTTCATCATGAACGGCACGGTCCACGGGGCCTGGCCTTCCGTGGTGACGAACGTGGCCTGGTTCCTCATTTCCGCCGTCGCGCTTGTCCGCATGCGGCAGGCGGGCCAGCCGCCGGTGATGCCCGAAGACGCTCCGCAGGTCCAATTCCCGGGCGTCCCGGACACCACCGGTCAGCTCGCTGTTGTTGAAGTACTTACTGGTTCCGTCCACGGCGACGACGACGGGCGCCGCCCCCTTCGCTGACGGCACGGCACTCGCCGCCCGATGAACAACGGAAAGGCCTAGGAAGCAGCTTCCTGGGCCTGGAGTGCGTCCACGTCATTGGCCAGGACGGCCAGTTCCACGCTCGCCGGCCGCTCAACGGTGCTGTTGATGCGTACTGCCGTGCCGCTGTGCGCTGACTCGAGCACGGATTCCATGACGTCCAGGGCGTGGTAGGCCATGGCCCCGCCCGCCCGGGGCTCAGCGCCCTCAGGGGTGGAAGCCAGGTCTGCGATGCCGAAGCCTCTGCCGGAATCGACGTAGCCGGCGGACACCGGAAGGGTCTCCCAGTCCTCTGCCCCGAGCGAAAACAGCTGGACGTCGCCGTCGAAGTGGTTCGGGTCCGGCACCACCAGGGACCCCAGCTCCCCGTGGATCTCGATGTTGGGCGACTTGGACTTCACGGCGTCGAAGCTCATGAACAGGGTGGAGAGCGCACCGGAGGCGTGGACCAGGACGCCGGTGACGTGGGAATCGATGTCAACGGGGACCTTCTCGCCCTGGCGGGGTCCGGAGCCGATGGTTCGTTCGTTCCGTGTGTGGCTGGCGGCGCCGATGACCGAGACGACGGGGCCCAGCAGGGTAACGAGGGCGGTCACGTAGTACGGGCCCATGTCCAGGAGCGGGCCGCCGCCGGGCTGGTAGTAGAAGTCCGGGTTGGGGTGCCAGCGCTCATGCCCCGGGGTGACCATCGTGGCGCTCGCCGAGATGGGTGCGCCGATCAAGCCGTCGTCGATTGCCTTGCGCGCGGTCTGGATGCCGGTCCCCAGTACCGTGTCCGGCGCGCAGCCGACGGCGACGCCCGCCTCGCGTGCCGCGTCCAGCACCTGGCGTGCCTCGGCAGTGGTGGCGGCGAGGGGCTTCTCGCCGTACACGCTCTTGCCGGCGGCAATGGCCTTCAGCGCCACCTCGGCGTGGGCGGCGGGGATGGTCAGGTTCAGCACAAGTTCGACGTCGTCCGCGGCGAGGAGTTCGTCCACGGACATGGCGCGGACACCCTCGTACTCCTCCGCCACGGCCTGGGCGCGTGCGGGGTCCAGGTCCGCCACGGCCACCAGGTCGATCTGTCCGAGTTTGCGGAAGTTGGTGAGGTACTGCGCGATGATGGCTCCGCAGCCAATGATTCCGACTTTCAACGGCTTGCCCACAGCAGGCCCCTTTCGATGATGGTGCGGACGTTGGCGTCCTGGAGGATTTCGACCCGGTGGCCGGGGGTGGCGACAAAGATGCGGCCTTTGCCCCACTGGCGGGTCCAGATGGCCGGTGACGTGACTTCGCGGTTCCAGGGGTCCCACTCCCGGACCTTCTGGGTGGTGGTGGCCAGGACGTCGATGTAGTCGTCGGAGAGCACCCAGTACTGCTCGGTGACCAGGTCGAAATCGGAGATGCCCATGGTGATCGGGTGTTCCGCGGCGGCCGGGAGCATGTTGACCGTGTAGGGGACGTAGTTGTCCGACTGCTCGCCGACGCACTCGTCCGGGTGCTTGCCGGGATGGCAGGCGAACTGGCCGCCGATCAGGTGCAGGTAGTCAGAGTTGTTGCGGTATGAATCGGCGATGCCGCCGTGCCAGCCGGCCAGGCCGGTGCCGTTTTCGACGGCGGTCCGCAGCCCGGCGAACTCGTCCTTTTCGATGGTGGTCATGGTCATGCACTGCATGATCAGGTCCACTCCTGCCATGTATTCGGCGTCGGCATAGACCTTGGGGGATTCCTCGACGCGGACGTCGTAGCTGTTGTCCTTGAGGTAGGGGATGAAGAGTTCCGTGGCCTCGTACGGCTGGTGGCCGTCCCAGCCGCCGCGGACCACCAGGGCGTTCTTGCGTTCTGTCATGTCGGGGTTTCCTTTTGTTTGGCTGCCGGCACCGGAGGGCCGGCCAAAAATGGGTCAGCGGCTGGCGAAGGCGGCGTCGAAAGCGGCTGCAGGAGGCGCGATCCGGGCGAGTTCCTTGACCATGGCCAGCGCCTGCGGTGCGCCGACGAGCCGGTCCATCCCGGCGTCCTCCCACTCGATGCTGGTGGGGCCGTCATAGCCGACGGCGTTAAGGGTCCGGAAGATCCGGTTCCACTGGACGTCCCCGTGCCCTGCGGTGACGAAGTCCCAGCCCCGCCGGGGATCAGCCCAGGCCAGGTGGGAGCCCAGGCGCCCGTTGCGGCCATCGAGCTGGCGGACCGATTCCTTGACGTGGACGTGGAGGATGTGTTCTGCGAAGTCCTGCAGGAACATCACCGGGTCCAGGTCCTGCCAGATGAAGTGGGACGGATCGAAGTTAAGCCCAAAGCTCTTGCGGTGCCCGATTGCCTCCAGGGTGCGCTGGGCGGTCCAGTAGTCGTAGGCAATTTCGGACGGGTGGACCTCCAGCGCGAAACGGACCCCCACCTCGTCGAAGACATCCAGGATGGGGTTCCACCGGTCAGCGAAGTCCTGGTAGCCGGCGTCGATCATTGCCTGGGAGGCGGGCGGGAACATGGCCACGGCCTTCCAGATGGAGGAGCCGGTGAACCCAGTCACGGTCTTGACCGCCCAGGCGCGCGGCTGCCCGTGCTGTGTCCTTCATGGATTCTGCGGCCCTGCGGCGGACCCCTTCAGGATCGCCGTCGCCCCAGATTTCAGCGGACAGGATCCCCTGGTGCCGTTCGTCGATGGGGTCATCGCAGACGGCCTGGCCGGTGAGGTGGTTGGCGATGGCGAAGACCTTAAGGTGGTTCTTCTCAAGGATGTCCAGCCGGCCCTGGAGGTAGCTGTCGTCCTCCGCCGCGCGGCGGGGGTCCAGATGGTCGCCCCAGCAGGCGATCTCGAGCCCGTCGAAGCCCCACTCGCCGGCGAGCCGGGCCACCTCCTCGAACGGCAGGTCGGCCCACTGGCCGGTAAAAAGCGTGATTGGTCGTGTCATGGTGTTCCTTCTCCTGTGTTCACGTTCCTAGACCTTCTGCCACTGGCTGGAGTTCGCGGCGCTGGACTCCACCGCCGCGAGGACCCGCTGAACCTGCAGGGCATCGGCAAAGGACGGTTCGGGCTGGCGGCCTTCACCGATCGCGGTGACCAGGTCCACCACCTGGTGGGTGAAGCCGTGCTCGTAGCCCAGTCCGTGGCCGGTGGGCCACCAGTTGCCGACGTACGGGTGCTCGGGTTCGGTGACGAAGATTTTCCGGAAGCCGGCGTCCGGGGATTCGGCGGCGTCGTAGAAGGACAGCACGTTCATGTCCTCGAAATCGAAGGCGAGGGAGCCTTTGGTGCCGTTCAGTTCCAAACGCATGGCGTTCTTGCGTCCCAGCGCGTACCGCGTGGCTTCAAAGACGCCGATCGCACCCGCGGAAGCGCCGCCGTCGAACCTTGCGCTGAAAATGGCGGCATCGTCCACGGTGACCTTCCCACGGGGCGCGTCACCACTGAGGTCGCCGTGGCCGCCCAAGCCCACGAGGTCGCCGGCCAGCGGGCGTTCCGGGACAAACGTTTCGAGCAGCGCCGAGACGCCGGTGATGCTCTGGCCGGTCACCCACTGGGCGGCGTCAATGCTGTGCGCCCCGATGTCGCCGAGGGACCCTGACCCGGACTTGCTCTTGTCCAGCCGCCAGGTCATGGGCGCATTGGCGTCGGAGAGCCAGTCCTGTAGGTACTGGGCCCGGACGTGGCGGATCTCGCCCAGCCTGCCCTGCTCCACGAACCGTTTGGCCAGCGCCAGCGCGGGGGTGCGGCGGTAGCTGAAGCCGCACATGGACATGACTCCCTGCTTGGCAGCGGTCTCCGCCGCGAGGGCCATCCGCTCGGCTTCCTCCACGGAGTTCGCCAGCGGCTTCTCGCACAGCACGTGCTTTCCGGCCTCAAGGGCTGCGATGGCGATCTCGGCGTGGGTGTCGCCGGGGGTGCAGATGTCGATCAGGTCGATGTCGTCGCGCTCGATCAGGCGGCGCCAGTCCGTCTCCACGGAGTCCCAGCCCAGCTTGTCCGCGGCTGCCTTGGCGGCGTCTGCGTTCCTGCCGGCCACGGCGGTGAGTTGGGGCTGCAACGGCAGGTCGAAAAACCGGGGTGCGGTGCGCCAGGCGTGCGAGTGGGCTGCGCCCATGAAGGCGTAACCCACCATGCCAACACGCAGGGGCTTGGGTTGTGTCATCGGAAGTCCTTTCTATTTGCTGAAGCCGGCGGTCAGCCCGCTGAGCAGCTGCCGGCGGGCGACGACGTAAATCACCAGGAGGGGGAGGGTCGCCAGGACAACCGAGGCGAGGACGGCGGGAATGTTGACGCTGAACTCGCCCTGGAACGTCCAGAGTGAGAGCGGCAGGACCCTGGTTGACGGGCTCTGGGTCAGTATCAGCGGGAAGAGGAACCCGTTCCAGACGTGGAGGGCGTTGTAGATGCCCACGGTGATGACGGCCGGCTTGGTCATCGGGAGGGCGAGCCGCCACATCATGGCCCAGTCCGAGCAGCCGTCCAGCCGCATGGACTCGAACAGTTCGTTGGGCACGTCCCGCAGGAAGTTGGACAGGATGAGGACGCTGACGGGAATGGCGAAGGCGACGGACGGGAGGATCAGCGCCAGCAGCGTGTCATACAGGTGCGCCCTGGTGATCATCCAGTAGATGGGGATGATGGTGGCGTGCAGAGGGATGGCGAGGCCAAGCAGGAAGAGGTTGTTCGTCAGGCTCAGGAACCGGCTCCGGCCGCGGACGATTGCGTAGGCGGCCATGAAGGACACGAGCAGGGCCGGGAACACTGTGCCGAGGGTAACGATGAGGCTGTTCGTGAAGTACTGGACGAAGTTGTTCTCCAGGACCAGCTTGTAGTTGTCCAGGGTTGGTTCCGTTGCCGGAAGCATCGGGTTGGAGGTGAAGAACCCGGCCTGGTTCTTGAAGCTGGTGATCACCACGTAGTAGATCGGGACGATGATGATCGCCAGCCATAACCAGCCGCCCAGCCCTCCGAGGAGGTTGGGGCGCTGCCTCCCGGGCCCCTTGGTCCGGGGAGCCGGCTTTGCTGCAATGCTGCCGGCTGTCGGGGAGGGAGGAACGGGGAGTTGGGTCGTGGAGGCCATCAGGCACCTTCCAATTGGCTTGCGTTGCGGTTTTTGCCGCCCAGCCGCTGCAGCAGGAGCGCCAGTCCCAGGCCGATGACGATGAGGATGACGCCGAGGGCGCTCGCGGCGCCCATGTCATTGGCTTTGAATCCGGTCAGGTACATGTGCAGTGGCAGCAGCCGGGTGCTGTAGCCGGGCCCGCCGCCGGTCAGCACGAAGATGAGGTCAAAGTAGGCGAGGCTGCCCACCACCATCAGCGTGGATGAGGTGATGACGGTGTACTTCAGCTGTGGCAGCGTGATGTTCCAGAACTGGCGGAAACGTCCCGCACCGTCGATTTCTGCGGCTTCATACAGGGATGTTGGGATCTGGCGCACGCCGCCCTGGTAGATCAGGGTGTGGAAGGGGACAAACTGCCATGCGATCACGAAGACCACCACGAACAGCACCAGGTCCGAGTTGCCGAGCCAGTCCTGGGTGAGGATGGGCAGGTTGAACCCGGGTCCCAGGCCGAAGTTGGGATCCAGCAGGGCTTTGAAGGCAATGGCAACGGCTGCCGATGAGAGCAGCAGCGGGAGGAAGTACAGGACGGCCAGGGCAGCGCGGTATTTCTGTCCCCCGGCCGTGAACACGCCCAGCAGCAGGCTGACCGGCGCCTGGACGATGAACGAGAAGAACATGATCTTGGCTGTCACCACCAGTGCGTTGCCCGTGACCGGATCCGTCAGGACCGTGGTCCAGCTGGACAGGCCCTCGAGCTTGATCTCGCCCAGGCCGTTCCAGCTGGTGAAGCTGAGGAAGACCACGCCAAGGAGCGGGATGACGGCAAAGGCCAGGAAGAAGATCAGGGCCGGTGCTGCGAGCCACCCCGAGGGGCCCGCGTCGCGGACCCCCCGGTTTGCAGAGCTAAGGGCTGCCACGGTCTCCTACTTTCCGATCGTGGCGTTCATGGTGGTGACGAACTGCTCCGGGCTGATCTTCTTCAGGAAGACCTGGTCCAGGTTGGACAGCATCGCGTCACCCTGGGCCGGGCTGAGTGCCTGGTCCCAGGAGAGCGTGAAGCTGGGGGCGTTCTTGGCCATGCCGTAGACGAAGGTCAGGAAGTCCTTGTCCGGGGAGGCCGCGAGCTTGTCCTCGAGACCCTGCACCACCGGCACGGCGCCCGAGCTGATCAGGGCATCAGTGTTGGAGCCGGTGAACATGCCGTCCTTGACGTAGTCAAGGGCGGCCTGTTTCTGGGCGTCCGTGGCTTTGGAGGAGATGGACCAGAAGTTGGAGGGGTTGCCCACAACGTTCGCAGGATCGCCCTTGCCGCCCGAAACCGTCGGGAAGGTGGTGTAGCCGAGCTTGCCGCTCTTGACGAAGTCGGCGGCGTCCTTCTTCATGCCCTGGTAGATCCAGCCACCCTGCAGGATCATGGCGGCCTTGCCGGTGTACATCAGCGCCTGGTCGGCATTGCTGTCAGCGGCAATGGAGGAGAAGCCGTTGATGAACCCGCCGGCGTCAACCAGTTCCTGGATTTTGGTAAGCGACTCAACCACGGCGGGGTCGGACCAGGCGCCGGGCTTGTTTGCTGCGATGTTCTCGAAGACTTCCGGCCCGCCGATGCGTTCCACCAGGTACTCGAGCCACATCAGGTCCGGCCATTTCGACTGGCCTCCCAGCGAGAAGGGGGCGATGCCTGCGTCCTTGAACTTCGGCACGAGGGCCATCAGTTCGTCCCAGGTCTTGGGCGGCTTGGCACCGACCTTCTCGAAAACTTCCTTGTTGTAGTAGAGGACTACGGGCTGGACGTTGTTATTAGGCAGGGCGTAGGTCTTGCCGTCCACCTCGCCGTTCTTCAGGACGGACGGAAGGTACCGGTCCTTGATGTCGGGGTTTTCCTTGATGAAACCGGAAAGGTCAGCCACCTGCCCTGCATCCACGTACGACTTCAGCACCCCGCCGCCCCAGCCATAGATGAACGTGGGGCCTTCGCCGGCGCCCACGGCGGTCCGGACCTTTGTCTTGTAGGCATCATTGGCGAAGAAGTCCAGCTTGATCGACTTCTCCGGGTTCGCCTTGTTCCATTCGTCCACCGACTTCTGCAGGACGGGCTGGTTGCCTCCAGTGAGTCCCCACATCGTCGCCGAGTCACTGCTCACATTGGTGCCGGCAGGACCTGCTGAACCACAGGCGGCCAGGCTGATCGCCATTCCGGCGGCGGAAACTGCCAAGAGTGCCGAGCGCAACTTTCGAATCTTCATTTCGCATCCGTTCATCCTCCGGGCTCAACGCTGGGACCCGGTAGCGTATGGAAGCGGACTTTCGCGCCTCGGTTTCGAGCCGGCATGTCCGCATTCGTTCAGTAGTTGACCGCGGCAGTCTTTCGAAATATTTCGAAAAGTTGCGGTCAGTGGGGTAAACCTAGCGGTGAGTGCCGTCACAGTCAAGGAATTTCTTCGCTAGGCACCAGTCCGCACTGCGTGTTGTCTTCTGTTCTCTGTTGACGCGTCCTTATAGGCAAGGGCATGATTGACTTCTCGAAATGTTTCGAAAGACGGGAATCAACTTGACTACCACTGCCCAGCCGGAAAAAACCACCCTGGCAGCTGTTGCACTGCGGGCAGGAGTCTCGGCGCCCACAGTTTCCAAGGTTGTCAACGGGCGCGAGGACGTTTCGTCCGCCACCCGCGCGAGGGTGCTCGCCGCGCTGGAGGAACTGGGGTACCAGTCGCCGCTGCAGCGCAGGACGGCACTGCCGGGGCATACCGTCGTCGAAGTCATTTTTGACGCGCTGACCTCCGCCTATGCCGTGGAGATCCTCAACGGGGTGCTGGAATATGCGGGGGCCAGCGACGTAGAGATCATGATCAGCGTGACCAGCCACCTGGGCGGCGCCACCCTGAGCCCGGAGCGGCGGGCCCAGCGCATGGTTGAAGCCGGACGCAGCGGCATGATCGTGGTGACTTCGGCCTTCAGCGCCGCCCAGCTGCATGCGTTCAGGCGCCGGAAGATTCCGGTGGCCGTCATCGACCCGCTGAATCCTCCGCAGGCGGATGTGGTGAGCGTCGGTGCCACGAACTGGGCGGGCGGCAAGGCTGCCACGGAGCACCTGCTCCAGCTTGGGCATTCACGGATCGCGTACCTGGGCGGCCCGGAGGCGGCCGAATGCAACCAGGCGCGGCTGCACGGCTATATGGCCGCATTGATGGCGAAGGGCGTAGCAGTGAACCCTGCCTACGTTATCCCGGGACGCTTCCGCGCCGAGCATGGAGTGCTGGGACTTAAGAAGCTGCTGGACCTCGCCGAACCCCCTACAGCGATTTTCGCCGCCAGCGACAGTATTGCGCTCGGGGTTCTCAGTGAAGCGCGCAAGAACGGCCTCCGGGTCCCCGAAGACCTTAGCCTTGTGGGGTTCGACGGAACGTACCAGGCGGAGGAGTCCATTCCGCCCCTCACCTCCGTGTCACAGCCGCTGCAGGAGATGGGCCGCACTGCGCTGCGGGCCGTGCTCCGGCAGCTGCACGGTGAAGCGCTTGACTCCCAGCGCGTGGAGCTCGCGACGCACCTGGTGGTCCGGGAGTCGACCGCAGAGCTGAAACAGCGTTAGCGCCGGGCTGCGCGCCGCGCCCTACTTTTTCGTCAGCCTGTAGCGCTCGATCTGCCTCAACCGCCGCAGCAGGCTGTCCCGCCTGGGGTGCGGTACGGCGTCGGCCGCTTCTGCGGTGAGGTCGATGTGCCTGGTGCCGTACTGCCACAGCAGCAGGTCGTCGAGCAGCCGGTCGGGCCCGGGAGAATAGCGGTGGTCCAAGGCTTTGCGGACCTCGGTGATGCGGTTGGCGCTGAGGAGCCCGGCCAGCTGCATGGTCTGGTTCAGGCCGTGGGCTGCGAGGAGTTCGGCGGCCCAGCCCCAGTCGTCGTCCACCTTGCGGTCAACGTGGGGGAGCAGGGTGCGCCAGACGTCGCGGATCCGGTTGGGTGTCAGCGGAGCAGCACCTTCGCCGTCGGCGTCCCAGAAACTGCGGACTTCCTCGTAGCGCTCGTGCAGGTCGGCGAACGCGGTTTCCACTGTTTCCAGCATGGCTGCGGTGGCGGTGAACTGCCGGTCGAAGTGGGGTGTCCAGGCCCGCGGGTCCTCGGCCTTGAACCGGATGTCATGCTCGATCTCGCTCCACGCGTGGGCGAAAATGGTCCGGATCTGGCATTCGAAGAAGTAGCTGCCGTTGGGCACGGCATCCGGGTTGAAGACCGACTGGTACTCCTTGACGGCCTCGTTCTGGATGGTGCGCAGGATCAGGTGCCGGCTGGAGTATCCGTAGGTGCCCGATTCAATGGAGCCGATGTCCTTTTCCCGGTCCCCGCGGCAGTCGAAGAGCTGCCGCTGGTGTTTGATGATGTTGGCCACCAGGGCATTCTCTGCGGGCAGTTTGGTGATCACGCGGATGCCCACCATGTCATTCAGGGTCCGGAACGGGTCCGGGAACTTGAGGGCAGGGGGCGCGCCAGGCTCCAAGGGTTCCTCGATCCGGGAGATCTTCTCCTTGAACGATTCCACGGTCTTGGTGCGGCCCGTGACGAACAGGGGCGTGACCTCGGAGTCCTTCAGCATGTCCCGAAGGGTCAGCAGGACGTCGCGGGTGACCAGCTTCAGGGCAGGGCGGACCCGCTCATAGATCTCCACGTTCTGCTCCACGGATTCGCGGAGGCTCGCGTCCAGGCTGTCCCAATGACTCGGCATGGTTCCAGCTTACGGCGGAGGCCCGGCCGTGATCCGCGCACCGCCTTCGCGCCATCATTATGTTGCCTGGTGCCGGCTTGCGATTCCATCGAGTGCTCCGTACCTGCCGTTTTCACGTCCCAAAAGGGCCGGTACGGAGCACTCGATGAAGGGGAGGCGTGCCCGGTGGGGTCCTCAGGCGCCCGGAGGCTGGTACTTGATCTCGGCCGCCTTCTGCAGGGCCTCCATGGTCTCTTCGACGCTCATCAGCACCGTGGTTTGGAACGAACTCAGGGCCCCGCCCCCGCTGATGGCCAGTGCCACCGCCGCCATGGACACGTTGTCCGGCGCCTCCCAGAGGTTGTAGCCGTCGTGGCTGCCGAAGGCGTACCAGAACCCATGGAGCTTTCCGCCCACCGATTCGATGTACGCCTGCGCGGCTTTCCGCCGGTCCTCCGGGTTGTTGATCAACCGGCCCCAGGTCTCCGGCGTGTAGCTGAACCTTGACAGATAGAGCGGCATTTTCCCATCCTTTCGGTCGGTGGCGCGGGGTAAGGTCCACCCAGAATGGCACTGTGCTGTCCGCCCGGCAACGGCCTGTGCTGAGGCCCGGCAATGCACTGCGCGGTACGCTCGGCAGATGGCAACGCGGCATAGGTATTACTACGGCGATGACCCCAGCCAGTGGGGCGAGCTGTTCCTTCCCGGGCAGCCAAGAGCCGCCGCCCGCCGCGGCGTGGTGGTGGTGATCCACGGCGGCTACTGGCGGTCGAAGTACGGTGCCGACCTGGGGGAGCCGCTGGCCGAGGACCTTGCCGGGCACGGGTTTGCCGCCTGGAACCTCGAGTACCGCCGGGCGGGCAACGGCGGGGGCTGGCCGCACACTTTCTCGGACATCCTTGCGGGCATCGACAAACTGCAGGAGCTCGCAGGGCCCCACGCCCTGGACTTGGCCAACGTGGTGGCCCTGGGCCATTCCGCCGGCGGCCATCTCGCAGTGTGGGCGGCGGGCCGGGACCGCCTGGGCCGGCTGGGGCTGGAGGCCGAGCACCGCGAGGCCGGTGGCCGCCGCGACGGCGTCCGCCTCACCGGTGTGGTCAGCCAGTCCGGCGTGCTCAACCTCGCGGCAGCGGAGGAACTGAACCTCAGCGATGGTGCGGTGGCCAACCTGCTGGGCGGGCCGTCGTCGGACTTTCCCGGCCGGCACAGGTACGCGGACCCGATGGCCGCGCTGCCGCTCAGCGTCCCCGTCTACGCCGTGCATGCAACGGACGACGCCGACGTGCCGCCGGGCATGTCAGTGTCCTATGTGGAGGCGGCCAGGTCCGGACCGGTCCCCGCGCAGCTGGTCATGGTGCCGGGGGACCACTTCGCGCTGATCAATCCCACAACGGAGGCGTACGCGAAGTGCCGGGAGCTGGTGGGGGAGCTGCTCGGCTGAAACAGCGCGCTGCCGGCAGGCGGTGCTAACCCAGCCGCGCGACGCTCCGCCTGGTGGGGCGTGCTACGGCGCCGTCGGAAAAGAGCTCGGGGGTGGATTCCTGGATGCGCTGCACATCCTCGAAAACGCCGCGGAGGTGGAGCCGGAGGGAGCTGTCGGCATCCGCGAGGTTGTTGGCTTCCAGGGCGTCCACCACGGCCGTGTGCTGCTCAATCAGCGTGGACACCGGGCGGGTGTCCAGCAGGCTCAGGCGGCGGGCGCGGTCCAGATGCGCCTTGGCCGAATTGACGGCCGCCCAGGCCGATTCATGCCCCGCCAACCGCAGGAGCTCCCGGTGGAAGTCCTCGTCGAGCCGGAAGAATTCCTCCACATCGCCGTCGGCGTCAGCCCGGGACTGGGCTTTCAGGATGTCCCGGAGGCCCGCAAGGCCGGAGCTGTCCACTGCAAGGTCGCGGAGGGAGGCGCACTCAATGGCCTCGCGGACGAACTGGGCCTCCGAGACCCGCCCCAAATCCACCAGTGAAACAAAGGAACCGATCTGCGGGAAGACCTGCACCAGCCCCTCTTCGCGGAGCAGGATCAAGCTCTCGCGGACCGGCGTCCGGCTGACGCCCAGTTCCTGCGCCAGTTCATTCTCGGAGAGCGGCTCACCGGGCGGCAACTGAAGGGAGATGATGCGGCGGCGGATTGTCTCGAGCGTCTGGTCCCGCACGGAGAGCCGCGGTGCTGAGGATCTCTTTTCGGTTGCCATGACTCCAGTGTAATTGGTTGACACACTAGAATGGTAGTGCTTGTATGGTAGTGGTGACGGGGTCCTGCCGATCATATTTGCGATCCTCAGCCCCAGCTTCTTCCGTTCACTCTCCCCTTCGTTTTTCATCGCCTGCAAAGGAGCATCAGATGACTGAGAGCATCGCGCCGCCCACGACCAAGCCGGAAGCCAAACCCACCCGCGAACTGGCCAAAGTCGCCGTCTCCGGCTGGCTGGGGACGGCCATGGAGTTCATGGACTTCCAGCTGTACTCGCTGGCAGCCGCCATCGTGTTCAACAAGCTTTTCTTCCCCGATGTCAGCCCCGTCATCGGCCTCATCGCCGCCATGGCCACCTACGGCGTGGGCTATGTTGCCCGCCTGGCAGGCGCCGTCTACTTCGGCCGCATGGGTGACAGGATCGGCCGCAAAAAAGTCCTCTTCATCACCATCGCCCTGATGGGCGCCTCCACAACGCTGATCGGTGTCCTCCCCACCTACGCGATGATCGGCATCTGGGCCCCCAT
This sequence comes from Arthrobacter sp. AB6, assembly GCF_031844545.1. Classification (NCBI taxonomy): domain Bacteria; kingdom Bacillati; phylum Actinomycetota; class Actinomycetes; order Micrococcales; family Micrococcaceae; genus Arthrobacter; species Arthrobacter sp. AB6. Next base: position 45,195 of record NZ_JAUZVL010000030.1, read on the forward strand.
CCTCCTGGTGGCACTGCGCCTGGCCCAGGGCTTCGGTGCCGGTGCTGAGATCGCGGGCGCAACCGTGATGCTCGCAGAGTTCGCCCCGGCCCGCCGCCGCGGCCTCATCGCCTCCCTCGTCTGCCTGGGCACCAACTCCGGAACCCTCGCCGCCTCCGCTATCTGGGCCATCCTCGTGTCCACGCTGTCCGAAGCGGACCTGCTCAGCTGGGGCTGGCGCATCCCGTTCCTGTTCAGCTTCGTCCTGATGATCTTCGCCGTGTGGGTCCGCCACCACGTCAAGGAAAGCCCCGTCTTCGAGGAGCGGGCAGACGTCGTCGACGGCGTTGCGCTGTCCAAGCGCGAAATCGCCGCTGCCGAGGAACTGGCCAGGACCAGCACCATCGAGGCTGCGCTGCACCAGCGCAAGGGCAAGGCGTTCCTGATCGCCCTGGGCCTGCGCTTCGGCCAGGCAGGAAACTCCGGGCTGGTCCAGACCTTCCTGGTGGGCTACCTCGCCACCGTCCTCCTCGTCGATAAGAGCGTGGGCACCACCGCCATCATGTTCGGCTCCATCCTGGGCTTCCTGACCATCCCGGTCATGGGCATGCTCGGTGACCGCTTCGGCCGCCGGCCGCTCTATCTCGCCCTGAGCTCCCTCACCGCCCTGTTCGCCATTCCCATGATGCTGATGGTCACCAGCGGCAACACCGTCCTCATCACGGTCGCCATGGTCATCGGCCTAAACCTGGGCGTGCTCAGCCTCTTCGCCATGGAAAGCGTCACCATGGCCGAATTCTTCGGAGCCCGCACCCGCTTCACCCAGCTCGCCCTGGCCAAGGAAATCGGCGGCATCCTCGCCACCGCCATCGGCCCCCTGCTGGCAGCAACCCTCACCGCCATCACCGGCCACTGGTGGCCGCTGGCCGCGATGGTCATCGCCTACTCGCTGATCACCCTCATCTCGGCCTTTGTTGGACCCGAGGTCCGTGGTCGCGACATGGTCCGCCTGGAAGACGCCGTATGAAAGCCGTTGTCGTCCACGGCGTCAATGATCTCCGCATCGACGAGCGGCCGGAACCCGTTGCCGGCCCCGGGGAAGTAGTGCTCGACGTCGAATGGGGCGGCATCTGCGGATCCGACCTTTCGTACTGGCGCCACGGTGCCTCGGGGACCGCGGCACTGAAGTCGCCGCTGGTCCTCGGCCACGAGGTTGCCGGACGCATCGCCCAGCTCGGTGCCGGCGTCGTCAACCTGGAAGTTGGCCAGCCGGTCACCGTCCACCCCGCGGAACTCGTGGGGGACGGCACCATGCCGGAACGCCTCACCGGCCGCACCAACCTCTACCCGCAGATCCGGTACTTCGGATCCGCAGCCTTCGATCCGCACACGGACGGCGGCTTCAGCGAACGCAAGCTCGCCAAGGCGTCCCAGATCCGGGTGCTGCCCGACGGCGTGGACACGCTCCGCGGGGCACTGGCCGAACCGCTCGCCGTCGCCATGCATGCGGTCAGCCGCGCCGGTGACCTCACCGGCCGGGACGTCCTGGTCAACGGCGCCGGGCCTATCGGCTCCCTGGTGGTGGCAGCCGCCAAGTACGCGGGAGCCAGGACCGTCATTGCCGCCGACATCAGCGATGCTGCCCTGAAGATCGCCGCGGCCATGGGCGCCGACGAGGTCCGCAACGTCTCCACCGGCGGAAGCCTGCCGGCGGACATGGAGCTCGTCTTCGAGGCGTCCGGCATCCCCGCCGTGCTGGGCGGAGTCCTCCGCGCCACGGCCCGTGGCGGGACCCTGGTCCAGGTGGGGAACCTTCCGGGTGCCCCGGCCCCGGCTGCCCTGGGGGACCTGGTCACCCGGGAGATCACCTGGGTCGGCTCCTACCGCTTTGTGGATGAAATCACCGATGCGCTCCGCGCCATGGCCGGTGGCCTGGACGTGTCCCCGGTCATCACCCATAAGTTCTGCATCGACCAGGCAGCCGAGGCCATGCGGGTCTTCGGCGATCCGACCTCCGGCAGCAGCAAGGTCATGCTCAACCTCACCCCGCCTACGGCCTGACCCAACTAAGTAGCAGTAAGTGTCGTTTTGAGGGCTCAAAACGACACTTACTGCGACCTACATTTCCGCTCCAACACACCTGAAGGACCAACCAGTGAAGATCACCGACGCACGGGTAGTGGTTTCGTCGCCCGGACGAAATTACGTCACGCTCGTTATCGAAACCGAGGACGGGATCACCGGCATCGGCGACGCCACCCTTAACGGGCGCGAGCTGGCTGTGGCGTCCTACCTGTCAGAGCACCTGTGCCCGCTGCTGATCGGCCGCGATGCGCGCCGGATCGAGGACGCCTGGCAGTACTTCTACAAGGGCGCCTACTGGCGCCGCGGACCGGTGACCATGACCGCGATCGCCGCCATCGACGTCGCGCTGTGGGACATCAAGGGCAAGGCCGCCGGCATGCCGGTCTACGAACTCCTCGGCGGTGCGGCCCGCGAGGGCGTTATGGTCTACGGGCACGCCAGCGGGTCCAGCCTCGAGGACCTCAGCGCCGACTTCCAGCACCACCTGGACCTCGGCTACAAGGCAATCCGCGCCCAGGCCGCTGTCCCCGGGCTGGAGAAGACCTATGGCATCGCCCCCGTGGACGGCAAGCTTTACGAGCCCGCCAGCGGCAACGTGCCCCAGGAAGACATGTGGGAGACGACGGCGTACCTGGACTTCGCGCCGAAGATGATGGCCCATGTGCGCGAAGAGTTCGGTTACGGCGTGCACGTCCTGCACGACGTCCACCACCGGCTGTCCCCGATCGAGGCGGGCCGTTTAGGCGCCTCGCTGGAGCAGTACCGGCCGTTCTGGATCGAGGACCCGACGCCGGCCGAAGACCAGTCGGCGTTCCGCCTGATCCGCCAGCACACCACCACGCCCGTCGCCGTGGGTGAGGTCCTCAACTCCATCTGGGACTGCCAGCAGCTGATCACCGAACGGCTGATCGACTACATCCGCACCTCGGTTTCACACGCCGGCGGCATCACCCACCTGCGCCGGATCTTCTCCCTCGCAGACCTCTACGGCGTGCGCTCGGGCTCGCACGGCGCGGGCGACCTCTCGCCCGCCTCCTTCGCCGCTGCCCTCCACGTGGACATGAGCATCCCCAACTTCGGCATCCAGGAATACATGGGCCACCGGGAGCCCGCCAACGAGGTGTTCAGCACGTCCTACACCTTCAGTGACGGCTACATGCATCCAGGCGACGCGCCCGGCATCGGCGTAGAGTTCAACGAGGAAGCCGCCGCCCGGTTCCCGTTCGACCCCAAATACCTGCCCGTCAACCGGCGGCTCGATGGATCGGTGCATGACTGGTGAGTGAGGCAGTGCAGCAACAGTTCGACGTACTGGTGATGGGCGAGATCCTCGTCGAGGTGGCCACCGACCAGGCCTTCGGCCACGGCGTGCCGGCGCAGCTTGGCATCTCGGGTGACGCGCTTAACGTTGCGGCGTCGGCCGCGGCGGCCGGCGCCCGCGTGGGCCTGCTCGCGGTCCTGACCGACGACGACCTTGGCCGCGCCATCGCCGCCCGGATCGTGGAACTCGGCGTTTCCCCGGAGCTGCTCAGGTTCCGGCCGGGACAGCAGGGTGTGTACCTGGTGCACTGCGACCCTGACGGGCAGCGGGAGTTTTCCTACGCACGCAGCGGCAGCGTCGGGTCCACGCTGGGGCCGGACGACGTGGACCCCGCGGTCTTTTCGGCCGCGGGCGCCGTGGTGGCCGGCGGCATCGCCTGCGCCATTTCGACGACGGCGCGCGCCGCCGTCGTCAAGGCCGCCTCCGTGGCCCAACGCTTTGTCTTCGATCCCAACTTCCGCCCCCGGCTCACGTCCGTGGAGGATGCGACGGCGGCCCTGCTGCAGCTCGCGCCCCGTGCGTTCCTGGTCACCCCCTCCTTCCCCGGCGAGACGGGCGCCCTCCTGGGCACCTCCACCCCGGCCGAGGCCGCCGCGCGGCTGCGCGGCCTTGGTGCCCGGAACGTCGCGGTCACCTGCGGCGCGGACGGAATCCAGCTTGACGGTGAGGGCCGGGACGGCGCAGCCGAAACCGCCTGGATCGACTCCATTCCGGCCCCCGCCGTGGTGGACCAGACCGGCGCCGGAGACGCTTTCGTAGGCACCCTGACCGCACGGATGATCCTCGGGGACGGCTTCGCCGAGGCCGCCCGTTGCGGCGCCGCCGCGGCATCGCTGGTGGTTGGCGGCAAGGGAGGCACCGGGTTCATCCCCACGCTGGAACAGACCCGGGCCCACGCAGCGGGATCTCCCGCCCGCCTTGCCCGCGAAGGAGCAGCGCCATCACACGCCTGAATGCCGCGGCCCTCCCCGCGCACGGCAAGCACCGCGCACCCCTGGCAGGCTCTCCCATCAGCCCCGGCATCGTCCACCTGGGCCTCGGCGCTTTCGCCCGCGCCCACACCGCAGTGTTCACCGAGGACGCCATGCTCGCCACCGGCTCAGCGGACTGGGGAATCATCGGGGTGACCCAGCGCTCGGACACCGTGGCACGCCAGCTGGCACCGCAGGACGGGCTGTTCTCCGTGGCGGAACGGGGCACTGGCGCCGCTCCGCTGCGCGTGGTCTCAAGCATCGTGGAGGCCATTTCCGGGAAGGACCGGCCGGATGCAGTGGTGGACCGGATCGCAGCCGAAACCACCAAGGTAGTGACGCTGACGGTCACCGAAAAGGGCTACCGCATCGACCCGCGCACCGGCTCGCTCAACACCGCCGACGAGCAGGTTGCGGCGGACCTCGCCGGCAGGCCGCCGCTCACCGCCGTCGGACAGATAGCCCGTGGCATCCAGAAGCGCGCCCGGTCCGGGGGCGGTCCGCTGACCGTCGTCTCCTGCGACAACCTCCCCGGTAACGGTGAGCTGACCGGCAACCTGGTGCGGGCATTTGCCGGGGCCCTTCCGGACGCGGAGTCCACGCCGCTGCTCGCCTGGCTGGGGCAAAACGTCACGTTCCCCAACACGATGGTGGACCGGATGGTGCCCGCCACCACGGAAGGTGACCTGGCCGCCGTCGAACGTGACCTGGGACTCCGGGACGAGGCCGCCGTGGTGGCTGAACCCTTTATGCAGTGGGTGATCGAGGACAAATTCGCGGCGGAGCGCCCCGCCTGGGAGCGCGCCGGCGCGCTGTTCAGTGACGACGTCGGGGCCTGGGAGGCAGCCAAGCTGCGGCTGCTGAATGCGAGCCACTCGATGCTGGCATACCTGGGGCTGGCAACGGGCAAGGCGACCATCAGCGGCGCCGTGGGAGAGGACGCCTTCCGGACTGCCTGCCGCCTGATGATGGCTGATGACGCGCTCCCCACCATCAGCCTTCCAGCCGGCCTGGACGGCGACGAATACTGCGGCCAGGTGCTTGAACGGTTCGCCAACCCGGCGCTGGGCCACACAACGGCCAAAGTGGGCAGTGACGGGTCGCAAAAGATCGGCTTGCGGCTGCTGACCACCGTGAACGCAAACCTTGAAACCGGCCGCGAACCGCGCTGGGCTGCGCTTGCCGTCGCTGCGTGGATGCACCACGTGGCCTCGACCCCGGCGTCGGAGCTGAACGATCCCCTCGCCGCGGAACTCCAGGCGGCCCTGCCGGCCGGACGCACGGCCGAAGCCGTTGTCCCTGCGCTGCTGGGCATGCGGAGCATCTTCGATCCGGCGCTCGCAGCCAACACCACCTTCGCGGACCTGCTGACGCACTGGTACCGCACCATCGACATCGACGGGCTGGACGGCCTGAGAAAAGAGATCATCCATGGCTGACGCAACCAGCGTCCTGCACGTTTCACCGGTCATCCCGGTGGTCACCATCGCCGACCCGCAGCACGCCGTTCCGGTGGCGCGGGCACTGGCCGACGGCGGGGTCCGGATCATCGAGCTCACGCTGCGGACCGGCAGCGCCCTTGAGTCGATGAAGCGCATCGCCACTGAAGTGCCGGAGATCCTGCTGGGTGCCGGAACCATCCTTACCCCGGCCCAGGCCGATGCCGCCGTGGCCGCAGGTGCGCAGTTCCTGGTCAGCCCGGGAGTGACGCGTTCCCTGCTGGACCACATGCTGCAGCTTGGCGTGCCGGTGCTGCCCGGCGTGGCCACGGTCGGCGAAGTGATGGCCGTCCTGGAGCGCGGACTCAGCGCCATGAAGTTCTTCCCGGCCGGCCCGGCGGGCGGACCGAAATACCTCGCGGCCATCGGCGCGCCGATCCCGGAGGTGCAGTTCTGCCCCACCGGCGGGGTGAGCCTGGAATCCGCCCCCGGGTATCTGTCCCTGCCCAACGTCACCTGCGTGGGCGGCAGCTGGCTCACGCCGCGCGCCGCGGTTGAGGGCGAAGACTGGGCGGAGATCACCCGGCTGGCACGGGGAGCGGCTGCACTGGGCTAAGCGTCATCGTGCTTAGCAACGTGCCGGTTAGCCTCTCCTCTGGCAGAGTATGAGCATGCTCACAGTTATAGGCGAAGGCCTCGTCGACGTTGTCCAGCGCGCCTCCGGAATCGAAGCCCACGTGGGCGGCAGTCCCCTGAATGTCGCAGTGGGCCTGGCCCGCCTCGACCACCCGGTGCAGTTCATCGGCCGGTACGGCCGGGACGCCTATGGTGATTCCGTCGCGGCGCACCTGCGCGCCAGTTCCGTGATGCTTCCCATGGGGCCGGACGACCTGCCCACCAGCGTGGCCACCGCGCTGATTGACGACGACGGCGCCGCCACCTACACGTTCGACCTCACCTGGCAGCTTCCCGGCATCGCCGACCGGCTCGCGTTCATGCTGCAGGGAACCACCCTGCTGCACACGGGGTCCATTGCCACGATGCTGGCGCCGGGCGCCACCGAGGTGCTTGCCGCCGTCGAATTCGCCCACCCGCACGCCACCATCAGCTTCGACCCCAACTGCCGGCCCAGCATCATCACCGATGTGGATTACGCGCGCCGCCACGCGGAGAAGTTCGTGTCCCTGGCGGACGTTGTGAAGGCGTCCGATGAGGACCTCGCCTGGCTCTACCCGGACCTTGACGTGCTGGACGCCGCGCGCCGCTGGCTGTCCCTGGGCGGGGAGGAAGGGCCGGCGCTGGTGGTGGTCACGCGCGGAGCAGACGGGCCGTGGGGTGTGTGCCGGGCGGGCGAAGCCCAGGTGGAGGCTCCCAAGGTTGAGGTGGCGGATACCGTGGGCGCCGGTGACTCGTTCATGGCGGCGCTGCTCTCCGGCCTGGTGGACCGCGGCCTGGACGGAGCCCAGAACCGGAAGGACCTGCGCGAACTCCCGGCGGAGGGACTGGAGGGACTCCTGGCCCATGCGGCGAAGGCGGCGGCTGTTACGGTGTCCCGGCCGGGCGCGAACCCGCCCACGCGAGCTGAGCTGAACGGGGCGCCTGCTGAGGGGTAGCCAGGCTAGTTCGGCTGCTCCGATGCGACGCTCTCTCACTTAATGCGCCTAAATGGCC